>JAPXRJ010000193.1:0-5818 GCA_033813615.1 Microthrixaceae bacterium | reverse complement strand
CCATCAATCGGCGTTCGATGACCGACACGACGACGAGTCGTCGCCCAGCAGGGTGCAACGGGGTCGGGCCCGAGTCGACGCCGCTCGTGACGGCGCCGCGGAGGTCGCCGAACGTCTCGTCGCGGCCCGTCCCGAGACACCGCTGATCGACGCCGGCTTCGAGCTGTACGAGCGTGACTCGCGCATCGCCGGCGGGATGCTGGCCGGAGCGGTCGCGTTCCGGCTGTTCCTCCTCGTCGTGCCGTTGCTGCTGATCCTCGTCGCCGGCCTGGGGTTCCTCCACGCCAGCGGGACGGAGCGATCGGCGAGCACCGAGCTGGGCTTCTCCCAGACGCTCGTGTCCACGATGTCGACGGTCGGCCAGAACGCCGAGCGCGGAAGATGGGTCACCCTCTGGGTCGGCCTGGTCGCTGCGGTGTTCGCAGTGCGCACGATGATCAAGTCCCTGCGGATCGTGCACAACCTGGCGTGGGGGACGACGCGCAAGCCGTCGGCCAACCGTCCGGTGGACCTCGTCGTCGGTGTCGGCATCGTGACGCTCGTCGTGGTCATGGCCGGGTCGTCTCAGTGGATCCGGGCCCGCACCCCAGGTGGAGGTCTGCTCGCGTCGATCGCCGTGGCCGCCATCGCCGCTGCCCTGTACCTCGTGGTGGAGCTCGTGCTGCCCAAAGCGGAGGGAGCGTCCTGGGTCCGACTCGTGCCCGGAGCGATCCTCGTCGGTGTCGGGATGCAACTGCTGCACGGGGTCACCGTCTTCTACTTCGCTGGACGCATCAGCCGGATGTCGCAGACCTACGGCCCCCTGGGCGTCGCCATCGTGGCACTGCTGTGGCTGTACATCCTCGGTCGGATGATGGTCGGCGCCGCGGTGCTCAACGCCACGCTGTGGGATCGCGAGCAGCGCGGGGAACGGACCTGGGTGCGGATCAGTCGGGACCTGCTCCGGCGGCCCTGAGCTCGGGAACCAGCCGGCACGACAGCCCACGTCCGGAGCGCGCGCGGTGCAGTCCGTCAGGAGTCGGGATGGCCGGCCCGGAATCCGGCGGTGTCCTGCAGTCCGAGCTGCCGCTCCGCTGCCCGCGACGCATCGCCGCTGACGGGTTCCAGCACCATCGCCCAGTGGTCGCCGCAATCGGTCCGCTCGAGGACTCGTCCCCCGAACCAGTCGAGTCCGACGATGACGGGAGCGCCGCCGGGGCCGTCCACCACCTCGAACCGGGCGAACTTGTCGACACCCCCGCGTTCCAGGTCGTCCGCCGTGATGGCACCGAACTGCGCGGCGACCGCTCGGTCGGTGGCTCGGAGCACGTGCACGACGACGTGCTCGGCGACCATGGCCGGGCCGAACGTGTGGTTCTGCTCCGACATGCACACGAGGAACCGTGGTGGATCGATGCTGCACTGGGTCGCGAACCCGACCAGGCAGCCGACCGGCTCTCCATCCGACGCTCGGGCGGTGACGACGTACATCGGCGGGTCGATCGAGCCGACCAGGTCATCGAACACTTCGTTCACGGCCCCGCGCCGCCTCGACCGGTGCGGCGGGACGCGATCCGCTCGATCAGCCCGAGCGTGCGGTCGACCTCTTCCTCGGTGTTCAGGTAGTGCACCGAGGCGCGGACCATCGACTCGATGCCACGGCCGGGAAGGTCGATGCGGGCGAAGCGGGCCTCGGTGGTCCACACCCACACCTGTTCGACGGCGAGCGCGTCGCGGACCTCGGTCGGGTCGACGCCGTCGACGGTGAAGGTGACGATGCCGCACCGTCGGGTGCCGAGGTCGCGCACGACGACTCCGTCCAGGGAGCGGAGCCCGGCGCGCAGCCGGTCGGCCAGCGTGGTCACACGTCGCTCGATCGCGTCCAGTCCGATCGCGAGCGCGTAGTCGACGGCGGCACCCAGGCCGAGGACGCCCGCGATCGAGCGCTCGTACGACTCGAACCGGGCGGCGCCTTCGGGCAACGAGTAGGAGTCGGTGCCGGTCCACTCGGCTCCTCCCGACGCCGCCGGCGCCAGTCGCCCGGCGAGCTGCGGGCGCACGTAGAGGAACCCGGTGCCTCGGGGGGCCCGCAGGTACTTGCGGCCCGTGGCGGTCAGCACGTCGCAGCCGAGGGCGTCCACGTCGAGCACCATCTGGCCGACGGACTGGCAGGCGTCGAGGAGGAACGGCACGCCGGCGTCGCGGCACGCGGCGCCGACCTCCGCTGCCGGGTTCACCAGCCCACCCTGCGTCGGCACGTGGCTCACCGCAACCAGCCGGACGGCCGGGTCCTCCAGTCGTCGTCGGAGGTCGGCAACGTCGATCGCTCCGCTCGGGTCGTCGTCGACGAGCTCCACCCGGATGCCGAACCGGTCCCGTGCAGCGAGCAGGTTCAGGACGTTGGTGACGTACTCCGAGCGGCAGGTCAGCACGACGTCGCCGGGCGCCCATCGGAATGCCCAGAACGCACGTTCCCAGGCGTCGGTGGCGCTGGTGGCGAAGGCCACGTCGGTGTCGGCGCAACCGAGCAGCGTCGCGACCGATCCGCGGGCTCGGTCGAGGTCGGGGCGTCGGAGTACCTCCGATTCGTAGGCTCCCAGACGGGCTTCGTCGCGCAGATGGGCGATGACGACTTCGAGCACGGGATCCGCGTTCGGAGACGCGCCGGCGTGGTTCAGGAAGGTGCGCTCGAGTACCGACGGTGTGTCGGCCCGCACGAGGTCGAGGTCGATCATCGGCCCCACCGGATCATCGGTCGCCGGCCGGCTCGTCGCCCGTCAGGTCGCCGCTCGAGAGGCCGTTGCCGGCCAGGCCGCTCCAGAGGAGCGCCGTCAGGTACTCGACGAGGTCCCTGCGACTGAGCGTGCGACGATCCAGCCACCACTCGGTGGTCACGTGCACCATGCCGAGCACGCCGTAGGCCCACGGCTCCGCCGGGCCGGAGTCGGCGCCCTGATCGCGCAGCCACTCGCCCAGCGCACGGGCGACGACCACGCCGACGTCGCTCACCAGGCGTCGGTCCTCCAGACGACGCCCGGCTCCGAACGATCCTTCGGACAGGAAGCGGTAGATGTGCGCGTCCGACTCGATGAAGCTCACCCAGGTGTCGATGCCGCGCTCCACCCGCTCGCGGGTGTCGGTCGTGGTGGCCCACACCTCGCCGAAGCGGGCGATGAGCTCCCGGGTGAAGCGCTTGGCGAGGGCGTCGGCCAACCCGGCCTTGTCGCCGAAGTTGGCGTACAGGATCGGCTTGGTGATGCCCGCTTCGTGGGCGATGTCCTCCATCGACACTCCGGCGCCGTCGCGGCGGATCGCCACGATGGCGGCATCGAGCAGCTCCTCACGACGCTCAGAGCGGGTGTCTTTCGAGCGGGTGTCCTTCGAGTGGGTGTCCTTCGAGCGGGTGTCCTTCGAGCGGGTGTCTTTCGAGCGCGGTCGGTCAGCCATCGAGGGCACCATCCCGCTGCGCGCTGTCGATCCGCGCGCTGCGGTAGAGGTCAGGGAACACGCGGGCGATTCGACTCAGCAGGTAGGCCGAGTACGGGCCGTCGAACGCGTGCACGTCCTCGCCGTCCCACCGCGAAGCGCCGCTGCGCCGTGTGGTCCGCCCGATCGGCAGCGGCTCCACCTCGACATCCCATCCCGGGTCCAGGAACAGGGGCATCGAGATCCGATCGGCGGTCGGTGCGGCGACGCGGTGCGGCGTGGCCACGAACCGACCGCCGCTCAGACGCTCCAGCATGTCGCCCAGGTTGCAGACCAAGGCGCCCTCGACCGGCTCCACCGCCACCCATGAGGTGGCGCCATCATGCTGCGTGCGGACTTCGAGGCCACCCGAGTCGTCCTGGGCGAGCAACGTGAGCAGCCCGTAGTCGGTGTGCTCTCCCACGCCCCACCCCATCCGGGCCGGGTACCGGAAGATGCGGAACAGCACGGTCGGATCATCGCACCAGCGGTCGAACCATCGCTCGTCGAGTCCGAGGCCCAGCGCCATGCCCCCCAGCACAGCACGTCCGACGCCGGTCACCGCCGCCATCCACTCGGGCACCAGCCGGCGCAGGATGTCCGGATGCCGCGGGTAGAGGTTCGGGCCGTGCAGCGGAACGCCCGCCAGCACCCGGGGGTCGTCGGCGGGGAGGTCCGTGCCGAAGTAGATGCCCTCCTTGGCGTCCGCTCGACCGCTCGTCAGCTCGCCGCCGAGCGGGAACCAGCCTCGCCACGCCGATCCCCCGACCCCCATGGCGATGTGCTCCTTCTCCTCGTCGGAGAGGGCGAAGAACTCCCGGGAGGCGGACATCAGCTCGGAACGCAGTGCCGGGTCGACACCGTGACCGACGACCTGGAACACGCCAGGGTCCTCGCACGCCGTCACGATCCGGTCACCGACCGCTGCTCGAGCGGCCGCATCGCCGCCGTCGACGAGCGCGGAGATGTCGATGACGCCGATCCTGGCCACCCGCCACGTTGCCACAGGCCCCATAGGCTCGCAGCCCATGTCGAGCACGTCACGATCGGGCAACGGACCGCTGCGGGGAGTTCGGGTGGTCGAGCTCGCCGGTCTGGGTCCGGCACCGTTCGCGGCGATGGTGCTCGCGGATCTGGGCGCCGACGTGTTGCGCATCGACCGTCCGAGCCCGGCGCCGCTGATCCCCGATGCCGCACGGCCCGACGATCCTGGGCCTCCGGTCGACACCGCCGGCGTGGCGAACCCGTACGACCTGCTGAACCGCAATCGAACCGGCATCGGCGTGGACCTGCGCAGCGAAGATGGCGTGGAGCTGGTGCGCCGGTTGGTCCTCGACGCCGACGTGTTGATCGAGGGCTACCGACCTGGGGTCGCCGAGCGGTTCGAGCTCGGACCGACCGACCTGATGCCGCTCAACCTGCGGCTGGTCTACGGCCGCATGACCGGCTGGGGCCAGGACGGCCCGTTGGCGCCGCTCGCCGGTCACGACCTGACGTACCTGGCGCTGGCGGGCGTGCTGGCCCACATCGGGCGAGCGGACCAGCCGCCGACACCACCGCTCAACCTGGTGGCGGACTTCGGCGGTGGCGGCATGCTGCTCGCCATGGGCGTGCTCGCCGCGCTGGTCGAGCGCTCGACGTCGGGGGAGGGCCAGGTCGTCGACGCCGCGATGGTCGACGGCGCCGCGCTCCTGATGGCCCCGTTGTTCGGGGCTTGGTCGTCGGGGTTCTGGTCGGCGGATCGTGGCACCAACCTGCTCGACTCAGGCGCTCCCTTCTACGACTGCTACCGCTGCGCCGATGGCGGCTGGCTGGCGGTCGCCGCCATCGAGCCGCAGTTCTACGCCCAGTTGCTCGACGGCCTCGGCCTGGCCGACGAGGAGCTGCCGGTACAGCACGACCAGACCGGCTGGCCGTTGGTCCGGGACCGCTTCGCCGAGGTGATCGCTAGCCGCACCCGTGACGAGTGGGCGGAGCTGTTCGACGGCCGTGACGCGTGCGTCGCTCCGGTGCTGGACATGGGCGAGGCGCCCCGACATCCACACGCCGTGGCGCGCGGCGCGTTCGTCGACGTCGACGGCGTGATGCAGCCGGCGGCCGCGCCCAGGTTCTCTCGCACCCCCGCCGACGCTCCCGATCCGGCTCGCGTCGGAACCGACCCGTCGATCGTCCTCGCCGGGTGGGGGATCAGCGCCGACGAGGTCGCGGAGCTGGTCGCCCGCCACGTCATCACCTGAGCCGGACGCGCTGCTGCCCGCGCTGGGGGGCCTGATGACGCGCTGCTGCCAGCGCTGGGGGCGCGGGTGGTCGAGGGGTGGTGGTCGTCGAGGTGCCCGGTCCGGGTGTGCTCGGTTGGTTGGTTGGTCCCACAGGG
>JAPXRJ010000192.1:0-5820 GCA_033813615.1 Microthrixaceae bacterium | reverse complement strand
CGACGCCCTGGATCCTCACGTCGAACACCAGGTCGTAGGCCTCGACGTCGTAGCCCGAGTTGCCGGCCTGCGGGAAGTACGGGTCGCCCACACCGTCGGTCCCGTCGCCGGCGGGCTCGACGACCGCCGTCGTGGTCGGGCGCTCGTCGGAGCGCAGTGCGGGCGGGAGGGAGTCCTCGGTCGCCGCGCACGCTCCGAGTGCGCTGCCGGCGAGCACGAGTGCAGCGACCCGTGCCCAGATCGTCGGAACCCCGGGTGCCGTCATGCGGTGTCCTCCACGTCGAGCTCCGGTCCGGCCGGTGCGTCGCTCCGGGCGCCGCAGCGGTGCTCCTAAGCTAGCGACCTCATGCCGGCGGACATCCCACCTCGACGCATCGCCGACCGCAGCGCTGCTGCGTCGAAGCTCCGCCCGGCGTGACCGCCCCGTCCGCCGTCCGGCCGACCAGGATCCGCCTGCGTCCGTGGCAGTCCGAGGCGCTCGACCGCCTCGCCAACTCGCGGAGTCCCGACTTCCTGGCCGTCGCCACGCCCGGTGCGGGCAAGACGACCTTCGCCCTGACCGCAGCGGTCCAGGACCTGGCCGATCACCCCGGTCGTCGGCTGATCGTCGTGGCGCCCACCCAGCACCTCAAGCACCAGTGGTCGCGCGCCGCCCTGCGGTTCGGCCTGCACCTCGACCCGGAGTGGTCGACCCGCGACGGGGCGCTCCCCGGTGACATGCACGGCATCGTCACCACCTACCAGCAGGTGGCCACGTCGTCGCGAGCGCTCGCCGCCCTGGCGGCCGACGCCTTCGTGGTGTTCGACGAGATCCACCACGCGGGCGACGATCGGGCGTGGGGGACCTCGGTGCTGGAGGCGTTCTCCGGTGCCGGTCGACGGCTGTCGCTGTCGGGCACGCCGTTCCGGTCCGACACGTCAGCGATCCCATTCGTGGACTACCACCTCGACGAGGCGCGCTCCGACTACGAGTACGGCTACGGCGAAGCGTTGGCGGACCGGGGCGTGGTCCGACCCGTCTACTTCCCTCGCATCAACGGGTTCATGGAGTGGGTCGCTCCGGACGGCGAGGTCTTCTCGGCGACGTTCGACGACGAGCTCGGGCGGGAGCAGGCGAACCAGAGGTTGCGCACCGCGCTGTCGCTCGAGGGCCAGTGGCTGCCCGCCGTGCTCGACCAGGCCCACGAGCGGCTGGTGGCGCTGCGCGAGCATCACCCCGAGGCCGCCGGACTGGTCATCGCCATGGACCAGGCCCACGCCCAGGACATCGCCAGGGTGCTCCGGGAGCGCCACGGGGTGCCGGTCGTCGTCGCCACCTCCGACGATCCCGATGCGTCGAGCCACATCGCCGGGTTCGCGGCGTCGAGCGACCCGTGGATCGTGGCGGTGCGGATGGTGTCGGAGGGCGTGGACATCCCGAGGCTGCGCATCGCCGTGTTCGCCACCACCACGACGACCGAGCTGTTCTTCCGTCAGGCCGTCGGCCGTGTCGTGCGCTGGACGCCGGGGTTGCACGGACCCGGTGCCCGCACCCAGCCGGCGTACTTCTTCCTGCCCGACGACGCTCGCCTGCGGACCTATTCGGCGGAGCTGTCGGAGTCGCGCCGGCACTCGCTGCGCAAGCGCCGCGGCAGCGACGAGGACGCCCCGCTGTCGGCCGAGCCCGACGACGTGTCCGATCTGCTCGGCGACGACGAGCAGATGAGCTTGTTCTCGGTGATCGGGGCTGTCGCGCTCGACGGCGATGGCGACGCTGCGCACCGTTCGGCACCGGCGTTGGGCGTGTTCGACGACGATCCGGACGATCCGGGCGACCGCCACCCGCCAGAAGGTGTCGAGCTGGTGCTGTTGCCACCACCGCTGCCCGGCGGCGGGCATGTGGCGGTGACGATCGAGGACCCACACGCTCTGCACGGAGCGCCCGGTGCCGGTGGACTCGATGGCGATCCGATGTCGGGGATGACCCAGCGAGAGCGCAAGGCCCGGCTCCGTGACCTGAACGCGGACGTGGCGGCCGAGCTCGTCCGGTCGACCGGCTGGGGCTACGTGCAGGTGCAGAACGAGCTCAACCGCCTGACGGGGATCCGGAAGGTGTCGGAGGCCACGCTCGACCAGCTTGGGTCGCGGTTGGAGCACGCCCGCAAGTGGCTCCGCCGCGCCGGCTGACGATCTCACTCCCAGGGGTGCTCGGGCCAACGGTGCTTGGGATAGCGACCGCGCATCTCGGCGCGGACGCCGGCGTAGCTGCCCCGCCAGAACCCGGGGAGGTCCGACGTCCGCTGCAGCGGCCGTCCGGCCGGTGACAGCAGCTCCAACACGACGGGCGCCCTGCCGCCGCCGACCGTGGGGTGCACGTCGCAGCCGAGCAGGTCCTGCAGCCGGGTCGTGACGACCGGGCCGTCGGGACCGTAGGCGACCGCGACCCGTCGTCCCGACGGCAGCCCCAGGTGCGTCGGGGCGAGCTCGTCGAGCGCCTGGCGATCGGACCAGGTCAACCCGTCGGCCACGAATCGGGCGACGTCGACGCGGGCGAGGTCCCGTCGCGACGTCCGGCCCGTCGTCGCGACCCGGTCGAGCAACGGCCCGATATCGGTCGGGATCGTGTTGCCCGACGGGGATCCGGCGGCGCCGCGGGCGACCGCCAGTCGGGCGAGCAGCTCGTCGGCCTCCGGCCACCTGTCGAACACGGCTGCCGGTCCCGACATCGAGACGCCGTCGTCGAGCGCGGCGCGGACGAGGTCGACCGACGGGTCGCGCCAAGGTCGCTCATCCAGGGTGATCGCGCCGACGCGGCGACGGGCGACGGGGGTGACCTGCCGCGCCGCGGCATCCCAGGCGACGTCGTGGTCCTCGACGATCAGCTCCGACAGCGCGGCCATGGCGACGTCGTCGTCCACGGCGACGGCGAGCTGCGCCCAACCGGTCGTTGCCGCAGCGCCGCGGTCGAGGCCGACGACGGCCAGCCAAGTGGAACCGGCGAGCGGATGATCGGCAGGTCGCAGGGCCACCTCGCCGCCACCCGCCAGCTGGTAGACCGCGTGCTCGCGACCGCGGTCGTCGGTCCGGGTGCCGGTGCGGCGACGAGCCAGGCGGTCCCGGTACCCGGCGACGATCGCTGAGCTGACCGCCGCGTCGAGTCCGACATCAGGGCTCGGGTCACGCGGGCTCCCGGGGATGCGTCGTCGCCACTCGGCGGCCGCGTCACGTACCTCCCTGGGAGCATCACCTCGCTGCAGTCGGCGCAGCCGCTCCACCAGGTCGACGTCGCCCGGCGGGTCGACCTCGAGGAGCGCAGCCACCTCCGCGGCGCGGTCCGGTCCGAGCGGTCCCTCGACCGCTGCGAGCACCACCGCTGCCAGGCGCGGGTGGAAGCCGAGCTGGGCCAGCGCCCGACCTCGCTCGTGGAGTCGGGCCGAAGCGCCGTCGAGCGCCCCCAGGTCGTCGAGCAGGCTCCAGGCCGCGTCCAGGTGGGGCCCGCCGGGCGGGTCCAGCCAGGCGAGGTCCTCGGGACGAGCGCCCCACTCGAGCACCTGCAACAGGAGGGCGGACAGGTCGCCGTCGGTGATCTCGGGCCGGTCGGCGTCGCGACGGTGCCGCTCCTCCTCGACCGACCACAGCCGATAGCACGTGCCGGGGCCGGTCCGTCCGGCCCGACCTCGACGCTGATCTGCGCCCGCCATGGAGACCGGCTCGGTCACGAGCCCGGGCAATCCGGTGCCGGGGTGCACGCGAACGGTGCGGCGGCGACCCGAGTCGACGACGATCCGCACGCCGTCGACGGTGATCGACGTCTCGGCGATCGAGGTGGCCAACACCACGCGGCGTCGTCCGGCCGGATCGGGGCGCAGCGCCGCATCCTGCTCGAACGGCGGCACCGAACCGTGCAGTTCGTGGACGACCACACCGGCGCCGGTCCCTGACGACGTGAGCCGCTCGGCCGTGCGGCGGATCTCGCCCCGGCCGGGCAGGAAGACGAGCACGTCACCGAGCACGCCGTCGGACTCGGGCCCGGCGATCAGCGCCTCGCGCACCACGTCGGCCGTTCGGTCCTCGATCCGGTCGCTGGTGGAACCGGGTCGGTGCAGCGTCCGGACCGGGTGGACCGCCGCGGCGGCCGTGACGACCGGAGCGGGACCGTCCGGGCCGCCCAGCAGCGCCGCGACCGGTGCCGGGTCCAAGGTGGCCGACATGGCGACCAGGCGCAGGTCGGGACGCAACGACGACCGGACGTCGACCAGCAGCGCCAGCAGCAGGTCGACGTCGAGCGAGCGCTCGTGCAGCTCGTCGATCAGGACCGCGGCGACGCCGTCGAGCGATGGGTCGGCCTGCAATCTTCGTAGCAGCAGTCCCTCCGTCACGAGCTCCACCCGGGTGTCGGTGCCGACCCTGCGGTCGCCTCGCACCGAGTACCCGAACGTGGCACCGACCCGTTGGCCCGCCTGCGCGGCCATGCGCGCTGCGGCGGCCCGGGCGGCCATGCGTCGGGGTTGGGTGATGACGATGCGTCGCCCGAGCGCCCACGGCTCGTGGAGGAGCGCTGGCGGCACGCCGGTGGTCTTGCCGGTTCCAGGCGGTGCGACGAGCACGGCCGCGCCCTGTTCTGCGAGCGCGGCCCGCAGCTCCGGGAGGGCAGCGTCGACGGGCAGCGCGTCGGTGCTCACGCCACCTCGGCGAGGTGGTTCAACGCTCGTCGGGACCGGAGCGCAGGACGGTGCCCGGCATCTCGCCGGTGTGCTCGCCGTGCTCCAGTGCGATCCGGCCGTTGACGACGGTGGCGACGAAGCCCTCCCCGCGCTGGATCCAGCGGCCCGCACCTTCGGGCAGGTCGTGGACGAACTCGGGGACCGGCAGCGACAGCTGGTCCCAGTCGATCACGTTGAGGTCCGCCGCCGCGCCCGGCCGCAGCGTGCCGCGACCGGACAGTCCGACGAAGTCGGCGGTGTCGGAGCTCAACCGCTGCACCGCTCGCTCGATCGACAGAAGGCCTCGGTCGCGCACCCAGTGGGTCAGGAACCACGTCGGTTGGCTGGCATCGAGGATCTGGCCGACGTGAGCGCCGGCATCGGCGAGGCCCATGATCACGGTGTCGTCGCTCAGCATCTCGGCGATCGCATCCATGGACTGGTTGAGCAGCGGCCAGTAGACGAGCACCCTGCCGTCGGTCGCGTCGCACAGGTCGAGGTAGACCTCGGCCATGGACACCCCACGTTCGGCGGCGAGGGCTGGCAGCGAGGTGCGGGGGTCGCAGTCGTAGCGGGCGACGTCGTCGCGCTGGCCGGCCACGCCGTCCGCACCGGTCACGAAGAACCGTGCGAGCTCGTCGGTGGTCGGAGCGGCGTCGGCCTCCGCGATCAGCCGGGATCGAGTGTCGGGGTCGCGGATGGCGGTCAGGCGGCCGCCCAGGTCGAGGTCCCGCAGCGCGGCCCACGAGGGATGGCGACCGAACGGCGTCGCCGCCTGCAGCGAGAACAGCACGCCGATGCCGCGGGCGGTGGTCTGCGGCCGGATGAGCGCCCCCTCCGCGTTGGCGGCGGCGGCGAGCTCGATGGCCAGGCGGTGGTGCTCGGGGTTCTCGAACGTGTGGGTCAGGTTGAACGTGACCGGGCGTCGCGAAGTCAGCGCCACCTCGCGCATCCAGTCCAGCTCGGAGCGACACCGTGGCTCGGACGGTCCTTCGCCGTCGAAGCGCGGCGCGCTCTCGAAGATCCCGCGGTCGCGGTCGCGTAGCACCCCGGCCAGGGTCAGCAGCTCGTCGCGGTCAGCGAACGTGCCCGGCACCTGACGGCCGTCGGGCACCTTGTGGCGCAACGTCCGCGACGT
>JAPXRJ010000191.1:0-5859 GCA_033813615.1 Microthrixaceae bacterium | reverse complement strand
GGACTCCCACGGCCGCGACCTGCTGCTGCTCGAAGGTGCCGAGCCCGACTTCGAGTGGCGCTCCTTCTCCGACACCGTCGTCGACCTCGCACTCGAGTTCGGATGCCGGATGGTGGTGAGCCTGGGCGCGTACCCGGCGCCGGTCCCCCACACGCGGGATGTCAACCTGTCGGTGACCACGTCATCGGCGCAGCTGTCCGACGACCTGCACGGCTACGTCCGTGGCACCCTCGACGTCCCGGGCGGCATCCAGGCCGTCATCGACGTCGACTGCAACCAGGCCGGGCTGCCCGCACTCGGCCTCTGGGCCCAGGTGCCGCACTACGTGTCGACCATGCCGTACCCGGCTGCCAGCCTGGCGCTCCTCGAGGGGCTGAACGAGGTGGCGGGCATCGACGCCCACCGGGGCCAGCTGGCGGCCGACGCCGCCGCCACCCGGATCCGCATCGACGAGCTCGTCGGGGAGAACGCCCAGCACCAGGCCATGGTCACCCAGCTCGAGGAGTTCGTGGACCAGGGCCTGGGCGACGGACCTGTCGACGCGCCGACGTTCGACTTCGACCGGATCCCCTCCGGCGACGAGCTGGCCGCCGAGCTGCAGGAGTTCCTGCGACAGCGCCCCGACGACGACTGAACACCCACCACCCCTCGATTCTGACGAGAAGTCAGCACCGTTCCGGTCGGTTTCCTACCGCAGAATCGAGCGCCGACGCGCATGAGGCCCGCTGAGGGTCAGTTCGCCGGCAGGGGTTCGTAGGTCGGCAGCTCGTAGCCGTCGGGCAGCTGCTCGTAGAAGGTCACCGGGTCCGGTGCGTCCCCGAACACCGTGGCCTGGCCCTCCGGCCACTCACCGGGCAGGTAGCGCTTGCCACCGTCGACATAGGCCCACATGCCCGTGCCTTCTTGACCGAGCTCGTCGGGGCCGGTGGCGGTCGGGTCCCAGAAGATCTCGGTCTGGTCGTCGATGCCGGCGTAGTCCGTGGCGGGCCAGATGTCGCGGTCGCCCCAGCTGAGCTGCGGCGTGAGCACGGTGCTCTTCACGATCGGCGCCGCGAACAGCGCCGACCGCAGCATCTCTGGTGACAGTGCCGGGCCGATGCCCTGGAACGCCGAGTAGAAGAACTGCAGGTTGGGCATGACGAGCGCCACCTGCTGGGCGGGTGGAGGCCTTCCGAAGAACCACTCGTAGATGAACGCGGAGCCGGACAGCTCGGTGCTCGAGCGGGCGAAGAGGTTGGAGGGTCCGAACGCGTGTGCCCACTGCTGCTGGTCGTAGGTGCGGGAGAAGATGGTCGTGTCGACCAGCGCGGATCCGGTCATCACCCACTCGGGGAAGAACCCCTGCTTCGTGGCGTTCTCGGTGAGCGTCTGAGGAGCGAGCGGATCGCCGTAGAACACCACGGTGGTGACGCCTGCCGCCTTCATCTTCGCCATCATCTCGCCCGCCTGCGCCGCGAGCGCCACCGGGTCGGTGTAGGTGGCGACCTCCGCGACCGTCGTGTCGTAGTTCTCCTCGAGGTCGTCGAGGAAGCCCTGGCGCAGCGCGTCGGCCTGCGCCGACGCCGACAGCGACACGAGGCCGAGCTTGCGGGCCTTGCCGTTGACCTCGGCCCCGCCGAACTCGGCGGTGCGGTTGGCGACGCGGTTGCCCAGGTACTCGGCCACCATCTCCAGGTTCTGGTCGGTGTTCTTCTGGATGTCCCACACGTACGGCGCCCGGTCCACGTACCACTGGTTCGGTTGTCCGGGGGTGCACGACACGCACGCGATCTTGTTGGCCGCGAGCGTGTCGGCGAACGCCTCGGTCAGGTTGGGTCCGCCGAGCACGGCGAATGGTCTGATGTCCCTGGCGATCGTCTCTGCGTCGGACGTCGCGGCGACCTCGTCGGAGATGTTGCCGGTCGCGTCGTAGCGAACCAGCTCGACGTTGCGGCCGTAGGTCTCGTAGTAGCGGGAGAACAGCTCGTTGTAGCCCTGGTAGCTCTCGAACACCTGCGTGGGCGTGTCGGTGTTGCCGACCTGCCGGTAGATGAAGCTGAGGATGGGGTCGTTCTCCTGCGGCAGGTAGACGACGAGCTTGATCGTGTCGGCCGTGACACCGGTCGCCGTCTCTCCGCCGTTGTCACCGGTGAAGGGCTTGTAGCACTCCGGCGCCGGGAAGATCGGCAGGGCCAGCACACCCGATTCGGTGTCGCACCGGTCCCCCCAGTCGATGTCGTCGACGGTCCCGTCCGCCTCCGCTGCGGAGAAGGACACGACGCCGTCGGTGCGGTCGTCGCCGACCGCCGCGGTCGTCGTCGGCGACGCGTCGTCGTCATTACCGCTGGTCAGCAGCAGCCCGACGACCACGATGGCGACGGCGACCACCGCCACGAGCGGACCCCACCTCCGCAGGGCGCTGCTCCCCGAGCCTTCCGGTTCTTCCATCGCCTTCATGTGAACCCCCTGTCCACGCCATCGAAGTCGGCGTTGCTGTGCATCGGTTCGAGCTGCGTCACTGCCGAGCGTGTTCGACGGACGCAACCGGTCGCGCCCCTCATGGCCCCGACCGGGCGACCGCCAGGTGGTCGTCGCCCAGGTAGGACGCAACCACCCTCGGGTCGACGAGCACGTCGTCGGGCGGCCCTTCGGCGATCACCGCGCCGGTCTCCAGCGCCACCAGCCGGTCGGCGAGGCCCGCCACCAGCGGCATGTCGTGCTCGATCACCAACATGGCGCAGCCGAGCTCGTCGCAGATCCGCCGGAGCAGCGCACCGAGCTGCTCGACCTCCTTCTGCGCCACGCCGCCCGCCGGCTCGTCGAGCAGGAGGACCGTCGGCTGGTGGGCCACTGCGCAGGCCAGCTCGACGATGCGTCGCGTCCCGGTCGACAGCTCCGAGGTGAAGCTGTCGCGCAGGTCCATCAGCCCGAACAGCTCCAACAGCGCGCGCACCCGTCGGCCGACCGCGACCTCGCTGTCGTGCGCCGCCGGCAGCCGCAGCGCGGCGTTGAGCGGGTCCTTGACTGCGACCGACCTGTCGAGGGCGACCGCCACGGTCTCGGCCACCGACAGACCCGGGAAGAGCCGACCGCCCTGGAACGTCCGCCCGAGCCCGGCTCGGGCGCGGTGCGCAGGGGTCCGCCCCGACAGGTCGTGCCCGGCGACGAGGACACGCCCGCCGTCGAGCGGCTGGAACCCGCTGATCAGGTCGAGGATCGTCGTCTTGCCGGCTCCGTTCTGCCCGATGAGACCGACGATCTCTCCCGGCGCCACCGTCAGGCTGACGTGATCGACCGCGTTGATGCCTCCGAAGCGGCGGGTGACGTCGATCAGCTCCAGCGCCGTTTCGGCCGCGGCCTCCGCAGCAGGTCCGCCCGATCCGCCCGATGGGACCGGTGGCGCTGACGAGCCCTCGGACAGGAAGACCGCCCGCAGCAGGTCCGGCCGTCTGCGCAGCTCCTCGGCCGGACCGGAGAACCTCACTCGGCCCCGCTCCATGAAGTACGCGGTCGACGCCATGCCCAGCGCCACGTTCACCGACTGCTCGACCAGGAGGACGGTGGTGCCATCCTGCGCCACCTCCCTGACCAGGGCGGCGAGCTTCCCCACCACCACCGGGGCCAGTCCGAGGCTGAGCTCGTCGATGATCAGCAGCTTCGGACGGCTCAGCAGCGCCATGCCGAGCGCCAGCATCTGCTGCTGCCCGCCCGACAGGTTCGCTGCCGGCTCGTCCAGACGGTCCGCCAGCGCCGGGAACACCTGGAGCACGTCCTCGATCCGGCGGCGGAGCTGGTCCCGGTCGCGACGGAGGAGCCAGCCGCCGGAGCGGAGGTTCTCCTCGACCGTGAGCCCGGGGAACACGCCGGCACCGCCTGGCACGGACGCCACGCCGAGCGCAGCGATCTCGTTGGGCGGCGCGTGGGTGATGTCGCGACCGTCGAAGATCACCGCACCGAAGTCGGCCTCGGTGACGCCGGTGATCGCCCGCAGCAACGTGGACTTGCCCGCTCCGTTCGTCCCCAGAAGGGCCACGATCTCACCCTCGGCGACCTCCAGATTCAGGTCGAAGAGGACCTGCAGCCCGTCGTAGCCGACCTGGAGGTCCTTGACGACGAGGAGCTGGGACCGTCCCGCTCGACGATCCAGCAGCGCCTGGGACCGGGCGGCGGAGGAGGTCCAGACGTCATCGATGTCGCGCTGGATCACCGAGCCGCCCGAGGAGATCATCAGCCCCCCGATGAGCAGGATCGGCGTCATGACCAACATCCCGAGGCGCGTCCCCCAGTTGTCGCCGATCCAGCCGATGAGCGGTAGGAGAGCCAGGCCCGGTATCGCCCACCACGACGCCACCGAGAAGCCGACGGCGCGGGCCCTGGCCGGGATCGCCAGCGACAGCGTGGCGAGGATGCCCGGCAGCAGGATCGCCAGGTCCGCGGTGAGGGCGATGTTGAGCACCACCGCGACGCCGATGTTCGGTGCGTAGGCGAAGCCGGCTGCGAGCACCGCAGCGATGAAGCTGACCCAGCGCAGCAGCCGGAAGATCAACGCCGGGCTCTTGAGGAACAACCGCACCCCCAGGCGGGCACCGACGGCCAGACCGATCAGCTGGAACGGCTCGACCACCGCAGCGAGGTAGCCACGCTGCAGCTCGTCGAGGCGATACACGTCGGAGTACAAGAGGCTCGCCAGCGACACGAAGCCGATCAACGCGACGGCCAGGAACGGCACCGCGTACCAGATGCGCCGCAGCACCTCGATCTTCCACAGCAGACGCCAGGACTCGGCGAAGCTGGGGATCGGCTCCTCGGTGTTGGCGACCTCTTCGGACGCGCCCGAGGCCAGTCGCTCCTGGGCGCCGCGGATCGGCTCCTTCATCCGGGTGCCCACGACCACGAGCACGACCGTGGGCACTGCGAAGATCAGGAACGGCACGCGCCAGTCGGTCAGATAGGCGATGCCCCCGGCCAGGAGCGGTCCGAGGAACTGCCCGAGCACGTTCGCGGCGCGATGGAAGCTGAACACGGCAGGGCGTCGGTCCACGGGGAACCAGTCCGACAGCAGCGACGCGTGGGTGGGGTCCACGACCGCACGGCCGATTCCCGCGCCGGCGCGTGCGACGATCAGCATCCAGATGGCCGTCGACAGGCCGGTCATGACGGAGAACGCGGCCCAGGTGGCCGCACCGAGCAGCGTGATCAGCACCCGGTTGCCCCGATCGGCCCACACCGCGATCGGCATCTGCATGAGGAAGGCCCCGAGCAGCGTGAGGGCGACGAGCGTGAGGATCCCGGTGTTCGACATGCCGAACGCGTCGCGGACGTTCGGCAGCAGGATCCCGAATCCGGTGCGGTCGAGCTCGTCGACGCAGTTGAGCCCGAACAGGACGAGCAGTGCGAACACCGGGCCCGACCCGGCGACTTCGCCGACGGCGCGCACCGGGTGCGCGATGTTGCGGGCCCACCGCCGGGGCGACACGATCCCGCGCACCGACTCCCGGAGATCCTCCCCGGTGATCCGCGCGGTCGTGGGCGGCGGCGCCTCGTGTGCAGAGGTCACCGCAACGCCTCCGACTCTGCCGCCGCCTCGTCGACATCGACGTGATCGTCGGGATCGTCGGGATCGCCATCCTCGGGAGGATCGTCGGAGTCACCGCGATCGGTGCCCGGGATGGGATCGGCGCCCGGGTCGGGGTCTTCACCGACCGCGGCGACCGATTGGAGGCCACCGTCGTCCTGGTGGGTCCGATCGATGGCGAGCGACGAGATGCCGTGGCGTCGAGCCGCCCAGGCCAGGTAGCGGTCCCGGATCCTGAACCCCAGTCCGCCCAGGCCGTCGGGCATCGACAGCAGCACGACGAGCACGCCGGCACCCGTGGCGAG
>JAPXRJ010000190.1:0-5948 GCA_033813615.1 Microthrixaceae bacterium | reverse complement strand
TCCGATGCTGGTCACACGCCACGATTCGCTGGCGCTCGCGACGCAGAAGGGGTCGTCCATGTCCGAACGCGCCACGGACCTCCACCCACGGTTGGTGAGTCCTGCAACGCCCGACGACCGGCGCTCCATCGACCGGCGCTCCATCGACCGGCGCTCCATCGACCGGCGCTCGGTCGACCGGCGATCGGTCGACCGGTCCGATCAGCGGGCGGCGGCAACACCATGACGCTCGAGATCTCGCGACGGACGTTGATGCAGTCAGCCGCGTTGATCGGACTGTCCGCCTGCAGCGCGAGCCGGCAATCGCCACCTGAGCGCCACGGTGCAACCGTCGACCCGACCGCCCCTCCGGCCGCCGACACCCTCACGCGGCGGCTCGAGCGCTCCACCTTCGGGGTGACGGCCGCTCTGCGAACCGAGGTGGAGCACGCCGGAGGCTTCGAGGCGTGGCTCGACGGACAGCTTGCAGACCGGGTCCCGGCGCAGGCTCCCCACGCCACCTTCCTGGCCGACATCGAGGCCCGCCTTCCGCAGATGGACGGCAACCGGATCGAGAAGGGACCGCAGCGGGCCGAGACGACCCGCCTGTGCCTCGAGACGATCACAGCCAGGACGGTGTTCGGCGCCGCGTTCGGACCGGACCAGCTGCGCCAGCGCGTCGTCGACGTGCTCGCCGACCTCCTCCACGTCACGTCCAGCACCCAGCCAGAGCTCTTCGGCGTCTGCGCCTACGACTCGGTGCTGCGCGAGAGGGCGTTCGGTCGGTTCGCCGACCTCCTGCTCGCGAGTGCACGCCAACCGGCGATGCTCGCGTTCCTCGACCAGGCAGCGAGCCGGGCCGATGGTGGGCGGGTCCCCAACGAGAACTACGCACGCGAGGTGATGGAGCTCCACACGTTGGGCGTCGACGGCGGCTTCGACGAGGCCGACGTGGGCGAGCTCGCGCACGTCCTGTCGGGTTGGACCGTGGATCGCCGCTCGGGCAGCTTCGCCTTTCGGGCCGAGTGGCACGACCTCGGCACCTTCGGCCCCGAGGACGACATCGTGGGCTGGAAGCCGGGCGCAGCCGATGTCGGCGAGGCCGCCGGCATCGCCGTCATCGAGCACCTCGCCCACCATCGGGCGACCGCCCGAAAGGTCGCCCACCTCTTCGCTCGGCGGTTCGTGTCCGAGCAGATCTCCAAGGATGACGAGCTCGTACGAGAAGCCGCGGACCTCTACACCGAGCACGACACCCGGATCGGACCGATGCTGCGGCACCTGCTCACCTCTGACCGCTTCGCCACAGCGGCGACGCTCATGCTCCGACGACCGACCGACCTGGTCGCCCACGCCGTGCGGGTCGCGAGCAGCGATCCGCCCGCGGATCTCGACACCGCGTCTGCCTCGCTGGTCGGGATGATGAACGTCCTGGGTCACGTGCCGTACGGATGGCCGTCACCGAACGGGTACCCGACGTCGTCGGCGGCATGGTCGAACGCCGGCGCCATGATCTCCCGCTGGAACGCGATCGTCACGCTGGCCGATCCGAGCGCGGCGCAGGGCGCCGGCCAGGCCAGGGTGGGCGCGCTGCGACTCGATCCCGCGGCGCTCGACCTCACCGACCCGAACGAGCTCGTCACGGTGCTGTGCGGGCCCGACCACCAGGTGTACTGATGCACGCCGGTGCACTGCTGCAAGGGAGACGGCCATGCCGCTGCTCGTGAACGTGTTCCTCCGCGGCGCCGCCGACGGACTCAGCCTCCTCGCCCCCGTCGGTGACCCCGCCTACTACGCCGCCCGACCCACCCAGGCGCTCGCCGTACCAGCCGTGATCGACGTGGGCATCGACGGGTTCGGACTGCATCCGGCGATGCCGCAGCTCGCCGAGCTGATGCGTTCCGGACGCGTCGCGCTGGTCCCAGCAGCGGGGTACGAAGGTCAGACGCGCAGCCACTTCCAATCCCAGGCGATCCTCGAGACCGCCGTCGGAGACGACGGAGCCGGAACCTCCGGCGCTGGTCTCGGATGGCTCGCCAGCCTCCTTGCGGCCGGCGGGTCGCGGAGCGCGTCGCCGTTCCGGGGCGTCGCTGTCGGGTCGGTCTCCGTTCCGCCGTCGATGTGGGGTTCCGACGACACGCTCGGCGTGCCCGACCCGACGACGTTGCGGCTCGGGGCGCTTCGCCCGGCACGACGGAAGCGCGGCTCCTATCGGGTGCTGGACTCGCAGCTCGCCCCGGACCCCTCGGCGCTGCAGCAGGCGTGGCTCGATGACCAGACCATGCCACCGATCACCACGCGCGGCGTCTCCGCCGCGGTCGGGGTGCTGGATCGGGCCGGGGCGGACCCGATCGCCATCACCGAGACCGGCGCCTTCGGCGACGGGCCGACGGCAGCGACCTTCGCCGCGGCGTCAGCGATCATCGACGCCGGATTGGACACAGAGGTGGTCCAGATCGACCTCGGCGGTTGGGACACCCACAAGTCACAGGGAACCGTCGACGGGACGTTCGCCGATCTCGCTGCAGGGCTCGACGCCGGGCTGGGTGGGCTCTTCGCCCGACACGGCGGCAGCGTGAGCGGCAAGGAGGGTGGACTGGACGGCGGACTGGTCGTCACCGTGATGAGCGAGTTCGGGCGACGCCTGCAGGAGAACGCGTCGGGCGGGACCGACCACGGTCGGGGCGGACTCGCGCTCGTCATCGGCGCCGACGTCGCCGGCGGCCTCCACGGAACCTGGCCCGGTCTCGCGGAGCTCGCCGACGGCGACGTGCAAGCGGTGAACGACCTGCGCGTCCTGCAATCCGAGGTGGCGATGCACGTGTTCGGAGCGAAGGTTCCCGTTCCGGCCGATGCGGCGCCGCTGAACCTGTTCGCCTGACCCGCCGCCGGCATCGCCACATCGCCGGCGTCGGTACATCGGAGCGAGCCGACCGCCCGGGACCTGCGGCGCCCAACTTCCTGCCGAGGTTACATGGCGACATCCTGTCGCTATGATGGCGACATGATGTCGACATCTTGGAGTCGTGATGTTCCTCGCCATCCGTGACCTGCGGCGCGGCGCTCGCCGGTTCGCACTTCTGGGGGCGGTGATCGCCCTGGTGGCTGTGCTCTCGACGGTCCTGTCGGGACTGGCGACGGGGCTGGTGACCGACGGGATCTCGGGTCTGCGCGCCCTCCCGCTGGACCGGCTCGTCCTGCAGGAGGGTTCGCAGGCCACCTTCAGCCGTTCCGCCCTGCGACCCGACGCGCTCGCACCGTTCCAGGACCTCGACGACGTCGAAGCCACCCCGCTCGGCGCCAGCTTCGTCAACGCAGCGGCCACCAACGGGGGTCCGAGCCTCGACCTCGCGCTGTTCGGAGTGTCGCCCGACAGCTTCCTCGTCGACCGACCCGTTGCCCGTACCGCGCTGAGCGGAGAACCTGGCCTGGTGCTGGGCAGCGAGCTCGAGGAGGAAGGCGTGAAGGTCGGGGACCGCTACACGCTCGGTGGATCCGACCTCGAGCTGCCGGTGCTCGGCTTCACCTTCGCCGGCACCTACGGACACGCCCCCATCGCGTTCACATCACTCGAGACCTGGCAGAAGATCCAGTACGGCGATGGGGCCGACGGACGCTTCTCGGCCGTCGCGCTCCACGGCGGTGACGCGGCGCAGCTCGACAAGGCCGCGAAGGACGCCGGACTCGAGATGCTCACCAAGTCCGAGGCCTACACCGGCTCACCCGGATTCACGGCGGAGACCACCACCATGAGCCTGATCCGCGGGTTCCTCCTCGTCATCTCGGCCCTGGTGATCGGCGCGTTCTTCACCGTCCTGACCGTCCAGCGCACCCGCCAGATCGGTCTGCTCAAGGCCATGGGCGCCAGCAACGGCTACGTCCTGCGTGACGGGATCGGACAGATGACGATCCTCGTCGCTGTCGCCACGCTCGCAGGAGTGGCCATCGGCACCGCTGTCGTCGCCCTGCTCGGCAGCGGCAACGCGCCGGTCGAGCTCGATCCCAAGGCGATCGCCACCGTCGCCCTGTCGCTGGTGATCGCCGGCGTGCTCGGCAGCCTCGTCGCCTTCCGGCGCATCACCCAGATCGAACCCGCCATCGCACTCGGAGTCGAACCATGACCAGCCGCTCCACGTCCACCGAACGCCACGCGGCCCCGTCGCCACCGCCAGGCGGTTCCGATCGCGCCGCACTCGTGGTGTCGGGGGCACGGGTCGCCTACCCGGACGGACCCGACATCCGCGTCGTCCTCGACGACCTGGACCTGCGCGTCGACGCGGGTGAGGTCGTCGTGATCTCCGGCGAATCCGGTGCGGGCAAGTCGACGCTGCTCACCGTCGCCGGGCTCCTTCGGCGTCCCGACCGGGGCGACGTCACCATCGCCGACATCGCCACAGCGGAGCTCTCGGAGCGGCAGCGCACTGCGGTCCGGCGCGACCACCTCGCGTTCGTGTACCAGTCGGCGAACCTCTTCCCGTCGCTCACCGCGATCGAACAGCTCGAGCTCGTCGGCCACATCCGCCACGAGCGCTCCGCGGAGGTGCGGGAGCGGGCGCGTGAGACGCTCGCAGCCGTCGATCTCGCGGACCGGGCCGACCAGCTCCCTGCACAGCTCTCCGGTGGCGAACGCCAACGGGTCGGCATCGCTCGGGCGCTCATGGCGTCACCGAGCGTGCTCATCGCCGACGAGCCCACCGCGTCGCTCGACCCCGAGCGGGCCGCCACCGTCGCCGCGCTCCTCGCGGACGCGGCCGCGGCCCAACGGATCGCCACCATCGTCGTCGCGCACGACACCGCCGCGCTGGCCCGAGCGGATCGCCACCTCCGCCTCGAAGGCGGTCGGCTCCACGAGCTCGCGGCACCGGTGGGCCGACCCGGTGGCGCAGGGTCGGGCTGACGCCATGCCCCGCATCACCGCCGACAACATCGCGGAGCACGTCGCGAAGCAGCGCGCCGCGGTGCTCGACGCCGCGGTGCAGCTGTTCACGGCCGACGGCTACCACGATGTCAGCCTCGGCGACATCGCCGCAGAGGTCGGCCTCGCCCGCAACTCGCTCTACCGCTACTTCCCTGACAAGGCCCACCTCCTGCTCGAGTGGTACCGCCAGACCATCCCCGACACCATCGCCACGTGGCGCGCTGCCATCGATGCCGGCGACGACGGCGACTCCGCCCAGCGGCTCCAGCGGTGGGCCCGCTCCTACCTGGAGTGGGCCAACAGCCCGGAGCACCGACTCGTCGCCCCGCTCACCGACGCCCTCGACTCCTTCGACGACGAGACCCGGGCCGAAGTCGCCGCCCTCCACCGCTCGATGATGGAGGTCGTCGCCGACGTGCTCCGCGATGCCCACATCGACGAACAGCAGATCCCGGGCACCCTCGACCTCCTGACCGGGCTCGTGCTCGGTGCCGCCCGGGCCGAGGCGTCGAGCGACCCCGATCCCGCAACCAGGCACCGCCTCGACAGCGCGATCGCTGC
Organism: Microthrixaceae bacterium; assembly: GCA_033813615.1. Taxonomy (GTDB): domain Bacteria; phylum Actinomycetota; class Acidimicrobiia; order Acidimicrobiales; family Microtrichaceae; genus Dermatobacter. Next base: position 490 of record JAPXRJ010000190.1, on the reverse strand, counting down.
GATCGTCGCCGCCACCTCCGGCTGACCGAGGTCCGGACCTTCCTCCGAGCGCAACGCAGCGGACGTGGCTCGCCGAGGACGTGGCTCGACGAGCGCCGAGGATCCTCGGCTCAGGTCGTGCAGCGGTCGGTGCCGGCCGGCTGCACGCACACCTCGTGGCGCGACCCCGAGCCGACCGGGACGACATCGAGGACCGACCGACCTCGATCCCACGCTGCGTCGACCGAGCGCCCGTCGACGAACACGTCGATCCCTTCGGCGAAGATCGCCTCCGGCACCGCGAGCTCGGTCGGACCCAGCACACCCGCTCGTTCGGTCCACGTCATCGTGAAGGTCCGCTCGTCGGGATCCCAGACGAAGCGCTCGGGGGTGCCGGCCACCGCCCGCGGCTGGACGCGCAGGAGGTGCTCGCCGTTGGGCGACGTGGTGCTGCCGTCGGACTCCACCGGCGACCATCCACCCGGATCCCAACTCCACCAGGCCCAGCCCA
>JAPXRJ010000189.1:0-6024 GCA_033813615.1 Microthrixaceae bacterium | reverse complement strand
TCGCCATGTTGATCACGTTGTAGCCGAGCGCCGTGATCCCGCCGTCGGCGAAGAGCAGCGCCTGGACGACGACGACCACCGCGACGATCAGGCACCCCACCCACGGCCCCAGCAGGATCGCCGCCAACGCAGCGCCGAGCAGGTGGCCGGTGGTGCCCGACGCGACCGGGAAGTTGAACATCTGCGCCGCGAAGATGAACGCAGCGGTGATGCCCACCAGAGGAACCTGCCGGTCGTCGAGCTCTCGGGCGCTGTGACGCAGCGCCAGGCCGATCACCACGAGGGCGATCAGCGCGGTGACCATCGCGACGCCGGGCTCGATGAAGCCGTCGGGTGCGTGCAGGGCGACGATCACCGCCGGGACGCTACTGCAAGCCGGTCGCAGTACCTGCGGGTGTGGATCGGACGCAGGTGCGACACCGACCGGAGAGAGGGAAGTGCACCAGGTCGACCACGATGCCGGTGCGGTCCTCCACACGGCGCACGAGCGGCCGGACATCGGCCACAGCCACCTCGACCGTCCGGCCGCACACCACGCAGGTCACCGGGACATCCGCGTTGCCACGCCGTCGGTACACGGCGCTGCCGTGACCGAGGTGGACGTGTTCGACGATTCCGAGCTCCTCGAACTGCGACAGCGTCCGATAGACGACGGACTGCTCCAAGCCCGACCGAGTGGCGATGGCCTCTGCAGTGAGCGGCTCCGACGCGCCGAACAGCAGCTCGGCCATCGCCCGCTTGGCCCGGGTCACCCGCCCGCCGTGCTCACGGACGCGTGTCAGCGCCTCGGCCAAGTCGTGCGGCGGTTCCGGCGGGTCGTGGACCGATGACGTCACGGATGGGCTCCGAGGTCACCGACCAACCGGTCATCGGGGGTGAGCCGGACCGTCACCCGGTCGAGGTCGAACAGGGCGCCGTCCACGTGCTCAACGTAGCGAGCGGGTGACCGACCGACGCGCTCAGTCGGTGCGGGCCATGTTGGCGAACAGCGTGCAGTAGTCGAGGAACACCAGGCGGGCGATGCCGGTTCGGCCGGCGCGGTGCTTGGCCACGATGACCTCGGCCATGTCCTTGTCGGTCGTGTCGGGGTGGTACACCTCGTCGCGGTAGAGGAACATCACCACGTCCGCGTCCTGCTCGATCGAGTTGTGGGCGATCACACCGTCGGCGACGAAGTTGTGGGTGCCGACGACGGTGGCGTCGAACACCTCCTGCTCGCCGACCGGATGGATCGAGGTGACCTCGTCCCACAGGACGTCGGAGTTGGCGATCGACACGAGCTCCTTGCTGTCGACCGCCTCTGCGATGCGTCCCAGCCGCTCCCGGCTCGTGGCCCGGGGACGGGACTCGGTGCCCAGCAGGTATCCGCCGCAGTAGGCCTCGCCGAGCGATGCCGCCAGATCGCGCTGGCTCATCTCGAGTCGGGCGAGCTCGGACACGACCAGGTCGCGGACCTCGCACGGCACCGTGTCGACGTTGGGGTTCGACGCCACGTCGGCGAGCACCTCGAGCGCTTCGTCGGCGGCTGCGCCGCGATCGCCGGCGATGCCGATCCGCGTGAGGAACGAACGCTGCTGGTCCGCTCCGTGGATCCAGCACCGCCACCGTGGGCGATTCGTGCCCACGTCGGTGATGCGGCTCTGCACGCCGAAGCGCAGGAGCAACCGCTGCACGTCGTCGATCAGGCGCCGGGACGTGCTGGTGGCCATGAGCCGCACGAGCGGCCTGCCTCGGAGCCGACCCACGCCGAGGAACCCGATCCGGGCGAACAGCTCGGCCAGGACCGCGGCGAGCACGGCGTCGGAGCAGGCGTCGACCTCGACCGGCACGGCCCGCTCCGCGACGGCCCGCTCAGCGAGCGCGACAGCGTCGCCGGCCGTTGCCGGGCCGACGTGCTCGGGAGCCCCGAAGAACCGGGGCACGGCGATCCTGGACCCGGGCGCGAGCTCGTCGAGGCGCCGCCATCCGGCCACGGTCCGGAACGGGTGGTTCGCCGTGGCCTCCACCCGCCGACCCGACGCCAGCTCCATGCGGAACACCGCCTTGGTCCCGCTCGGGAACGCGTGGGTGAGCGTCGCCGGCACCATCTTCCAGTCGTCGCCCAGGCTCCACACCGGTACGTCGCGCTCGCCCGAGGCGACCAGCTCACCGAGGGTGACCTCGGTGTTGTCATCGGCGCGCAGGAGGCGCGTCCCGGCCGGCATGCAGCCCGACTCCCGGAGGTCGGCCAACATCGGGCGCTTGTCGGCGCGCAGCTCCAACTGGCGCGACAGCTGCGACAGCGCCATGACCGGACAACCCAGCTCACGGGCCAGGACCTTGAGCCCGCGGGAGATCTCGGCCACCTCGACCTGGCGGCTCTCGGCGGAGCTGCGCCCCGACATCAGCTGGAGGTAGTCGACGACGATGAGGCCCAGGTTGGTGCCCAACCGGTCCTGCAGTCGCCGGGCCTTGGCCCGGATCTCCATCACGGTGAGCGCGGGGTTGTCGTCGATCCAGAGCCGGCCTTCGCCCAGACGACCCATCGCCTTGGTGATCTTGGTCCAATCCGCGTCGGTGAGCCGGCCGGTGCGCAGCTTGCCCGAATCGACTCGAGCCTCGGCGGCGATGAGGCGCTGCGTGAGCTCCAGGTGGCCCATCTCCAAGGAGAAGAACAGCACCGGCAGGTTCTCCCGGACCGCCGCGTGCGCCGCGATGCCGAGCGCGAAGGCCGTGTTGTGCACGAACAGGTCGGCGGCGACGAAGTTGTGCTCGCCGGGAACGGTGAGGTCGTACACCTGGTCGACGCCATCGGGCTCGATCGAGGTGATCCGGTCCCACCACACATCGGATGCCGCCAGGCGCTCCAGGCCTTCCGCGGCGAGCGCCTCGTCGAAGGAGCCGGTCTCCGGAGCCGGTCCCGCTCCGACGCCCAGCAGCACCGGCGCGGCGGCATCGCGACGCACGGCGTCGGTCGCGACTCGGAACGACTCGCTGCGGGAGTGCACCGCGATCCGGTCGACGAAGGTCCGCAGCGACGGCCGGTGCGCCACGACCAACTGCCCGTCCGCCTCGACGACCGCGATCACGCCGAACCGCAGCAGCAGGTGCTGCACGCCGCGAGCGAGTCGAGCCGATGCCGCTGGGATCGCGATCCGGGCCCGGTCACCGTGTCGGTCGCCGTCGATCGACACGTGGGCGGCGCTCGAGAACACCCGCTCCAGCACTTGCGCCAACGAGTCCTCGACCAGCTCGTGGACCTGCACCGGGATCGTCCCGTCGGGTCGGCCGAGCTGCTCGACCACGTCGCCCGCGAGCGACGCCACCGCTTGGTCGCCGAGGCGCACCGACCCGAAGACCGGGAGCCGGCGGGGGACGGCGATGCGCTCACCGACCGCGAGCTCCTGCAGCGGTCGCCACCCCTCGACGGTGCGGAACGGATGGGTCCACGTGCAACGGATGCTGCGGCCCAGGGCGGTGGTGACCCGGACGACGGGCTTGTGGCCGTCGTCGATGTGGTCCGACGGGGTCCGCGTGGCGAGTCGCAGCTCGTCGTCGAGGACGTGCACGCGCAGCGGGTCGCCGGTCTGACCCTGAAGGTGCGCACGCTCCATGGTCACGAGTCGACCGGTCGACGGGTCGACCAGCTCGGTGTCCCATGCCAGGCACTTGCCCATGGCGGGGCGGGCGCCCAGCACGACGAGCGCTCCCGGCTGCAGTCCAGCGAGCATCTGGTCGAGCTCGACGTAGCCCGACGGAGTGCCGGTGATGGCGTCCCCGCGCTCGTAGAGCATCTCGAGCTGCTCGAGGCTGCGGTCCAGGAGCGGCGACAGCTCCTGCATGGTGTCGGCGGTGCGACGCTGGGCGACCGCGAACATCATGCTCTCTGCGTGGTCGACGGTCTTGTCGATGTCGTCGAGCGGTTGGTAGCCCAGCTCGGCGACCTCGTTCGCCGTGGAGATCAGACGACGCAGCAGCGCCTTCTCCTCCACGATGCGGGCGTAGTGCTCGGCGTTGGTGATCGCCGGCGTCCGGGCCTGCAGCGACACCAGGGTGGCAGGACCGCCCACCGCTTCGAGCACGCCGGCGGTGGCGAGCTCCTCGGCAACGGTCACGGGATCCACACCCTGGCCCGCACCGTAGAGCGACTGGATGGCCGAGAACACGTGGCGGTGCGCCGGCTTGTAGAAGTCGTCATCGGTGACGATGCTCGCCACCGAGGAGATCGCGTGCTCGGACAGCAACATGGCGCCGAGCAGCGACTGCTCGGCGTCGATGCTGTGGGGTGGGATCCGGGACCGACCGAGGGGTTCGCCGGAGAACGGGGGGGCGTCGGACATCAGACACCCATCCTGAGGCGTTGGCCCTGTGGGCAACCAGAGGTGGAACCTGGGAATTGCCCTGTGGATCGACGGTGGAAGAAGCCCCCGTCATCCACCGTCGTCCACATGTCCATGTCGCACAACGTAGGAACGGCGTGTGACAGTCCCGAACGACGTGATCCTGGACGCGACGAGGGCCTGGACGCGACGAGGGCCGGGCACCCGCAGGGTGCCCGGCCCTCGTCGGTTCGAACCCTTCGCAGGTTCAGCCCTCGACCACCTCGATGGTGATCGGGAACTGCACGTCGGTGTGCAGTCGGGCAACCACGTGGTGGGTGCCCAGGTCCTTGATGTGCTCGTCGAGGTGCAGGTCCTTGCGGTCGAGCTCGATGCCGGTCTGCTCCAGCACCGCGTCGGCCACCTCGGTGGTGGTGACGGAGCCGAACAGGCGACCACCCGAACCGACGCGGGCGGGGATCTCGATCGTGCGGGCGACGAGCACCTTGGCGATCTCCTCCGCTCCCTCGCGGTCCTTGGCGTCCTTCACGTCACGGGAGCGACGCATGGCCTCTGCCTGTGCGGTGGCGCCGTCGGTCGCCGGGAACGCCAGCTCACGAGGCGACAGGAAGTTCCGGGCGTAGCCCTTGGACACCTCGACGATGTCGCCGCGCTTGCCGAGCCCGGAGACGTCGGCACGCAGGATCACCTTGACGTCGGTCACGACTCGCTCCCCTCCGCCACGGAGGCGAGCTCGTCGCCGGTGCTCTCGACGCCTTCGAACTCGGAGGTGGCGGGAGCCGCCTCGTCGCGCTCGGGACGGTCACCGCGCTCGGGACGGTCACCACGGTCGGGACGATCGCCACGGGGACCGCGACGGTCGTCGCCGTCACGGTCGCGTCGGCCGCCACGCTGGGTGGTGACGCGGTTGGTGTACGGCAGGAGCGCCATCTCGCGAGCGTTCTTGATGGCGATCGCCACGTCGCGCTGCTGCTTGGTGTCGTTGCCGGTCACTCGACGGGCGCGGATCTTGGCGCGATCGGACATGAACCTGCGCAGCAGGTTGGCGTCCTTCCAGTCGATGTAGTCGACCTGCTCGCTGTTGAGGATGGACACCTTCTTCTTGACGCGGCGGCCCGTGTCCTTGGGCTTGCCCCGCTTCTGCTGTGGCTTCGCCATCAGAACGGCTCCTCGTTGTCGTCGTATCCACCGGTGGGCGGCGCGGTGGGCGGTGGTGCGGAATCGAACCCACCGCCACCGCCGCCTTCACGGCGCTCCGTCTTCTGCACCTGCGCGGTCGCCCACCGGAGGCTGGGGCCGACCTCGTCGGCCAGCACCTCCACCTTGGTGCGCTTCTCGCCGTTGTCGGTCTCCCAGCTGCGTTGCTGCAGCCGGCCCGACACCATGACCCGCGTGCCCTTGGTCAACGACTCGCTCACGTTCTCCGCCAGGTCCCGCCAGCACACGATGTCGAAGAAGGCGACCTCTTCCTCCCACTCGTTGCTCTGCTGGTTCCTCCAGCGGCGGTTGACCGCGAGGCCGAAGTTGGAGACCGCGGCACCGCTGGGGATGAACCGCAGCTCCGGGTCCCGGGTGAGGTTGCCGATGAGCTCGACGTAGTTGCCTGCCATTGTCCGTTCCTCCTGGATCAGCCGGCCGCGGTCAGGAGGCCGCGTCGAGTGGCTTCCTTCTCCGGCAGCCGGATCAGCTTGTGGCGGACGACGTC
>JAPXRJ010000188.1:0-6036 GCA_033813615.1 Microthrixaceae bacterium | reverse complement strand
GGGGCCACGCTCACGACACTCCAGAAGGTCGCGACCGCGCTCCAGCTCGAGGTGTCCGTCCTACTCCGCCCGGCAAGCTGACGGCGTTTGAGCGAACCGCGTTGACCGGTGAACACGGCCCCGTTGACCGGTCAACGGGACCGACGCGACGGGCACGTCAACGTCGTACGCTTCGCCATGTGAAAGGGTGTCGTGCACGGCGCTTCACGGGTCTGAATCGAGCTGGATCGTCCGCTCGACGGGCGAGCACTCAACGCCGCCACGACTGACACCCCGTTGTCACTAGTGGTGGTCAGCCCCGACCCGTCCTTCGTCAAGTGTCCGTGACCCAGCGTCGGTTCGAAGCAGTGCATTGGGCTGCCCTCGCTCGCTCCGGTCGGCGTTGCGCTCACGTACCTCGCGAACCCGCGGTTCGTTGTCGCCCGCACCGAGGCCTACTCTGCGGTCGTGTCGGCTCTCAGTAACCTTTGGTGAGGGGTCGGCACAGACTGGCTTGTTGCGCAAGCGCAACAAGCGCAGAGTCCGGACGGCCGTCGGATCTCGTCCCATCCGGATCCCTCGTCGATACAGTCGAACGGTGAGGACCAGCGCAGCGCAGTCGGCACCGGTGTCGACCGACGCACGTTCCGGCGACGCCGGTGCTCCGGCGATCGGCTCGTTGATGGTGGGCACGCGCGTCCCGGAGGTCCGAACGCTGACCGGCGTCGCCACCGCCGCCGCGGTCGTCGTCACGTTGATCGCCAACCGCTCAGGCCCCCGGATCACCGAGGACTCGGCCAACTACCTCGCGATGGCTGCGGGATGGGTCCGGGACGGCTCCTTCACCGGCGTCGGTGGCGATGCCCTCACGATCTTCCCGCCTGGCTATCCGGTGCTCGTCGCCATCGGGACGGCGGTGATCGGCGATAGATGGATGCAGGCCCTGCCGGCGGTCTGCGCCGCGTTGACGGTGCTCTGCACGGGCGCGGTGCTCCGCCGCCACGTGTCGAGCCGTTGGTGGTTCGCTGTCGGGCTCGGAGCCGTGGCGATGTCACCGGCGCTGCACCTGGTGTGGGGCTCGGCCTGGAGCGAGGGCCCGTTCCTGGCCGGCCTCGCGGTATTCCTCGTCGCCGTCGACCGACTCTGGGCGCTGCCCGCCAGGTCCGAGGGGCCGGGTGCGGGCGACCCCCCGACCGCGTCGCCGCTCCGTTGGGCGGGCGCTGCAGTGATCGCGGTGTGGATGGTGACGAGCCTTCGCTACGTCGGGATCGTGACGGTTCCGGTGCTGGGCGCGACCGTTGCGCTGCGGAGCCGACGCTGGTCACGTCGTGATGCGATCGAGGGCGGCCTGCTCGCGGCCGCAGCCCTGCTCGTTCCCGTCGCGATCGCGTTGCGCAACATCCGGGAGGACGGCACGGCCTTCGGACCACGGGTACCGGCGAGCACGGCCCTCGTCGACCTCGTCGGCGGTGGTATCGACACGGTGCTCCGCTGGTTGGTGCCGGGTGCGGCCGCGGCCGGTGGCGTGATCGCTCTCGTGCTCGTGGGATCGATCGTGACGGACCGGTCGTCACGTGCGGCCCTGCGCCGGACGGTGGTCGAGCTGGCACCCGTGATCGCGACCGGCGTCGCGTGCGTGGCGGTCATCGCCGTCTCGGCGGGTGTCGCATCCATCGATGGACTGGACGATCGACTCCTGAGCCCGGTGGTCGTCCCTCTCGTCCTGGTCGTCGCATCGTGGCTGGCCAAGGTCGATGCCGCGGCTGCAGCACCCTGGTCGAGACCGGTGCGGTTCGCTGCAGTGGCATGGGTCGCGCTCGCCGCGATCGCTTGCCTGAACGGAGCGTTCCGACCCCAGTCGTCGCTCAGCACGTCGGTTCGGGGCACCGCTCCGGTGGTCGCGGCCGCCGCACGGCTTCCAGAAGGTGCCGCGGTGGCCTCGAACGCGCCGGAGCTCCTGTGGACGTGGACGGAGCTCAGGTCCGTTCGGCCGATGCCGTCGAGCTCACCGATCGGCTGGGTCCCGGCGGACCCCGACGCGACGGGGTTCCTCAGATGGGTCCGTTGCGGTGGTGGATCAGCCACGGTCGTGTGGTTCGACCTCCCATGGCGCGATGCGTCGATCCGTCCAGAGGACCTGCAGTTCGATCTGCGGGTGGAGTCGACGACGGAGCTGGACGGCGGGCGGATCTACGAGGTGTCTGCCGTGGGTGGTGCTGAGGACTGTCCGGGGGGCTGACCGTCGTCGGGTGGTGATCGACGGTGACTTCGCCCGTGCTGTTCGTCAGGTGCTCACACCTGATCGTCGTCGGCGAGTGCGTCGAGCACGGTGCGGGCGAGCGTGCCGAGCTGCAACAGGCCCTCTCTTCCGAGCGGCTCGACGAGCAACGACCTCAGCACCCTGACGTGCGCCGGTGCGGCGGACTCGATCGCCGCTCGACCCTGGGGGGTGAGCTCGACGATCGAACCCCGTCCGTCCTCGTCGCAGTCACGGCGCACGACGAGGTCCCGCTTGGCCATCCGGGTCAGCTGGTGCGACAGCCGGCTCTGCTCCCACCGCAGGTTTCGGCACAGCTCCACGGGCCGTGCCCGGTCGTGAGCGGACTCCGACAGTTGCACCAGCACCTCGTAGTCGGCGGTGGACAGTCCCGAGCGGGCCTGCAGGTCGCGCTCGATGCGCAGCCCGATCTCGGCTCGGAGCTCGACGAACGCCCGCCACGCCGCCTGCTCCTCCGAGTCGAGCCAGGGGACGGGATCGTCGCTGCGCTGGGGTGCCGTCATCGTTGCTCGCGGCGCGTGTCCGCCTGGATGGTGCCCATGCGTCAGCTGCCGATCTCGTGGTTCTCGTACGGAACGAACGTCCGGCACGGCTGTCCGCGCAGGCCCGGACATGGTGGAAGCGCCGATGGATAGGAGGTGCCCGACAGCAAGGCCGGCGACTCAGGCAGGACGAGCCGTGACGGGTGTGCTGCGGAGTGACCCACGTCGATCGAGGTCCCCGACGGCTGCGGCGCCACCAGGTACGTCCAGCGCGGTCGATCCCCGCCCGGGGTGTGGACCGACAGCCGGATCCGCGATCCAGCTCGTGCGATGTGGGCGAACGGGAAGATCTCGATGCGGGCCTTGGCCCACCGACCGGGCTCCAGCGGCTCCGAATCGGACTTCAGCAGCGAGTGCAGCGGGAGAAGTGCGGTCGAGCCCGCCGCCACCTTGCGGTTCGATGCTCGGAGCACCCCGGCCTGGATGAAGGTCTCCTTGCCGTCCGGCCGGACCTCGGACAGCGTGACGCCGACATCGGCATCGTCCGCGTCGGTGCGGAGCCACAGGTCCGCGCTGGCGCTGCCGGCGAACACGTGGTCCTCCTCCAACGGCTCGGAGACGAACACCGATGCGGATCCGGCCGGTTCCTGTTGCCAGTCGTAGTCGGGGAGCGCGTGGAAGATGCTGCCGCGCGTCTCGTCGTAGGTGGTTCGGGTGGCGAGGTCCGGGTCGACGACGAAGGTCGACGCGGCGGCGCCGGTGTCGGGCCCCGACGGGTCCGTCCTCGTTGCATCGGTCGTCATCGAGCCGTGGGCGCCGAGCTCGAAGACGGTCGGTCGGGTTCCCGGTGGAGGCCACTGGGTGGTTCGGACCTCCACGGTCGGCACGGGTGCGCCGGGCTGGTCGGGATCGCCCGCGCCGCTCTCGAGCAGCACTCGGACCGGGAGCTCCTGCTCGTAGGACGCCCTGGCAGCTGCGGCCGACGGCGCGTCGAGGAACCTCGGGTCGCCGAGCTCGAGCTCCGCGTCGAAGATCTCCTTCATGATCAGGGGGGCGAAGACCTTGACCACCCCTGGGATCTGGGTGATGCGATCGGCCACGTAGAGGTCGAGGAAGGTCTTCCACTCGGTGAGGTTCACCGGTGCGTACCCGTCGGCGTGCGCACCGTTCTGCACGGTGAGGCGGGCGACGGGCGCAGCGCTGAAGTGCTCGAAGAGCAGCGGGGAACGACCGCCGGTCTGCTCGTCCTGGAACGATCCGGTCATGTACACCGGCACGTCGATGCGGTCGACGAACAACGATGGGTTGAGTCGATCCGCGATCTCGGGCTCGTAGTGCGAGTACGACTGCGCCAGCTCCGACAGGTCCACGTTCTGGCCTCGGAACCGCTGGTTGGCGGCGCAGGTGGTGTCGCCGCCGTCGACTCGGGCCTGCTCCCAGCCCTGGCCGTACGCCTGCGCCTTGCGACCGACCTCCTCTGCCCAGCTCAGCGCGAAGCCCGAGTTGAAGATCCCACCCGGTGCCAGCGTGCCCCGGACAGGATCGTCGAACACCGACAGCGGCGTGATCGCGGCGAGCGACGGTGGGCGTCCCGCCGCGACGAACAGCTGAGAGATGCCCGGGTAGGACAACCCGACCATCCCGACCCGGTGGTCCTTCACCCACGGTTGGGCCGCGGTGGTCTCCACCACGTCGTAGCCGTCGGTCACCTGCAGCGTCTCGAAGAACGAGTACGAGCCGCCCGAGCATCCGGTGCCGCGGACGTTCACAGCGACGACCGCGTAGCCCATCGAGAGCGCCAGCAGCGACGACGGCTGGGCCGGAGCGTTGCAGGCGAACGACACGATCCCGCACAGGGTCGACGGATCCTCCCCCGCGACCGGGCCGAGCTCCGCGGCGTGCTCGGCGAGCAGGTTGGTGCCCGGGCGCGACGGGTCGTATCCCGAGTACTCCACGACCGTCGGGTACGGACCGTCCTCGATGGGGCCGGGCAGGTACACCGAGGTCGACAACGTCGTTCCGTCGCGCGTCGTGATGTAGCCGAAGCCGGGCTCGAGCACCTGCTCGTCGTAGAAGCTCTGAGGTGGCAGCGACGACTCGACGCTGACCACCTCGATCGGTTCGGTCGCCCGGATCGGCGCCGTCACGGTGGCGACTCGGTAGCCGTCGCCCGGAGCGACGTCCCGGAACACGAGCGAGCCCTGGTCGTCGGTGTCTGCCGTCGCCACCACTCGACCGCCGCGCTCGTGCAGCGCCAACGGCTGCTCGGGCGCTGCCCCGCTGACGTGGACCTGTTCGATGCTCCCGGTGACCGTGACGTCCATGCCGGCGACGTCATCGGGCAGCGGAGCATCGTGCGCTCGCTTCCACCCCTCGTCCGAGGTGCAGCCGACGGCGACGACGGCCACCACCAAGGTCGTGGCCACGCGTCCGACCCACCCTCGCCGCATCCCGATCCCCTTGGACGTCCGACCACGCCACGTGGTCCCTGTCCCCGCATCATGGCCCACCCAGCCAGGGGCCGGCGTCGATGTCCCATCCCGACCTGCCCGGCGACGCCTCCGGCTCGACAGCTCTTGGGCGACGGTGCGTGCCTACATTGAGCTGCCATGAACACCGCGGTGCCCGGCCCCGACCCCGACGACGCGTCCTTCGTCTACGACGAGATGGCCTACTTCGGCGAGAACTGCGCCGAGCACGGACTGCCGATCGGTGACGTCGTCGTCGAACGGGTGTCGCACCAGCTCGATGACCGACGCCAGATCTCGGGCCTGCGCTGGGGGGTGGGCGAGCCCCGGCTGGTGCTGCTGCACGGCGGTGCCCAGAACGCGCACACATGGGACACCGTGGCGCTGGCGCTGCGACCCACGCCGCTTCTCGCCGTCGACCTGCCCGGCCACGGCCGGTCGTCGTGGCGGACCGGGAGCGGCATCGGGCCGTCGGCCGACGCCGAAGACCTCGCCCGAGCGCTCTCCGTGCTCGCACCCAACGCGGCGCTGACGGTGGGTATGTCGCTCGGCGGGCTGACCGCGATCGCCCTGACCCGCGCGTCGCCGAGGGCGATGCGGCTGGTGCTGGTGGACATCACGCCGGGGGTGAACGCAGAGAAGGCGAAGGCGGTCCACGACTTCATCGCCGGTCCGCAGTCGTTTCCGAGCTTCGGTGAGATCTTCGAGCGGACCGTCGAGTTCAACCCGACGCGCTCCCCGGAGTCGCTGCGGCGCGGGATCCTGCACAACGCGCACCGGACAGCGGACGGCAGTTGGGAGTGGAACTACGACCGTCGGCCGATCGCCG
>JAPXRJ010000187.1:0-6050 GCA_033813615.1 Microthrixaceae bacterium | reverse complement strand
GGGCTGACGTCCCACGCGGCGATCGTCAGCCGGGAGCTCGGCCTGCCGTGCGTCGTCGGTGCGGGCACCGCGACCACCGATCTGGTCGACGGTGAGATCGTGACCGTCGACGGCAGCTCAGGGACGGTGTCGAGGTCCTGGGGTTCTCGAGTGAGCTGAGTCGGACCCGGCTCGAGCTGGTTCAGGCGTCGATCTGGGAGCGGAGGGCGGCCATCCACTCGTCGGCAGCCTGCTGCGCTGCGTCGACGCGGGCGCGCTCGACGGGGCCCCTCTCTCCAGCGGCAGGGTAGGAGCCGAGGAACTTGACGTCCGCCTGGCGGGAACGCAGCGACCGCAGGCAGTCGGCGACGACCTCGTCGGCGATGTGGCCGTCGAGCTCGAGCAGGAAGCAGTAGTCGCCGAGCGAGGTCTTGGTCGGGCGGCTGAGCAGGAGGGTGAGGTTGATCGAACGCGCCGCGAACTCCTGGAGGATCGCGAGCAGCGAACCTGGTCGGTCGGTCTGCTGGTAGACGACGATCGACGTCTTGTCGTGGCCGGTCGGCGCGGGGATGCCGGAGCGGCCGACGACGACGAACCGCGTGCGGTTCTCCGGGTGCGACTCGATGTCGCTCGCGCCCAGCTCCAGGCCGTACACCTCGGCGGCGCGGGCGTTGGCGATCGCGCCGACCGTCGCGTCGTCGAGCCGGGCGCAGGTCTCGGCGGCCTCCGCGGTGGAGTTCGCGGTGCGCAGCTCGGCGTCGGGGAGCGTCGTCCTCAACCATGCCCGGCACTGTGCAGCGGCCACCGGGATCGAGTGGATCTGCTTGATCCCGCCGAGCGGCGCGCCCGGTCGCACGAGCAGGTGCAGCGACACCGGCTCCACGAGCTCGCGCCGGATCAACAGGTCCACGTCGAAGGCGAGGGTGTCGATCGTGGCGTTCACCGTCCCCTCGATCGCGTTCTCGATCGGCACCACGCCGAGGTCGACGTCGCCCTCGTTGACCGCGAACAACACGTCGGCCATCGACCCGAGCGGCACCAGCTCGCTCTCCACCAGGTCCTGTTCGCGGCGCAGGACCTGCTCGGTGAACGTCCCGACTGGTCCCAGGAACGCGACGCGGCGGGCGTCGGCGGATCCGGCGGGGGCAGGGGGGCTCGACATGGACGCAACGCTACCGGTGGGGTCCATGTCGACCCCATCCACGCGAGGGCGGGGGTCCTACGATGCGGTCATGGTCGACCTCGCAGTCCCGACAGAGCCCGTCACCTCTCACCTGGCTCCCGTCTGGTTCCAGGTGACGGACCTCCAGGTGGCGTCGGGCGAGGGGTGCTGGGTGACCACGGTCGATGGCGAGCGCTACCTCGACTTCACCGCCGGGATCGCCGTCACGTCGACCGGTCACTCGCATCCGACCGTGGTGGCGGCGATCGCCGAACAGGCACAGCGCTTCATCCACGCCCAGGTGAACTGCTACCGACACGACCTGCTCGAACCGCTCGCCGCCCGCCTGGCCGAGCTCGCGCCCAGCGACATCGACACCTTCTTCTTCGCCAACTCGGGCGCCGAGGCCACCGAGGGAGCGGTGAAGCTGGCCAAGCAGGCGACCGGCCGGCCGAACGTGATCGTGTTCCAGGGCAGCTTCCACGGTCGCACCCACCTGGCGATGGCGATGACGACCTCCAAGACCGGCTATCGGGCCGGTCACACCCCGCTGCCCTCCGGCGTGTTCCCGTCGCCGTTCCCGCACACCGTCGGCTCCGGGCTGACCGAGGAGCAGGCGGTCGAGCGGGCGCTGGCCGAGCTTCGCTACCTGCTGGCGAGCCAGACCGCTCCTGCGGAGACCGCGGCGATGATCCTCGAACCGGTGCTCGGCGAGGGCGGCTACTTCCCCACTCCGGCGGCGTTCATGCGCGGCATCCGCGAGATCTGCGACGAGCACGGGATCCTGTTCATCGCGGACGAGGTGCAGTGCGGCTTCGCCCGAACCGGTCACATGTTCTTCGTCGAGGACTCCGGTGTGCGCCCCGACGTGCTGGTGATGGCCAAGGGCATCGCGTCGGGCTTCCCGTTCGCCGCCATCGGCGCGTCCGCCGAGCTGATGTCGCGATGGCCCGTCGGCTCGCACGGCGGCACCTACGGAGGCAACCCGTTGGGGTGCGCGGCGGCGCTGGCGACGATCGAGGTGCTGACAGCGGACGGGTTCCTCGACGCGGTCAACGCCCGGGGCGAGCAGCTGCGCAGCGGTCTTCGCTCGATCGCCGAGCAGCACCCGGTGATCGCGGACGTGCGCGGTCCGGGCCTGATGGTGGCCGCCGAGTTCCGGGACCAGATCACCGGCGAACCCGACGCGGCGCGCACTGCCGCGGTGATCGCCCACTGCCGCACCGAGTCCAATCTGCTGCTGATGAACGCGGGGACGTGGGCGAACATCATCCGCTTCATGTCGCCGTTGGTCGTGACCGAGGACGAGGTCGCGCTCGCTGTCGACGCGGTCGCCACGGCGGTCGCGGCGACGGCCTGATCGTCGGCGCGGCCCGCGCCGGTCGGCCCGCGATTCTGCGGGAGGAATCCGACCGTTTCGGTGCTGACTTCTCGTCAGAATCAGGGTTGGCGGCTCGACGCGTGGCGCCAAAGGGCCCGATAGCTCGGCCAGACGATCTCGGGTCGGACGTAGCCGGCGGCCTCGAGCTCACGCTGCAGCTGGGGTAGCCGGGCGAACGGCACGCCGATGTCGACGTGGTGCGCAAGGTGCCAACCCGTGTTGAACGGCACCATCCAGAACCGTGCCCACGGCCCCTGCCGCACGTGGTGCGTGGTGAGCCGACGATCCGGCGATGCCTGCATGCCGCCGTGCTCGGCGACGGCGCGCAGCCGGTTGAGCACGCGCCACACGGTCATCCACGGCAGCAGCCAGAACACCGGGTGGATCCACCAGTGCCCGAGGCCGACCCACAGGCCGACGAACAGCACGACTTGGCACCCGATGATCTTGAGCGCCACGGGCCGGGCGGTGGGAGAGCGCAGCGCGAGCAGCAGACCCTTCAGGTTCTTCCAGCCGCTGTTGCCGTCTGCGTCGCGGGTCAGCTTGCGTCGCCACGACGCTCGGGTGATCGGGTAGCCCGCGTAGAGCATGAGGTCGGGCTCGTTCGGTCCGAACTCCTCCTTGTGGTGCGCCATGTGGCTGCGCCGGTACCCGTCGAACGGGACGAACGCCGGGTAGGCGAGGAGCCAGGCGCCGACGCGATCGTTGAGCGTGCGGTTCGAGAACAGGAGTCGATGCGCTGCCTCGTGGGCGAGGATCGCGAAGCGGGCCATGGCCCGACCCATCAGGAGGAACGCGACGACCCAGCCGATCGGGTTGCTCCACCACGCCGCCAGCGCGAGCACTCCGACCGACTGGAGCCACACGCCGAGGACGTGGCCGACGTTGGCGAGGTTCGGTATCCGGTACAGCTCGGCGCGCAGCGCGCCGATCGGTCGACCTGTCGGACCGAGCCGGTCGGTGGGGAGCACCTCGGTGAGCGACCCGACCGGCGGCGCCATGGTGCTGCGAGCACGGAGCGTGGCGGTCACGTCGCGATCTTACAACGGCGACGACAGATGATGCAATGGATGTAATGCCAGGTGTGGGGGCGAGTACGGTGGGTCGCGTGATCCGCAGCGCACCGGACGAGACGCCTGTACGAGCGGCACCGACCCTGCCGTCGACCCCGACCTCGCTGGAGCGCCCGCTCAGCGCCCGGTCGGTGCTGGCCTCGACCCTGCTGGGCACCCACCCGCCGCGGATGACGGTGCACGTCCTGGTCCGGGCCGGTGCGCTGTTCGGATTGGAGGAGGGAGCGGTGCGCACCGCGCTGTCGCGCATGGTGCGCGCCGGCGAGGCGACCCGGAGCGACGACGGCCGCTACGAGCTCGCCGGGGGGATGGTCGAGCGCCAGCGGCGGCAGGAGGCGAGTCGCAACGCCATCACGGTCGAGTGGTCGGGCGCGTGGCGCCAGGCGGTGGTCGATCCCGGCGGACGAAGCGCCGCGGACCGCGCCGCGCTGCGTCGTTCGATGGAGCGACTCCGCCTCGGCGAGCTGCGCGACGGCGTCTGGCTGCGTCCGGACAACCTGCCCCCTGACCGCTCGGCGGTCGATCGCGCCGTGGTGGACCCGTTCACCCGCTGGTTCTCCGTGCATCCCGACATCGATGGCGATCTGGCCGGCTCGCTCTGGGATCTCGATGCCTGGTCGACCACGGCGGTCGCCTTGCGTCGGCAGATGGCGGAGCTCGTCGTCCGCCTCGACGACGGCGACACCGACGCGCTGGCAGCGGGCTTCGTGCTCTCCGCCGCCGTGCTGCGGCACTGCAACGCCGATCCGCTGCTGCCGAGGGAGCTGCTCGACCGCCGGTGGCCCGGCGACTCCCTGCGCGCCGACTACGACCGGTACGACACCTCCTACAAGAGCCTGCTGCGCACATGGCTGCGACTCGACGGAGCGACCCATGGGTAGCTTGGCGTGGTGAGCACTCCGTCCCAGGAACCCGCAGGCGAGCACCTCGGTGACGCCGGCGCGCACGGCCCCGGTCCGTTCGACGACAGGTTCTACTTCCGTCAGCTCCTCGCCGGTCGTGACTTCGCCGTGGGCGACCCGGTCGCCACGCAGATGGTCAACTTCTCCTACCTCATCGGGGACCGGGCGTCGGGTGAGTGCCTCGTGGTCGATCCGGCGTACGCCGTCGCGGACCTGCTCGAGGTGGCCGCCGCGGACGCCATGACCCTCTCCGGTGCCCTGGTCACCCACTACCACCCGGACCACTGCGGCGGCTCGATGATGGGCATGCGCATCGAGGGCGCCGCCGAGCTGATGGAGCTCGCGCCGGTACCCGTGCACATCCAGGCCGACGAGGCGGAATGGGTGCTGAAGGTCACCGACCTCAGCGCCTCAGACCTCGTGACCCACGACGCCGGTGACACCGTCCTGGTGGGCGACATCCCGATCGAGCTCATCCACACCCCCGGTCACACGCCGGGCAGCCAGTGCTTCTACGTGAACAACTGCCTGGTCTCGGGCGACACGCTGTTCCTGGACGGCTGCGGTCGAACCGACCTGCCCGGCGGCGACCCAGAAGCGCTGTACCACAGCCTCACGCGCACGCTGACTCGGGTGCCCGACGACGCGATCCTGTTCCCCGGCCACCAGTACTCGGTGGAGTCGTCGGACCTGATGGGTGACACGCGGGCGCGCAACGTGGTGTTCAAGCCGCGCAGCGCCGAGCAGTGGCTCGCGATGTTCGCCCCTTGAGCGGTCCGCGTCCCGGCGCGTGGGTGGTGCCAACCTTGGCCGGGTGACCGATCTCGCTCCAGGACGCTCGACGGAGGAGTCCCCGGCAGACCCGCCACATCTGTCGTTGCGGATGGGCGACGGTCGGGCCCTTCCGCGCTGGTTCTGGCGAGCGATCATCGCGGTCGCCGTCTCGGTGGCCGCGTATCAGTTCGGTCGTTCGATCCTTGTGCAGCTGCAGGGCTTCCTGCTGATCGTCGCCGTCTCGCTGTTCCTGTCCTTCGCCGTCGAACCCGCAGTGGACTTCCTGGCCGAGCGCGGGTGGAAGCGCAGTCCCGCCACGCTCTTCTGCTTCCTGATGCTGTTCGTGGTGTCGGGGGTGTTCCTGTTCGTGATGGGAGATCTCGTCGTCAGCCAGGTCGAGGACCTCGTCGACAAGGCGCCGACGTACCTGTCCGACTCGACCGACTGGGTCAACGACACGTTCGACACCGACATCACGACCGACGACATCACGAACCAGATCGAGAGCTACCAGGACGACCTCACCGATGTCGCCAGGAACCTGGGCGGCAGGGTCCTGTCGGTCACCGGCACGCTCGTCGGTCTGATCTTCCAGGGCTTCACCGTCGCCCTGTTCAGCTACTACATGACCTCACAAGGTCCGCAGCTGCGTCGAAACGTCTGCTCGGTGCTGCCGCAACGCAACCAGCGCACGGTGCTGCTGCTGTGGGAGCTCGCGATCCAGAAGACCGGCGGCTGGATCTACTCGCGGTTGATGCTCGCCGTCCTGTCATCGGTGT
>JAPXRJ010000186.1:0-6105 GCA_033813615.1 Microthrixaceae bacterium | reverse complement strand
TGATCGTCGCGGTGACCACGCCGGCGCTCGCTGCACCGGCGCAGGATCCGTCGCCGCCCGAGGGCACCACCTCGCTCGTCGTCACCGCCGTGTCG
The DNA here is from genome assembly GCA_033813615.1 of Microthrixaceae bacterium. GTDB lineage: Bacteria > Actinomycetota > Acidimicrobiia > Acidimicrobiales > Microtrichaceae > Dermatobacter. Next base: position 6,010 of record JAPXRJ010000186.1, on the reverse strand, counting down.
CCGTGGGTCGAACCCGACGGTGAGCTCAGAGTCGATCTGCACGTCGACGGTCCGGTTCCGCCCGACACGACGATCGCGACAATGGTGCACCAACGGCTGCGCCCCCGGAGCGGGACGTCGTTGCGCGATGCCGTCGCCGAGGCGGCACGCGGCGGTGGCCTCGGATCTGCCGTCCGCCCTCCCACCGTCACGGCGGTGTCTCAGCTCGGGGACCCCGCGGTGGGCTTGGTCGTGGCGGTCCCGGTCCGGTCGAGCCGTTCCGGAGGTTCGGACCGACTGCTGCTCACCAACCCGGGAGTGCACCCGGTGACGATCGAGCTCCGCGACGCCGCCGGTGTCGAGCTGGCGGTGGCGACGGTCTTCCTGAACCGGTTGCCCACCGAGATGCCCGAGACCGCCGACGACCAGCCCGGTCAACTCGCGCTGTCGCTGCAGACGGTCGTCGACGGGCCGCCCGCGCTCGATGTGAGCGGCGCTGCCACCATCGGCACCGACACCCGTGGCTCGCTCGCCGCCGCTGCCGCTCTTGCCGCGTCGTCGGCAGGCGCACCGCTGAACCTGGCGATCCGACCCAACCTCCTCGACGGCCTGTCGCGCTCGGAGGACCCGACCGATGTCGAGACGTTGGCGCTGCTGCGGCGGTCGATCACCGATCCGGCGTTGGACGTCGCCGTTGCTCGCATGACCTACGCCGCGGTCGACACCGGTGCGCTGTCGCAGTCCGACGAGGGCCTCGGTGAGATGCTCCGCCAGGTCGCGCTCGGCGACGCGGTCGTCGCCTCGGTGCTGTCGATGCAGACCGATGGATCGTCGTGGACCGGCGACGACTCCGTCACCATGTCGTCGCTCGAGGTGCTGGGTGCGCTGGACGTGCAGCGCGTGGTGACCGACGCCGAGTCGCTGCAGCTGCGCGAGGCGGACCTGGATCCAGAGCTGCTCACGACCCGAGCCGTCGGGCTGCCGCCGTCCACGCTCACCGCCACCGCTCCGGATGCAGACCTGTCCGCCCTCCTCGCCGCACCTGGGGGCTCTGCGTCGCTCGGCATCGGGACCTCCCCGGCTCAGCGAGCCAACGTCGTCGTCACAGCGCTGATGGCGGAGTGGTTCAGCGCCGATGACAGCGGCTCCGCTGCGTTCCCCGGTCCGAGCTCCGTCCTGTCGCTCCCACCGCACACCGATCCTGCGGTGCTGCAGGCGATGGCAGCCGCCTTGGCCGTCCCCGGCCCGATCACCCTGGAACGTGACGCGGTGCCGGATGCTCCCGCCACGGTCGACGGCGACCCGGTCGATGCTCGCCTCCCGGAGCGGAGCCCGACGGACCAGACGGGCCCGATCCGTTCCGTGGTCGCCACCCGGAGCCGCATCGACGGCTACCGGTCGATGGCGCCGAGCGCCGTCGAGCAGACCGACCTGTGGGACCGCGTCAACGCGCAGGCCCTCGACGCGTCGCTCGATGGAGCCGAGCGCGACAGCTTCGGCGAGGGGATCGACGCCGAGATCGACGCACACCTCGCCAAGGTGCACCTCCCCAAGGAGCGTCGTGTGCTGATCACCAGCAGGGATTCGACCATCCCGCTGCGGTTCCGCAACGACCTCCCCTACGCCGTGGTGATCGAGCTGTGGTATCGGTCGGTGCGAATCGGGGTCGACGACGGCGACCGCCAGACGCTCACGTTGCCGCCGGGAGAGACGCTCGTCGACCTCGACGTCACCGCCCGTGCCGCAGGTGCGTCGTTGCTGCGCATCGACGCGTCGTCGCCGGACGGCACCCTGGTGCTGCCTGCCGTCGCCATCCCGGTGACCTCGTCGACGATCTCCGGCGTGGGCGCCGCGCTGTCTGCGCTGTCGCTCGCGTTCCTCGCGATCTGGTGGGGCGTCACGATCCGGCGCGAACGACGACGCCGGAAGCCGGCGGGGATCGGTCCGCCGCATCCGGACGGGACCGATAGCGTGAGCAGCGGTGGATGAGACCCAGGTCGGCTCCGGCCCGCTCGACCTCACCGAGGGGTCGTATTCGGCGGGGAAGCTCGCCGGCACCACCCTGTGCGGGCGCTACCACCTGGATCGGATGATCGGCGCGGGCGGCATGGCTCAGGTCTGGGAGGGCACCGACGCCGTGCTCGGTCGTCGGGTCGCCGTCAAGGTCCTCCACCCGCACCTGGCCGACGACGAGTCGCTCGTCCGCAGGTTCCGTCAGGAAGCCGTCGCCGCGGCACGCCTCAACGATCCGGGCATCGTCGGCGTCTACGACACCTGCAGCGACCAGGGCCACGAAGCGATCGTGATGGAGCTGCTCGACGCCACCACCCTGCGTCAGCTCATCGACGAGCGGGGCACCATCGACCCCGACACCACCATGAGGATCGGCATGCGGTTGCTGGATGCGCTCGAGGCGGCGCACCGAGGCGGGCTGGTGCACCGGGACGTGAAGCCGTCGAACATCCTGCTCTGCGACGACGGTCGGGTGAAGATCGCCGACTTCGGCATCGCGAAGGCCGACGACCAGACCGAGCTGACGCGTGACGGCTCGATGATCGGCACGGCGTCCTACCTGGCGCCGGAGCAGTTGACCGGCGCCGACGTCGATGCTCGAGCGGACCTGTACGCGCTCGGGCTGGTCATGTACGAGTGCCTCACCGGGCGGGTTCCGTTCGAGGGCGACACCGGCGTCGCGGTGGCGTTGGCGCGACTGCACACCACACCGGTCGATCCGCGCCGACTCCGCTCCGATGTCCCCCCGGGGCTCGCGACCGCGTTGATGCGCGCACTCGAGCGCGAACCCGACCGGCGCTTCAGCTCAGCGGCGGACTTCCGAGCCGCTCTGCTGCGCACCGACGTCGTCACCTCGTCGACGCCGGGCCCGCCGGTCCACGAGTACGCCCCCGCCGCCGAACCCGGCGCACAGAGCTTCGGGCGGTCCGAGCGCCGTTGGCTGCTCCCCGCGTTCGTGATACTCCTCATCGCCGTCGCGATCATCGTGGCGGGGCTGCTGTTCCGAGAGTCCAGGTCGCTGCTCACCCCGGACACGACGTCCACGACCACGGTCGTGCCCGCCGGACCTCTGCCGATCGCGACCACCGCATCCTATGACCCGCAAGGAAGCGGATCCCCCGGCGAGAACGACTCGATGGCGGGACGGGTCGCCGACGGCGACGACCGCACGGCGTGGCGCACCGAGACCTATGACCAGCCCGACTTCTTCGGCACGAAGACCGGTGTGGGACTGGTGCTCGGCCTCGGTCAACCCGCCCGGGTCGAGAGCCTCCGGATCAGCGGATCCACCAACGGCTGGTCCGGCGAGGTGTTCGTGACCGACGGCCCTCCGGGTCCGAACGGCGTCGACGGACTCACCTCCGCAGGCACGGTCTCCGATGTCCGCAACGACGTCAGCGTCGACCTCGGCGGCGCGGTCGGCGACACGGTCGTGTTGTGGATCACCGACCTCGGCGACCCGGTCGACGGCTCTCGACACCGGGTGGAGATCACAGAGCTGACCGTGATCGGTCTGCCCGGCGCCGGGTGAATCCTCCGCCCCCACCGCCGAGCTCGTCGAGGCCGACGCCGGAGTCCGACGACAACGCTCTCGTCGAGGCGGCCAGGAGCGGTGACCGGACCGCGCTCGAGGCGCTGCTGGGACGCCACCACGACCGGATCGTCACCGTGAGCCGTCGGTTGTGTCGGAACCCCACCGACGCCGAGGACGCCGCGCAGGAGGCGATGATCGCCATCGTGCGCGGCCTCGACCGCTTCGACGGCCGCTCGCAGTTCTCCACATGGGTGTACCGGGTGACCACCAACGCCTGCCTCGACGAGCTCCGGCGGCGCAAGCGACGGCCGGAGCCGACCGATGCAGCGCACGCGCCCGAGCTCATCGCCACCGGATCCGATCCGGCGGAGGTCGCGCTGCGAGCCGAGGAGCGCTCCGAGTTGGCCGCTGTGCTCGATGAGCTGCCCGAGGAGTTCCGCGTACCTCTGGTGCTGCGCGACGTCGCAGACCTCGACTATGCGACCATCGGCGAGGTCCTGGGCCTCGCTCCCGGAACCGTGCGCTCCCGGATCGCCCGGGCCCGGGCCCGGGTGGCCAGGGCCGTCCCCCACCTCGACCCGACCAGCCCTCCCAACACGGGCCCCGGGAACCAGGACCCGTCGCTCGACGTCGGAACTCCACAGTGAACGATCTCCCACCTCCGATCGATCCCGTTGACGCCGCGGGTGAGGACCCGTCGCTGCTCAGCGCAGTCCTCGACGGCGAGGCCACCCCGGCAGAGGTCGCGCTGGTGGACGCTGATCCCCGGCTGACGGCGCGACTGGACCTCGTGCGCCGCCTCCGCGACGAGCACCGGGCGTTGGCCGCCGACGAGGCGGCGCCCCTCCTCGGCACGGCCGACGATCGCATCGCCCTGGCGATCGCAGCGGCGGGCGACGACCTCGCCCACGTGGAGACGGCTCACGATCCGGTCCAGTCCACCCCCGTCGTGCCGGCACCGACGCCGATCGGCGCTGGGCGGCGCTCGCCACGGTCCCGCCGTGCCCTCCCGATCCTGGCGGGGGTCGCGGCCGCGCTCGTCGTGGTGGTGCTCGGGGCCGTCGTCGTGAGAGGTGGCTCCAGCGGCGACACCACGGCAGACGGTGTCGAGTCGCCGTCGATCACGATGGAGCACGAAGGTGCCCGTGACGTCGCACCGAACACCGATGAGGACGCTGGCGCTCAGGCGGGCACCGGAATGGACAAGGCCGAGGGTGGCGCCGCCGACGCCCAAGCACCGACGCCCTCACCACCTCTGTCGACGACCACCGTGGCCGCTCCTGCTCCATCGTCGCAGGGGCTGGTCGACCTCGGGTCCTTCACCTCGATCGACGAGCTCCGGTCCGCCGCCCTCGACGCAACGATCGGCCGGATCGATCCGTCCGTGCTCGCCTGCGCGCTCCCCCACCCGATGGTGCCGACCGTCGGTGCGGCTGTCGCCGAGCTCGACCGTCGGCAGGTCATCGTGGTCGTCGGTGCGGACGCGGCGACCTCCAGCCCGGTGCTCATCGTCCTCGACTCCGACACGTGCCAGCTCGTCGACTGATTCCCGTTGGGGACGAGCAGGGCTCAGACCACGACCCTGGAACGCTCTAGGCTCGCTTCCATGAGCGAGCCGACCGCGCCCTCGACCGGGTCGACACCGTCGGGGCAACCCACCGCGCGTGCCGAGGCCGACTGGACCGACCAGGTCACCGAGCTGATCGTCGACACCGTCGACAAGGTCCGCTCGCACACCACGGGACCGATCCTGCAGTTCTCCAAGGGCATGGTCTACGCGATCGTGGCGTTCGTCGTCGCGCTCCCGATCGTGGTCCTGTTCCTCATCGGGTTCGTCCGGGTGTTCACGATCTTCCTACCGGCCTGGGCCACCTACCTGTTGTTCGGGATCATCTTCGTGCTGGTCGGTGTTGTGCTCTGGTCGAAGCGCGGTCGCATCCCCACCTGATCCCACGATCGCCCACCTGAACGGAGCACCTCTCCCATGTCCGATCCGCGCAACGTCGTCATCATCGGTTCCGGACCTGCCGGCCTGACCGCCGCCATCTACACCGCCCGAGCCGACCTCGAGCCCCTCATGATCGAGGGCGAGCCGTCCTCGACCAGCGACCAGCCCGGCGGCCAGCTGATGTTGACCACCGAGGTCGAGAACTTCCCCGGGTTCCCCGAGGGGATCATGGGCCCGGAGCTCATGGGCAACTTCCGCGAGCAGGCGCTGCGGTTCGGCGCCGAGATCCAGACCGCCAAGGTGTCGCGGGTCGACCTCGGTGAGCGCCCGTTCAAGATCTGGGTCGGCGATCCCGATGCTGAGGAGCCCACCTACCTGGCGAAGTCGGTCATCGTCGCCACCGGTGCGAGCGCCCTGATGCTCGGGTTGGAGTCGGAACGACGACTGCTCGGCCACGGCTTGTCCACCTGTGCCACCTGCGACGGGTTCTTCTTCCGCAACCACGACATCGTCGTCGTCGGCGGAGGTGACTCGGC
>JAPXRJ010000185.1:0-6136 GCA_033813615.1 Microthrixaceae bacterium | reverse complement strand
GACGCGGTGCTCGACGAGCTGGGCTACGACCGAGCCGAGGCGTTGCAGGGCCGCAGCGCCTACGACCTGGTGACGATCGCGTCGCTCATCGAACGAGAGACGGGCCAGCCGGCGGACGAGCGCGGCAAGATCGCCCGAGTGATCATGAACCGGCTCGACGGCGGCGAGCCGCTCGGCATCGACGCCGCCAACCTCTACGGCCTGGGCCGCACCTCCGGCACACTGACCAAGTCGGACCTCGACGTGGACTCCCCGTACAACGTCCGCAAGTTCAAGGGCCTGCCGCCGACGCCGATCTGCCTCCCCGGCCGGGCGTCCCTCGAAGCTGCGATCGACCCTCCTGCGGGGTCGTGGAGGTACTACGTGCTGACGACCAAGGACCCGCCGACGCACTTCTTCACCGACTCGTACAAGGAGTTCCAGAAGGCCAAGGCGGATGCTCAGTCCAGGGGTGTGTTCTGAGCGCGTCGGTCGGACCGACCGGCTCCACCAGCGTCGCCGCGGTGATCGGTGACCCGGTCGCGCATTCGCTGTCGCCCCGCATCCACAACGCCGCGTTCAGGGCGCTCGGCCTCGACTGGGTGTTCGTCGCGCTGCCGGTGCCGAGTGGACAGGCGGCGATCGCCGTCGACGGTGTCCGCTCGCTCGGCCTGCGGGGCGTGTCGGTGACGATGCCCCACAAGGAGGCGGTCATCGACGCGCTCGACGGCCTGACCTCTGCTGCGGCCGACCTGGGAGCGGTCAACTGCATCCTGCGTGCCCCCCACGACGACGCCCTGCTGATCGGCGACAACACCGACGGGGTCGGGTTCCTTCGCGGGCTGAAGGTGGACCTCGACCTGGAGCCTGCGGGACGGCGGATCGTGGTGCTCGGCGCCGGGGGAGCCGCTCGGGCGGTGGTCCACGCCCTGGCCGCAGCGGATGCCGTGGAGGTGACGGTCGTGAACCGGGACCCGGCACGGGGCGAGCGCGCCGCCGCGCTCGCCGTCGACGCCGGACGGTTCGTACCCGCCGACGATGCACGGTCGGTCGCCGATGCCGTCGGATCGGCCGACATCCTGGTCAACGCCACTCCCGTCGGCATGGCGAGCGACAACTCGATGCCGCTGTCGGTGGACCTCCTACGACCCGACCTCCCGGTCGCGGACCTGATCTACCACCCGGTGGTCACGCCGCTGATGGCCGCTGCTGCGGATCGTGGCGCACGCACCGCGAACGGAGTGTCGATGCTCGTCCAGCAGGCGGCCGTGGCGTTCGAGCACTGGACCGGCGTCGCTGCACCTGCCGACGTGATGGCCGCGGCCGTCGCGTCCTGAGCGGGGTCGGACCTCGTTCAGGCAGCAGGAGCAGGTCCTGCGGCCCACGGCGTGGGTCCATCGACCCGGATAATTGCTGAACCCGCGGCCGAGATGTGCCGAAGGAGTTCCACAAGGAACTTTCGAGGAGGAACACGTGGCACTCCAGGGAACGATCGACGCCTTCCCGGTGGTGGACGTCCTGCAGCTGCTGGCCGGATCGCGCAAGACCGGCCGACTGATCGTCGAGGGTGATCGCAGCACCGCGCAGCTCTTCGTGGTGGACGGAGCGACCACCGCCGGCGGTGTGCAGGACGCAGGGCCCCTCGAGGTGGCAGACGTCGTCGTGGAGCTGTTGCGCTATTCGCAGGGGTCGTTCCTGTTCGAGCCGGGATCGATCGCTCCGGACCCGTCCGAACCCGAGGACCTCATGACCCTGGTGGCCGGGGCGGGCCAACGGCTCGAGCAGTGGGCCGCGATCGAAGCGGCGATTCCGTCGATGGCACATCGGCTCTCGCTGGTGACGGCGATCGACGCAGAGGGCGTGACGATCGGTGCGGACGACTGGCCGCTCATCGTCGCCGCGGGCGCCGGAGAGCGAGTGTCCGATGCGATCGACGCGCTGGGACTGCCGCAGCTCGAAGCATGCGGGAAGATCGTCGAGCTCGCAGAGCGCCAGCTGCTCGAGGTCGGCCCGCCGAGCGTCGAGCTGGTCCACGTGCCCGTCACCGTCGAACCGTCGGTCGTCGAGGTCGTCGACGAGGGAGTCGGGGACGCCGTCACAGGGCGATCGCGAAGCGGCGGGTCGGCGGAGGCACTTGTCCTCGACGCCGACCCGATCGACGCCGACCCGATCGATGCAGACGCGATCGACGACGCGATCGTCGACGACGTGATCGACGACGCGATCGTCGACGATGCCACCTACGAGGTCGTCCTCATGGACGGCGACGACGACGGTTCGTTCCCAGAGCACTTCCCGATCGACGACCTCGTCGGCGGCGCCGAGCAAGAGGACCCGTGGGTGCTGCTCGAGACGGCCGGCAAGGAGGACCGACTCGCCGCCGCCCAGTCCTTCGACGGCGACCCGGATCCTGGCGCTGGCATCGGGGCGTTCAGCTCCGGGGCGTTCAGCTCCGACGGGTTCAGCTCTCAAGGGTTCGGTTCTGACGGGTTCGGCTCTGACGGGTTGGGCGCCCCGGTTCGCACGGGCGACGAACCCGGGCACGCTGTGGGGTCACCCGGCGATGCCGCGGCGTGGACCTCCAGCACCGTCGGCGGCTTCACCGATGCAGGCGCCTTCACCGATCCTGTCGAGTCGTTCGACGCCGGCGCACCGATCGTCGGCCCAACGACGCAGAGCGCGGCGTTCGTGGGTGACGGAGCGTTCACCGCAGCCCCGCTCGCGTCGCCGGTCGCCGTGCAGAGCCCTGACCTCGCATCCGACAGCGCCGCCGACGAGGTCCTCCGTCAGATGTCCAAGCTGAGCCCGAAGGCGGCCGAGGCGATCGCCGCCGCCCTCGGCTCCGCTGCGGAGGACCAAACGCGCGGCTGATCCCGCCCGCCGGCACACCGGATCGCCGCTGGGCCCCGGTCGCTGCGATGCCGTCGGCACCACCTCGATGCCACGCACATCACCGGAGCGTCGGAGCATCAGCGCTCCAGCCCGCGACCATCGAGACCCGGGTTCGTGTGCATCGGTCGATCCGCCGGTACGGTGGGCAGCCGGAACGGCTGGAGGTCATCGGGCGTGAGCGCAGCAGCAACGGGGGACGGAACTCCGGCCCAGGTCGACGTGGACGCGCATGGGCGGGGTTGGATCGAACAGGCAGGCGCCGACCGCGAACCGGTCCTTTTCGCTCTGTCCGGGCCGAGCCTTGTGGTCGGGCGCCTCTCCGACGGCACCTCCGACTGGTACGACCTGCGTCAGGTGACGAACGTCGACGCTCTCGGCGACCCCGTCGCTGGCGTGCAGGCGATCGAACTGGAGGAGGGCGATCGGCGACTCCGGGCGGGCTGGCCGGTGGACTTCTGCGACAGCGTCATCGCGGCGCTGCAGGCCACGCTTGGAATGCCATCCGAATCCGCTGTTGCTCCGGTGTCGCCCGATTCCGCCGCTGCATCCCCGGTGGCTCCAGCGCCCGTGGCCGAGACCGACGCGCTCACGTCGGTTCCGGCGCCGGCTCCGATGGAGTCGCTCGCGCCGGTCGAGACCCCGACTCCGATGGGATCGCCGGCCGATGCCGGCGCAGCGGCGGGGGCAGTCGTCGCCGCGGCAGAGCGCCCAGCGTCCGACTCGTTCGCTCCCGCCTCCGACGCGGCGAACCCTGCTTCGACGGCGCCCCCGCCATCGGCCGGTGAGTCCACGGTCGCATCGGTCGACGGCTCGACCGGAGCCGCTGCGCTGGTGCTCGAGGACGTGACCTACCTGGGCGGCTATCCGGGTCAGAACAAGAAGCGGAAGAAGTGCACGGCCACGCTCACTCGCGACGCCGTGGAGGTGTCCGGCCCGAACGGCCTGACCTTCCGCGTGCCGTGGGACGTCGTCCGGACGATCGAGGCGCAGAACGCGGATGAAGCCCGGTTCCGGATGAACACCAAGGTCCACCGGGACGCCACAGCGCTGGTGCTGGAGTGCGATCAGGATGTGACCGTGCTCCTGGAGGCGCGTGACTGCCCGACCATCCCGCTTCGCGGTGCGATCGCACAGCTCGTCGACGAGCTGCCGGTCGTCGTCGTCTGAGCGCAGCGTCGTGCCCGTCGAGAACGACGCCCACGTCGCCCTCGTCGGCCTCTCGGGCACCGGCAAGAGCACGGTCGCACCGCTGTTGGCGTCACGGTTCGGCATCCACCACGTCGATGTCGACGAACAGGTCGAGGCCCGATGCGGGACCGATGTGGCAACCGTGTTCGCGGCCAGGGGCGAGGCGGTGTTCCGCCGCGCGGAGCACGACGCGCTCATCGATGCCCTAGGTGGTGATCGCTCGGTCATCGCCACCGGCGGCGGCATCGTGGTCGATCCGCGGAACCGCGACCTGTTGCGGGCGCGGTCGGTCGTGGTGTGGCTCCGGGCCGACGTGGCAGAGATCGTCGACCGGCTGGACCGCTCCTCGGTCAGGCGGCCGCTGCTCGCCGAGGACGCCGGATCTTCGTTGCGGCGACTTGCCGAGGCGCGGGAGCCTCTCTACCGGGAGCTTGCCGACGTCGTCGTCGACGTCACCGACCGGGGGCCGCAGCAGGTGGTGGATCAGATCGTCGACGCCCTGCGGTCGCTCGCAGCCACGGGAACGACGTGACCGAGCTCCTCTGCGTGACCGTGCCCCTGGGTGCTGGACGCGACTACCCGGTCCTGGTCGGCGACGGCGCCCTTGCGGAGATGGCGTCGCTGCTGCCCGAGCGGACCCGCCGCGTCGCCGTCGTCACCCAGAGGGGCATCCCGGTGCACGTCGATCCCGGTCGCGAGCACCGGACGTTCCACATCGGTGACGGCGAGGCATCCAAGGACCTCACCACGATCGGAGAGCTGTGCTCGCAGTTCGCCCGATGGGGCCTCACCCGTGCCGACTGCGTCGTCGGTGTCGGGGGTGGTCTCGTGACCGACGTCGCCGGGTTCGCCGCGGCGTCCTACCACCGGGGGATCCCGGTGCTGCACTGCCCGACGACCCTCCTGGGCCAGATCGACGCGGCGATCGGCGGCAAGACCGGGGTGAACCTGCCCGAGGGCAAGAACCTCGTGGGCGCCTACTGGCAGCCGTCGGCGGTCGTCTGCGATACCGCGACGTTGGCCACGCTGCCCCCGCGAGAGTGGCGCTGCGGTCTCGGCGAGATGGCCAAGTACCACTGGCTCGGCGGTGGCCGCCTCGACGAGCTCCCACTCGCCGAGCGTGTCGCAGCGTGCGTCGCGATCAAGGCCGAGGTGGTCGCCTCCGACGAGCGTGAGGGAGGGCGCCGTGCGCTGCTCAACTACGGCCACACCCTGGCTCATTCGCTCGAGACAGTCGGCGAGCACGACCTGCGCCACGGCGAGGCGGTGGCGATCGGCCTGCTCTTCGCCGCCGAGCTGGCACGGGACCTGGGACGCATCGGAAGCGACGACGTCGCGGAGCACCGTCGGGTGATCGCCGGCTACGACCTGCCGCTGGAGGTTCCCGACGACCTCGACACCGACGAGCTCGTCGAGGTGATGGGACGCGACAAGAAGGTGCTGGGCAACGGTCTCACGTTCGTGCTCGACGGGCCGACGGGAGTGGAGGTGGTCGATGGGATCGACCCCGAGCGGGTCCGCTCCGTGCTGGCCCGATTCCGTGGAGAGGCCTGAACTGTGACAGCGTCGATGCCATCGGTCCTGCTGCTGTCGGGGCCGAACCTGAACCTCCTGGGGCAGCGTGAGCCTTCGGTGTACGGCCTTGCCACGCTCGACGACCACGTGGCCACCGCGACGGCGCGCGCCGCCGAGTCCGGCATCGAGGTGCTGCACGTCCAGTCGAACCACGAGGGCGACCTGATCGATGCCGTGCACGCCGCCCGGGGCACACATGCCGCGATCGTCGTGAACGCCGGTGCGATCACCCACTACGGGTGGGGGCTGCACGACGCACTGGCGTCGTTCGACGGCCCGATCGTGGAGCTGCACATCTCGAACCCGGTCGCCCGCGAGCCGTGGCGCCACACGTCGGTCATCTCGCCGGTCGCTGACGTTGTGATCCAGGGCGCCCGAGGCCTGGGCTACCGCCTGGCGGTCGATGCCGTGCTCGCCCTCCTGGACCTCGACTCACCCTGACCCGCAAACCCACCCCCATCCCCATCTCCGCGCCCATCCCCAGGCCCCAGCCCCACTCCCC
>JAPXRJ010000184.1:0-6147 GCA_033813615.1 Microthrixaceae bacterium | reverse complement strand
GCCTCGCCGCCGTACACAGCGTCCATCATCGAGGGGTTCTGCGGGGACATCGCACCGAACGCCGTGGCATCGCGGGTGCCCTCCCACGGTGCGGGCGGCTCCGGTGGCCGGAACCTGAGGTCGCCGACGGGGGCGGCACCGAACGGGATGCCGGCGAAGCGGGCGACGCCGTCGCGCCACTCGCCTCGCAGCGCGCCGTAGGCCGTGCCGACGGTGACGTGGTCGCCGTCCGCCGGGCGGCCGGATGCGGCGATGGGAACCTCGTTCGACTGCTCTGGCATGAGGAACATCTAGCACCGTCCCGCTCGTTCGTGCCTCCGGCCGGCTCCGTTCGGTGCTCCGGCTCAGCATCGGGAGCTGTGCGAGCAGCACGGCGGCCGTACGGGGGTTGCCTTCTCTAGTTACTCGGTATATACATACCGAGTAACTAGACCGACGGCCGAGCAACTCGACCGACTGCATGGACGAAGGGGAGGTGAGGGTCATGTCGGTGCGCAACGGGCTGCTGGCCCTCCTGACCACAGGCGGCCGGCACGGCTACGAGCTCAAGAAGGAGCTCGAGGAGCGGACCGGCTCGCTGTGGGAGCTCAACGTCGGGCAGGTGTACACCACGCTGGCGAGGCTGGAGCGCGACGGGCTGGTGGTCGAGGTCGACGCCGGAGGACTGGAACGGCCGGGGACAGGCGCCCAGGACCAACGGCAGTACTCGCTCACCGACGCCGGACGGCGCGAGGTCCACGACTGGTTCGCGTCGCCTCGGCTCCGAACCGCTCCGGACCGCGACGAGCTGGTCATCAAGCTCACGATCGCCGCGTCGCTCGACCGAGCGGATGCGCATGGCCCCGATCGCGTCGATCTCGACGAGGTGATCGATGCGCAGCGCGTCGCCACCACCGAGGAGCTGCAGACCTACACCCGTCTCAAGGCCCAGGTCGACGGTGACGACGTCGCCCGACTGTTCGCTCTCGACGCGGTGATCGCCCAGATCGACGGCGAGCTGCGGTGGCTCGACGCCTGTCAGCAACGTCACGACGCGCTCCGGCCGTCATCACGAGGAGTGCGGGCCAAGCCGCGAGGACCTGCGATGTCGAGCAGACGGCGCAGCACACCGACGACGCGAGGGAAGGAGAGACGGTGACCGAGGTGATCGATCCGATCGACGACGGCCGCGACGTCGCCGGCGGGACCGACAGCGATGCCGTGGTGGAGCAGCGCAGCGTGCTGCGGCTCGTCGACGTGGCCCAGTCGGTGCCCGACGGCCGTGAGCGCCGTGTCGTGCTCGATGGTGTGGACCTGGAGGTGGCGGCAGGGGAGCTGGTGGTCCTGATGGGCCCGTCGGGGTCCGGCAAGACCACGCTGCTGCGCATCGCTGCGGGCATCGACCGTCCCGAGCGCGGGATGCCCGTCGTCGACGGCGAGCACATGTGGGTGCTGACGGCAACGCAGCTGGCCGAGCTGCGACGGCGCAGCATCGGCTACGTGGAGCAGCGCTGGAACCTGCTCGACTCGCTCACGCTGGTGGAGAACGTGGCGCTGCCGCTGGAGCTCGACGGCGTGCGCACGCGCGACGCCATGCGTGACGCGATGGCGGCGTTGGAGGACGTCGGGATCGTCGAGATGGCACGGCAGTTCCCCTCGTCGCTGTCGGGGGGCGAGCAGCAGCGTGTCGCCATCGCCCGGGCGTTGGTCGGCACCCGTCACCTGCTGGTCGCCGACGAGCCCACCGGTGCGCTCGATGCCCTCACCGCCGAGTCGATCATGCGACTCATCCGTCACCGCTGCGATCACGACGGCACCGCAGCGCTGCTCGCCACCCACGACCCAGCCGTCGCCGGATGGGCGGATCGGGTCGTGTACCTGCGCGACGGCGTCCTGTCGGACCGCGTCGCCAGGGCCGGTCGGTGAACGGGTGGAGATGAGGGGACGACGATGAACACGCTGCACATGTCGGCCAACAGGGTGCTGTTGCGGCGAGCCCGGCGGCTCGCATGGCGATCGCCGGGTCGCACGCTGTGGACCGGTCTCCTGGTGGCGGTGGCGGTGGCCGTCGGGGTGGAGCTGATGGCCGTCAGCTGGGGTCACCACGCCCGGACGGGCTCGACGGAGCGGGCGTTCGGCGCTGCGGACGCGCTGTACATCGCGAGCGGGGTCCGTCCCTCCGACGTCGAGGCCGCGACCGCCTCGGTGCGCGCCGCGGCGCCGGGTTCACCAGCGGTGCTGGAGCAGGAGACGGCACCGGAGCTGCGGATCCCGTCGACGGCGAGCGGCACCGCCCAGGGTGGGCCGGTCTGGGCCAGCGCGCGCATGGCGGACTGGACCGACCCGTTGTTGGGCGGCGTGATCGACCTCGTCGACGGCCGTCTCCCCGGCCCGGGTGAGGTCGTGATCACGCCGATGCTCGCTCAGCAGACGGGGTTGGCCAGCGGGGACCGCCTGACGCTGGCGGGGTCGACCGGATCGTTCGACGTCGTCGGCATCGCGACCGTCGGCAACTGGGACGACCTCAGCTTCGCGGCGGTGCCGGGAGCGCTCGACGCTGTCATCGATCCCGGCGCCGGCCCGGCGGACAGCGGAACCGCCGCCATGAGCGACCTTCGCTACTACGTCGGTCGGCCCGAGGCCGGCACGAGAGGTCAGATGGCGACGGTCGATCCTGCGTCGGCAGGCTCCGCAGTCGAGGGCCCGATCTACCGTGATGCCCCTGCGGCGGGACTGCCCGCCGCGCTCCCGACCCCCGTCACCAGGATCGGCGTCGGCGCCTCGACCGTCCCGGCCGGACCGTTGGTCGGCCTCCTCGCCGCGGTGGTCGTGGCCGTCGGCGTGCTCGCCGGCGCGGCGTTCGGCATCGGTGCGTCACGGCGCATGAGGGCCACCGGCCTGCTGTCCGCCAACGGTGCCGATCGTGCGCAGCTGTCGATGGCCGCAGCGGCCGAGGCGCTGGTCGTCGCAGCGCCCGCCGCTGCCGTCGGAGTGGTCGCCGCCTGGGTGGTCCGGCCGTTGTGGGTCGGTCTGCGACTGCCGGGATGGACCTCGACGGTCGATGCAGCCCTGCCGTGGCCGCTGGTCGCGGTCGCCCTGCTCACCGCCGTCGTCGCCGCGGCAGGTGGTGCGGTCATGTTCAGCCGGCCGGTCCGCCGGCTGTCGAGCTCCGCGCTGCTCGACGGCCGGACCGGTGGCGCCCCCAGCACCGGAGACGGTGCCGGCTCGAACCGGATCGGCTGGTTGGGGTGGCTGGGCCTGGCGATGTTCGCCTGGATCTCGTTGTACGCGCTCGTCGCGTTCGCCGGTGTCGTGATCGCCAGTCGCACGTTCGTGGGCGTGGCGGCCTCGGCCGCGATGATCGTGCTCTGGCTGGTGTGCGCGATCGCAGCGCTGCGCATCGTCCGGCTCTTCCTGGGTCGCGACCCGGTGGGTCGCCTGGTCGATCGGGACCTTCGCCGACGCCGCGTCGGATCCACCGCGACGGTGCTCGTGGTGGCGACGTGGGTGTTCGTCGCCGTCGGTGCCACCGCGACCGACTGGTTCCGCACGGGTCCCGTCGCCCAGAGCTCCGTCGCGGACGAAACCACGTCGAGCGCCGACCCGGCGTCGGACCCCGGGCCGGTGTCGACCACCGTCGCCGGCGCCCCGGTGACCGCCCCGGTTCCCGCCGCCTCCGGCACCGTGCTGCTCTCCCCGTCCGACGCGCCGACCGGGGCGTCGGGCATCGCGGGCTGGAACACCTCGGGCTGGATCATCGCCGGAGCGGAGCAGGTCGAGCAGCCGGAGCTGCCCACGACCGGCCCGGGCGTGAGCGCACGGACCGTGGCGGAGCTGGCTGACCAAGGGCTCACGACGCGACCGGCGACCGTCGGCCGCTGGACGGGCACCTGCACGGTGTGCCCCGACGGGTTCGTCCCCACCGTCCTCGTCCTGGACTCCGCTCAGGGGGTCGGGCTGCCGCAGTCGACCGTCGAGCTTCTGGAATCCGGCGCCGCGGTCACGTCGTACACGATGGACGGCGTCGAGTCCCAGACCGTCGCCGGTGTGCCGGTGCGGGTGGGCGACGTGCCGGTCAACGCGTCGGCGATCGTCCTCGCCTCGGCGGTGCGTGACGGAGCGCAGCTCACCGACACCAGCCCGGCCCTCGTCGGCGACGCGTCCGGTCTCGACGCGTCCGAGTCCGCTGCGGTCAACCGCATCGCCGCCGACGCGGGGCTGAGCGTCGACTCCCGGTCGGCGATCCTCAACGGCAGCACGTACATGACCGAAGGGGGTGCCGTGGCCGCCGCCCCATCGGACTGGGTGGTCTGGCCGTGGCTCGCGATCCTGGTCCTGGTGACCCTCGTGGCGACGGCCGCGCATCGTCGGGAGCACACCGAGGCCGCCCGGGGGCTGTCGGTGCTCGGTGCCGGGCCCCGCGCCGGCCGTCGGCTGTCGTCGCTGACCGCAGGATCGCTGGCCGGCGTGGGGGTGGCGCTCGGCCTCACCGCGTCGTTCGTGGTGCTCGCCGTCGCCGCGGTTCGCCGCGCGACGAGCGCGTTCGCCGGTGGCAGCGATGGCGTGTTGGACGGGTTGTGGACCCGCCAGGCGACCTGGGTGCTGCTGGCTGCGTTGGCGGTCCCCTTCGTCGTCGCGCTGCTGGCGAGGCTGATCCCGCCGGCGCGCTCCTCTCGGGGTCCCGGCCAGGCCATGCCCGCCTGAGGTCGGGTCCGTGGTCGTGCTCCGGAGATCGCTACGCTCCTCGCCGTGCGCGTGTTGGTGACCGGAGCAACGGGGTTCGTGGGCTCCCACGCGGTCGCCGCGCTCCTGGACGCCGGTCACGAGGTGACGTGCCTGGTCCGTGACCCGTTCCGTCTCGACCTGTCGCTGCCCCCCGACGTCCGATCCCAAGTCGCGGAGGCGGTCGGCGACGTCCTCGTGGCCGACTCGGTCGAGCGGGCGCTCGACGGCTGCGACGCGGTGCTGCACGCGGCGGGCTCGGTCGGGGTGTCGAGCGCCAAGGGCGGCTCCGGCGACGTCAACGTCGAGGGCACCCGCAACGTGGTCGGCCAGGCCGTCCTGGCGGGATGCGATCCGGTGATCTACACGTCGTCGATCGTGGTGCTCGACGACTCGGTGCCGGTCATGACCGCCGACACGCCGCTCGGCTCACCGCCCGGGCCGTACGGTCGCTCCAAGCTCGTGGCCGAGCAGTACGTCCGGTCCCAGCAGAGCGCCGGCGCGCCGGTGGTGTCGTTCTACGTCGGCGGCGTGTTCGGGCCGGACTGCCCCGACGTGGCCTCGGGCATGCAGGGCATCGTCGGTGCGGTCAACCAGCTCATGCCGGTCACCAACGGCGGGATCGGCACCGTCGACGTGCGCGATCTGGCCAGCCTGCTCACCACGGCGATGGAACCCGGTCGCGGTCCCCGCCGCTACATGGCCGGTGGTCAGTTCCTCAGCTGGGCGGAGTGGATCGAGGTGCTCGCCGGTGTGACCGGCGGCTCGATCCGTCGGGTGCCCATGCCGTCGATCGCGATCCGCACGGCCGGTCGACTGCTCGACCTGCTCAAGGTGATCCGGGACTTCGACTACCCGCTCACCTTCGAGGCCGCGGAGCAGATGACCGCCGCTCCGCGTTGCGACGACCGCGCCACCCTGGACGAGCTCGGGGTGGCCGTCCGGCCGGTCGCCGACACGATGGCCGACAGCGTTCGCTGGCTCATCGACGCCGGCTACATCGACGCGTCGAAGGCTCCCCATCTGGCCTGACTGTCCCGACGCACCCTGGCCCGTCAGCTCCTGGTGAGGAGGAGCTGCAGCTCGAGGGCGCCGTGGTCGTCGACCGACAGCACGACCGGCGCGGAGGGCACCTCCACGCCGAAGTCGGAGAACGTCACGTCCAGGGAACCGACGACCACGACGGTGCCGTCGACGAGCTTGGCCTGCAGCGGGAACTCGACCGCCTTGGTCACGCCGTTGATCGTCAGATCGCCCTTGGCGGTGGCGGTCACCTCGGCGCCCGACGCAGCGTCGGCACCCAGCTCGATCGGTTCGGTGAGCGTGAAGGTCGCGTTCGGGTTCTGCTGGGTGTTGAGCGCCGACTGGACCCGGTTGTCGCGGCGTGACTCGTTGGTCGTGATCTGCGTCATGTCGACGGTGAAGCTGGCATCGGTGACCGTCGTC
>JAPXRJ010000183.1:0-6165 GCA_033813615.1 Microthrixaceae bacterium | reverse complement strand
GAGCTGGTTCGCCGCCTTCTTGCCGGGCCAGTGGTAGGGGATGAACACCGTGTCGGGCCGGATGGTGGTCACCACCGCGGCAGGGAGCGTGATCTCGCCGCGACGCGAGCTGACGGTGACCACGTCGCCGTGGTTGATGCCGAGCGACTCGGCCAGCTGCGGGTGCATCTCGCACAACGGTTCGGGGTACTGCTCGACGAGCCCGGCGATGCGGCGCGTCTGTGTGCCCGACAGGTACTGGCTGACCACCCGCCCCGACGTGAGCCAGATCGGGTACTCGTCGTCGACGACCTCCGCCGGCGGCCGGTACGGGACCGCGTGGAACCTGGCGCGACCGTCGGGGAAGGCGAACTTGCCGCCTTCGTAGAGCCGTGGGGTCCCGGGGTGGCCCACCTCGGGCACGGGCCAGAACATGCCCATCTCGGCTTCCACGCGTTCCCAGGTGGCACCGGTGTAGTCGGCCTTGCCGCCCGACGACGCCCGGCACAGCTCGTCGAAGATCTCCTCGTTGCTGTCGTAGCGGAAGTGCTCGCCCTTGCCCAGGCGCTCGGCGATCTCCATGAGGATGTCGCCGTCCCTGCGTGCCTCGCCGGGCGGGTCCACCGCGGCGTTGATCTTGATGATCCGACCTTCGCCGCTGGTCGAGGTGCCCTCGTCCTCTTCGTGGAGCGAGCCCGCGAGGATGACGTCCGCGTGTTGGCCGGTCTCGGAGACGAAGAAGTCGATCGCCGCGAAGAACTCCAAGCGGTCGAGCGCCTCGGCGGTGAAGTTCACATCCGGTGCCGAGACCACGGGGTTGAAGCAGATCGACAGCAGGCCCTTGATCTCGCCCGCGTGGATCGCCTCGATGATGGCCTCGGCCGGCTTCCCCTTGCCGGGGATCTCCGACTCGTCGACCTCCCAGACCTTGGCCACCGCCTCGCGATGCTCGGGGACGGTGATGTCGCGGTTGCCGGGGAGCTGGTCGCACTTGTGGCCGTGCTCCCGGCCGCCCTGTCCGTTGCCCTGACCGGTGATGGTCGACACGCCGCATCCCGGCTTGCCGAACTTGCCGGTGGCCAGCCCCAGGTTGATCGCGGCAAGGACGTTCTCTGTGCCCTTCGACTGCTGTTCGATGCCCCGGGCGTGCAGCATCATGCCCGTCGCCGCAGTGCCCCACAGCTCGGCCGCTTCGCCGATGCGAGCGGCCGGGACGCCGGTGATCTCTGCGGCCCAGGTCGGGGTCATGTCGGCGACCGCGGCGGCGGCCTGATCGAAGTCGACGGTGTGGGCGTCGATGAACTCGTGATCCAGCCAGTCGTTGCGGATCAGCTCGTGCAGCACGGCGCCGAAGAGGGCCGAGTCGGTGCCCGGGCGCACCGGCAGGAAGAGGTCCGCCGTGCGCGCCAGCGGGACCACTCGCGGGTCCTGCACGATGAGCTTCGCTCCGCGGTCCCGGGCTCGCCAGATGTAGCTCGTGGTGATCGGGAAGGTCTCCGCGACGTTCGTCCCTGCGGTCCACACCACATCCGCGAGCGGGATGTCGCTCCACGGGTTCGGTGCCCGGTCCATGCCGAGCGCCTTCTTGTTGCCCGCCCCCGCGGAGACCATGCAGAAGCGGCCGTTGTAGTCCAGGTTGGCGGTGTGAAGTGCGAGACGGGCGAACTTGCCGACCAGGTAGCTCTTCTCGTTGGTGAGCGAGACGCCCGACAGCATGGCGAAGGCGTCATCGCCGTAGGTGGCCTGGATGCGCTGGATCTCGCTGACCACCCTGGACAGGGCGTCGTCCCAGCTCACCTCGCGGAAGCCACCCGGGGCCGACTCGTCGCGCATCATCGGCCGGAGCAGGCGATCCGGATGGCTGCCCTGGAGGTAGCGCTTGACGCCCTTCGGGCAGAGCTTGCCCTCGTTGAACGGGAACTCGTACCAGGGTTCGAAGCCGACGACCTCGTTGTCGTGGACCTTCAACTTGATCCCGCACTGCTGGCCGCAGAAGCAGCAGTGGGTGTTGACGACCTTGTCGATCTCCAGGTCCGCGTCCCAGCCGCCCGGGGGCGCCTCGTTGAGGTGCGGACCGAACCGCTCGACCAGCGCTTCCTCGCTCACCGGCAACCGTGCCATCAGCCGAACCCTCCGACCCTCATCGACTGCGCCAGCGTCACGCTCGCCCGACGACAGCGGGGACACGTGTCCTGGTAGTTGCCACCGCCGTCGTTCGTTCCGTAGTCGAAGCCCACCTGCGGCAGCACCTCCTGCAGGTCCGCCACCTGCTGCGCGCTGGCGAAGTCATCGCCGCAGCGCCGGCAGACCGCCTGGGCGCCCTCGGCGTTGGCGGTCTTGTAGTAGGCGACGCCGAGGTTCCCGGGCCGCTGGAAGATGTGGAACAACTTCCCGAACGGCAGGTACATCAGGCCGAGGATCACCGTCAGCGCGTGGAGCGTGTTGAGCGCCGAGTAGAACTGCCCGTCGAGCCACATGCTCGACACGGTCAGGAACAGCCCGGTCACCGACACGGCGAACAGGCCGGCGAGCACCAGGAAGTCACCACCCCGCTCGACCGCCAACGCCCCCGGATCGTTCAGACGGCGGCGGAGGAAGATGAACACGCCCGCGAGCACCAGCACCGCGGCGATGTCGAGCCCGTGGAAGATGACCCACCCGATCACCGTTCCGGCATCGAACTCCGCCGTGCCCACGCTCGCCACGTAGACCTGATAGCGGTCGGCCTGCTGGCCGACGCTCTGGAAGTGCAGCAGGCCGAGGGTCAGCGGGAACGTGATCAGCGCCGCGAGGATGCAGCCCCAGAAGACCAGCTGGTGCGCGAGCCAGCGCGACTTCGAACGCCGGTAGATGAACGTCTGGCCCAGCACGTGGGTGCCGACGAGTGCCGGAAGCGCCGCAGCGTTGCGAGCCTTGCGGGCCCTGAACGCATCCCAGCCCCGGCGGTTCAGCATCGCGGTCGGCGGCCGGCGCAACCACACGGCGTAGCGGTACACGACGCCGAAGACGGCGAATATCAGCCCGAACAGGTAGCCGACCAGGGCGGCGTCGAACCACGCCAGGCGGCCGCTGCCGAAGAAGGTCATCGCCACGACGATGGCCACGGCCACCAATCCCCAGGTCACTCCTCGTCGATCCAAGGCGCTGGTCGCAGCCATCGTCACGCTCCTGCTCGTGGCGTCGATCGTAGGAGAACGCGACAGGCCGCGCTGAACGATGTGGACGGCCGAGAGCCGCACTCGAGCTGCATGGCCGACGTCACTGTGCACCACCACCGAGAATCCAATAGTCTGGGACTATGCGATTGGAGGTGACGAGGCGGACCGACCTGGCCACTCGTGCGTTGATCGTGCTCGCAACCAGCGGAAGACGCCACAAGGCGTCAGAGCTCGCCGAAGCTCTCGATGCCTCAGCCGGGTTCCTGTCCCAGGCGATGACGCCGATGGTGAACCGCGGCTGGGTGCGATCCGAGCCGGGTCGGACGGGCGGCTACACCGCAGTGGCATCCCTGGAGGAGCTGTCGGTGCTCGAGGTCGTCGAAGCCGTCGAGGGCCCGACCGACGTCACCCGCTGCGTCCTCGAGGATCGGGCCTGCGCCGCGGACGACCGGTGCGCGCTCCACGACGCGTGGGCCCGTGCACGAGGCCACCTCCTGCGTGACCTCGCCGACACGCCGCTGAGCACCGTGGCGGCCGCAGCGCCATGACCGACACCACCTCACCGAACGAGGCGACGGCGAAGAAGCCCGCCCAACGCTCGCCCTGGCGCAGCGTCGCGATGCCGACCGAGCACGGCGGGTGGGGCCTCACCGCCGAGCCCGTCGTCGCCGGCCTCGCGATCGCGCCGTCCATCGCTGGGGTGTGCCTCGGCTTCGCTGCGCTCCTGGCGTTCCTGGCCCACACCCCGCTGCGCATCGTCCTGGTCGACCGCCACCGAGCCCGCGACCTCCAGCGCACCGCACTGGCACGCCGCGCCCTGCTCATCGAGGTGTCCGCCTGCCTCGCCCTGCTCGCCGTCGCAGCGGTCACCGCCCAGGGCGCGTTCTGGTGGCCGGCGGCGATCGCCGCCCCGCTGGTCGCGGTGCAGCTCTGGTTCGACACCCGCTCGCACAGCCGACGCCTGGCTCCCGAGCTCGCCGGCACGTACGGCATCTGCGCGGTCGGTGCGATGATCCTGCTCGCCGCGGGCCACCAGCGGGCGGAAGCAGTCGCCGTGTGGCTGATCTTCGTCGGCCGCGCCACGACGTCGGTGCCACACGTCCGTGCCCAGGTCGCCCGACTCCACGGCCGATCGTCACCCGGATCGACGCTCCTCGCCGCCGATGCGCTCACCCTCGTGGCCGTGGCCGCCGCGGTCGCCCTGGATCCCGCCGTGGCCGCGGGAGCCGTGGCGGTCGTCGGGATCATCGCCGTCCAACGGATCACTGCCCGCACTCCCACACCCGCCAAGGTCGCTGGCATCCGCCAGAGCATCTACGGCTTGGTCGTAGCCATCGCGACCGTCCTGGGCGTCTACTTCACCTGACACGCCTTCACCTGACACGAGGAGCACACCATGAGTCCCGACTCCAGCACCACGCTCGCCGCCATCGTCGACGCCAACCCCGGCGCCGCCCGCATCCTCGAACAGCACCAGCTCGACTACTGCTGCGGAGGGAACCGCACCCTCGACCAAGCCTGCGAGGAGCTCGAGCTGGACCCAGGTGCGGTCCTCGCCGAGCTCGATGCCATCCCGCCCGTCGAGGCGGACTGGACGGAGATGGGTCCTGCCGAGCTCGTCGACCACCTGGAAGGCACCCACCATCGCTACCTCCACGAGGAGCTGCCGCGGCTCGCCGCGCTGGCTCGCAAGGTCGCCGAGGTCCACGGTGACCGCCATCCCGAGCTGCTTCCGCTCGAGACCACCTTCACCGAGCTGCGAGACGACCTCGAGCCCCACCTCATGAAGGAGGAGCGGGTCCTGTTCCCGATGATCAGGGAACTGGCACAGGCGACGACCACGCCGGAGTTCCACTGCGGCAGCATCGACAACCCGATCCGCATGATGCGCTTCGAGCACGACCGGGCCGGAGAGCTGCTCGCCTCGCTGCGCGACGTCTCCAACGGGTTCCAGGCCCCCGACGACGCCTGCGGGAGCTACCAGGCGCTGTACCGGGGGCTCGAGGAGCTCGAGGCGGACACCCACCTGCACGTCCACAAGGAGAACAACGTCCTCTTCCCTGCCGTCGGGGCGCTGGAAGCGCAGCTGGCCTCGACCGGCTGATCGACCGGGAGGTCGTCCGAGCGCTGCGGACACCACGCGGACGCTCAAGAGTCGGGCCGAGGTGCCGATGGAACGTCATCGTCAGCCGCGTCCCGCCGCGGTGAACGGACCCCGGAGAGCAGATGACCGACGAAGCGACGACCTACCGACTGCTGACCCGCAGCGACATGGACGGCCTGGTGTGCGCCGTGCTGCTGAAGGAGCTCGGCATCCTCGGCGAGATCGAGTTCCACCACCCCAAGGACGTGCAGGACGGCAAGGTGGCCGTGACCGAGCGCGACATCCTGACGAACCTTCCCTACGTCCCCGGCTGCGGGTTGTGCTTCGACCACCACGCATCCGAGGCGACGAGGAACCGCGACATCGACACGCCCGGCTACGTGCTGCAGCCCGACGCCAAGTCCGCTGCCCGCGTCGTCTACGGCCACTTCGGCGGCAAGGCGCGGTTCCCGAACGTCAGCGACGAGATGATGGAGGCCGTCGACAAGGCGGACTCGGCCGGGTTCTCGATGGACGACGTGCTCGACCCGAAGGGTTGGGAGCTCCTGTCGTTCCTGATGGACGCCCGCACCGGCCTCGGTCGCTTCCGTGACTTCCGGGTCTCGAACTACGAGCTCATGATGATGCTCATCGACTGCTGCCGCGACCTGAGCATCGACGAGATCCTGGCGCTGCCCGATGTGGCCGAACGCGTCGAGCTCTTCCGCTCTCAGCACGACCTGTTCCGCGACCAGATCCGCCGCGTCGCGGAGGTCCACGGCAACCTGGTCGTGCTCGACCTCCGCGGGGAGGAGACCATCTACGCCGGCAATCGCTTCGTCGTGTACGCGATGTTCCCGGAGTGCGACATCTCGATGCATGTCATGTGGGGCCGCGAACGGCAGAACACCGTGTACACGGTCGGCAAGTCGATCTTCGACCGTG
>JAPXRJ010000182.1:0-6205 GCA_033813615.1 Microthrixaceae bacterium | reverse complement strand
GTCACCCGTGGGTCTTCGACGGCGGGATCGAGTCGGTCCGAGGCGGCCGCCACGGCGACGGGACCGGTGAGCCCGGCGACGTGGCGGTGATCTTCGACGACCGCAAGCGCTTCGTGGCGGTCGGGCTGTGGGACCCGCGCTCGCCGATCCGCATCAAGGTGATGCACTCGTCGAACCCGGTCCAGGTCGGACCGGAGCTGTGGAACGACCGGCTGGCCCACGCGCTGGCGAGGCGTTGGGAGCTGCTCGGCTCGGCCGACACCGACGCGCTCCGCATCCTCCACGGCGAGAACGACCGCATGCCCGGCGTCGTCGTCGACCTCTACGGGACGGTCGCCGTCGTCAAGCTGTACTCGACGGTGTGGCTGGCCCACCTGGAGGACCTGCTCGACGTGCTGCAGTCGGCGATCTGGTCGATCACCGGCGTGGTGCTGCGACTGGCCCGTTCGATCGCCGACGATCCGCTCGTGGTCGGTCGCGGTCTCCGGGACGGATCGGTCCTGCGGGGGTCGTTGCCCGCCGGGCCGATCACCTTCACCGAGCACGGGCTCAGGTTCACAGCGGACGTGCGTCGCGGTCAGAAGACGGGCTGGTTCCTCGACCAGCGCGACAACCGCCAACTGGTCGGCTCGATCGCGTCCGGCGCCAGGGTGCTCGACGTCTTCTGCTGCGGTGGCGGCTTCAGCGTGCACGCCGCGGCCGGGGGCGCGACCCACGTGCACAGCGTCGACCTCAGCCCGCACGCGATCGACGACACGGCCCGGCACCTCGCGCTGAACGTCGAGTCGTGCCCGCGCGAGGCTCCGACCACCATCGGGACCGTCGGCGACGCGTTCGACGTGATGGGCGAGCTCGGTCGGCGGGGCGAGCGCTTCGACCTCGTCGTGGTCGACCCGCCGTCGTTCGCTGCGCGCGCGGCAGATGTGCCAGGTGCCCTACGAGCCTACGGGGCGCTGACACGACTGGCGGTCCCGCTCGTGGAGAGTGGCGGAACGCTCGTCCAGGCGTCGTGCTCGAGCCGCGTCAGCAGTCGTGACTTCTACGGGATGGTCGAGCGGGCCGCGCAGCGCTCGGGCGTCGACCTCGTCGACCAGGAGCGGACCGGCCAGCCGATCGACCACCCGATCGAGTTCCCCGAGGGTGCCTACCTGAAGGCGCTGTTCGCCCGCGTCGAGCGCTGACCGAGGATCCCCTGACTCCACGGGGCTGTGCCAACCTGACCAGCATGTCGAGCTCGACTCCGAATCCGCGTCCAGGCTCAGCGATCGATCTCCCCGGAGCGGCGAACTGCCGTGACTTCGGAGGTTGGCTCGTCAGCGGTGGGGAGCGGTCGCACGGGGCCGGAGATGGAGACCAGGCTGCTCACGCGAGCGGTCTCAGCCATCTCGCTGAGTTCTCTATGGCCGTGAGCTGGATCGCTGAGTGACGGAAGTCTCGGAACTGAAGGGGTGCATCAGACGACTCCCATGGTGAAGGAGGTCGTTGGCCGGATGCATCACGATCTGCGAGGTCGGCTGGAGCGAACACGCCGTGGTCCGCACGCGGCTCGGTCGGCGCGGATCGGAGCATGTGCGCTCGTCGTCGTGCTCGCCACGGTGTCGACGCTGTCCGCGTGCTCGTCGGGGGAGTCGGCGAGCACGAGCACGACCACGGAGCCGAAGGAGTTCTCTGGCTACGTGCAGTCCCCGCCCCGACAGGTGGCAGAGGTCACCCTCCCGGCTGTCGACGGGGCTCCGGTCGAGATGGTCGCTGAGCCGGGCGGACTCCGGATCGTCTACTTCGGCTACACGTTCTGTCCTGACGTCTGCCCGACCACCATGTCGTTCCTCAAGGCCGCGCTCGGGGAGCTCCCTGAGGAGGATCGCCAGCGCGTCCAGGTCGACGTGGTGACCGTCGACCCGACCCGCGACACCGGGGAGAAGCTGCACACCTACGTGACGACCTTCGTGCCTGACGCCACGGCGATCCGCACGGAGGACCCGACAGCTCTGCGGTCCGCTGCGGACGCGTTCGGTGCCAACTACGAGGTCACCACAGGTGTCGACGGGCAGGTCGAGGTGTCGCACAGCGGCGATCTCTTCGTCGTCGACGACACGGGCACGGTCATCCTGGCCTGGCCGTTCGGCACCACGCCCAAGGCGATCGAACGGGACCTCAGGCGGCTGCTCGAAGGGCAACGGCCAACGGCCTGATGTCGCGCAGGATCCAACGAGATCGCCAAATGAAGAGGAGAGAGCACATGCCGAACACCCCAGGTCGACCCGTCCGAGTCGCGATCGCCGTGCTGGCGCTGTCGGTGCCAGTCGGACTGACAGCGTGCAGCAGCGATGACGACGCCGCGACCACGACGACGGAGAAGACCGACACGACTGCCAAGGCGGACGCGTCCCCGGTCCCGAAGGTGACCGACCCGTGGGCGCGCACTGCAACCGCGGGTGGCAACGGCGCGATCTACATGACGATCAACGGAGACGGGATCGCGAACGCCCTCGTCGCGGCGAGCGTGCCGGCGGACCTGGCCGAGAAGGTGGAGATCCACGAGACCGTCGATGGAGCGTCCTCGGGAGAGGGTTCGGCTTCCTCGATGGATGGAGCGGACGAGACCACGACGACCGCCATGATGGGCTCTGGCGAGGCCGGGTCGTCGAGCACCGTCCCGGGCGGCGGAATGATGAAGATGCAGAAGGTCGATGAGATCGCGGTGCCCGCAGACGGGATGGTCAAGTTGGAGCCGGGCGGCTACCACGTCATGCTGTTCGGCCTGAAGAAGGACCTCGTGGTGGGCGACACGGTGACGGTGACGCTGACCTTCTCTGAGGGCGGCGAGCTCACCGTGGACGCTCCGGTTCGCGAGATGTGACGATGCCGGAACCGTCTGAGGAGGACCAGTCCAGCGGGTCCGCCGCTCTGCCGGACCCGGACGCACTGCCGGACCCGGACGCACTGCCGGACCCGGACGCACTGCCGGACCCGGCCGAGGAGCCTCGCCGCCACCGTCGAGCGCTCGTCGTGGTCGCATCGGCAGTCGTCCTCGTCCTGGCCGTTGCCGGCGTCGTGGTCGGACTGCGGCTGACGACGAACGACGACGACCGTGACGGTCGCGCTGCACTCGAGGTGATCCAGGAGAAGGGCTCGGTCACCCACGAGTTCGTGGTTCCGGCCGGAACGGCCGCCAGAGTCCAGGCGGGCCTGCACGTCGACGTGGTCCCGGATCAGATCTCGGTTCGGGTCGGCGACACGATCCGCATCCGCAACGAGGACGACGTGGCCGCCGAGGTCGGCGTGTTCAACGTCGCACCGGGGGTGACGGTGACGATGCGCTTCACCGAGCCCGGTCGCCTGGAGGGCTACTGCAGCGTCGACCCCGACGGTCGCTTCGTCATCGACGTCCAGGCGTAGCCCCGACGACCGAATCGCCCCACGACGTGCGGCGATTCGGTCGTCGGTCGATCTGGCTGCCGCCCGGACCCGCTGCTGCAGTGGCAGCGTGGTCCGCACAGGGCACTGCTGCCCTGGCAGGATCACCAGGTGCGCTTCTCGGTCTGGCCCAACCTGATGCAATCGGCGGAGGACGTCCTGTCCGTGGCTCGCCACGCGGAGGACACCGGTTGGGACGGCGTGTGGGTCGCGGACCACTTCATGGGCGACGACGGCGGGTTCGGCGCCGCGGACTCCCCGACGCTCGAGGCGACCGCGGTGCTCGCTGCGCTCGCGGTCGCGACCCGGAGGGTCCGCATCGGGCCGCTCGTGCTGGGTGCGACCTACCGGCACCCGGCCGTCGTCGCCAAGTGGGCGGTGACGACGGATCTGCTGAGCGCTGCGAGCCGCGAGGGGAGCGCGGGGTCCGGTCGGCTGGTGCTGGGCCTCGGTGCAGGTTGGCAGGCGAACGAGCACGAGCAGTACGGCATCGACCTGCCGTCGGTCCGTGACCGCGTCAGCCGCTTCGATGAGTACTGCCGGGCGATCGCGTCGCTGCTCCGCGAGCCGACGACCGACCTCGACGGCGACTGGTTCCGGTTGACCGGCGCCCTGTGCGAGCCGAAGCCGTCGGCCGGGCCGGGCCGGCCGGGCATCCCGATCCTGGTGGGCGGCAAGGGCGACCGGATGCTACGGATCACCGCCCGCCTGGCCGACGAGTGGAACATGTGGGGCCTGCCCGAGCGCATCGCCGAGCGGTCCGCGGTGCTCGATCGGGCATGCCATGACATCGGTCGTGACCCGTCGTCGATCGGCCGCAGCACCCAGGCGCTCCTGCTGCCGACCGACGACGGGGCCCGGGCTCGACGGTTCCTCGATGCCGTCGCTCCCAGAGCCGCGGTGGCCGGCCCTGACGACCTGATCGCCGAGACGGTCGCCGGATGGAGTCAGGTGGGCGTCGGCGAGGTGATCGTGCCCGATTCGCCGCTCGGTCGTGGTGCCGAACGCAGCGAGCACCTCGACCGCCTCGCCGGGATCTTCGACCAGTTCCGCGGTTGACGGGGCGCAACTGGCCGGGGCGGACGTCAGCTGGCGCGGCGGTCGTCCGCGTTGAGCAGGTCGTGCAGCTCGCTCGCCGGGCCGTCGTGGATCAGCTCGCCGTTCTCGAGCATCAGGCCGCGCTCGAAGCGGTCGATGACATCCGGATCGTGGGTGGCGACAAGGATCGTCGCGTCGTTGTCGCGGGCCTCGTCGATCAGGTCGAGCAAGGCAAGTCGTCCGGTGGCGTCGAGCCCGACGAACGGCTCGTCGACCAGCAGCACCGAGAACGGTCGGCACAGCGCGACGGCGATCGCCGACTTCTGCCGCAGTCCTCGGCTGAACTGCGACGGCAGGTGGTCCTTGCGATCCTCGACGCCGAGGCGTTCGAGCAGCTCGTCGAGGAACGGGTCGTCGCCGGTGCCGCCGTGCATCCTGTTGATGTACTCGACGTGCTCCCACAGGCTGAGGTCGTCGTAGAGCACCGGGGCGTCGGGCAGCCACGACAGGTCGGCGCGGGCCTGCAGCGTGTCGTTGGCCTGGCCGTGGACCAGCACCTCGCCGTCGGTCGGCTCGAGGACCCCGGCGATCATGCTCAGCAGCGTCGACTTGCCCGACCCGTTGTGGCCCACCAGCACCACCGATTGGCCGGCCGGCACCTCGAGGTCCATCTCCTCCAGGGCGGCGACGTCGCCGTAGTACTTCGACAGCCCGGTGACCTCGAGCGCGAGCGGTTCGTCGGCCGTGTGGCGCTGCTGCTTGTTCATCTCGCACTTCCTCCGGTGGCGGTCATCTGCTGCCACCTCCGGTGGCGGTCATCTGCTGCCACCTCCGGTGGCGTCGGCCATGGCGGCGTGGAGGTCGGCACGGAACCGCACCCAGCCGAACACGACCATGCAGAGCACCACGACGGGGATGCTCATGCGGGTGACGACGGCGCCCACGTCCGCGGCGCTCGACGCGCTGCGGGCGACGAGCATGGGCACCATGCCGATCACGGCGATCGCCGGTGGCCACACCGTGCGGAACAGCAACCGTGGCCCGGCGACCTCGGGCGGCATGATCGCGTCGCTGCTCGACTCGATCGCCACCTCCGACACGACGGTGACCGCCGCACCGCTGACCGCGGCGAGCGCGGCGGGCAGCAGGAGCGGGATCCCCACTCGCAGGACGTCGGGCGCAGGGTCGACGGCGTACGCGGCGCCGAGCGCGACCAGGCCGACGCCGACCATGACGATCACCGGCTCCGCGAGGTGCTTCACCATGACCACACCCTGGTCCTCCGGCACCGAACCGAGCAGGCCCGGGTGATCCACGTCCTGGGCGAGGGGCTCGATCGCGTCGAGCGCCCCCACGTAGGCGAGCACCCCGAGGACCAGGACGAGTGGCGTCGTCCCCGCCCACGTCGCCCGGGCGGTCAGCCCGATGGCGACGCCGATCGCGAGCACCCGTGCGATCCGCACGATCGGCCAGCGGGCGATGCTGCGGAAGTCGCGGGCGACCACCGGGAAGCGCCGGGCGATCGGACCGGGCAACGCCGGGAACCACGGATGGGTGCGAGGGCGCTCCGAGGCCAGCTGCCGCCGCAGCAGCACCACCGTCCTGAGGTCCTGCTGGGTCACGGCGAAGCGGAGCTGGCCGACCAGCGCGGTGCGCCGCGTCGCCTTCTCGATCGACAGACCGCCGATCGTGACCAACCCGAGCAGCGGCAGGCCGACTGCGGTCGCGACCGGCACGACGCCGAGAGGGT
>JAPXRJ010000181.1:0-6224 GCA_033813615.1 Microthrixaceae bacterium | reverse complement strand
CCTCGTCGATGACGGGGTCGAGGTCGGCCGCCATGCTCGCCGCGGCGACACGGACGAGCGCCACGAAGCGCGGCTGGGCGGGGATCTCCACCGTCACCGTGTCGCTGGGCCGATCCGGCTCGGACCGGGTGTCGTCGATCACTGCTGTCCCTTCCCACACGCTCGTCGGACCCGGCGGCACGCTAGGTGGCTGCGTCGGCGTGACGACGCTACCGCCGGGCTGGCCCTGTCGGGCCCATAGGCGCTGGTACCCCGATCAGGCCCGTGGCAGAACGTGGGAGGGCGACGCGTCGGTCGAGCCGAACCGGCGGGATCAGCCGATCGGCGGGATCGGCCGGGGGGCCGGCGGCCCGACGTAACGGGCCGACGGGCGGATGATCTTGGGATCCTCAGCCTGCTCCAACACGTTCGCGGTCCAACCGATGATCCGACTCGTGGCGAAGGTCGGTGTGAACATCGAGCGGGGCACGCCGCAGAGGTCCATCACGACGCCGGCGTAGTACTCGACGTTGGTGCGCAGCTCACGACCCGGCCGGTGCGCAGCGAGGAGGGCTGCGGCACTCGACTCGACGCTCCGAGCCACCTCCACGCGCTGCGCCGCGTCGGCGGACCGGCTCGCCAGCCCGTCGGCGATCGCCGACAGCAGTGCAGCGCGCGGGTCATCCGTGCGGTACACGGCGTGGCCGAAGCCCATGAGCCGCTCCCCCCTCTCGAGTCGCTCGGCGATCGCGGCGTCGAGCGCTGCGGGATCGGGGTGGAGGGGGGTGAGGGCGTCGAGCAGGTCGAGCGCCCGGCTGGGTGCTCCGCCGTGCAGCGGGCCGGAGAGCGCTCCGATCGCCGCGACCACGCACGCGGCGACGTCCGCACCGGTCGATGCGACGACCCTGGCGGTGAAGGTCGACGCGTTGAAGCCGTGGTCGACGGTCAGGACGAGGTACGCCTCGAGCGCGCTGGCAAGCTGCGGATCTGGCTCCTCGCCCGACAGCATCCACAACAGGTCGGCACCGGGTGAGAGATCCGCTCGTGGCTCGACGGGTTCGGCCCCGAGCGCGCTTCGGTGCAACGCCGCAACCACCGTGGGGGTGACCGCCGCGAGCCGCAGCGCATCTCGTCGACGTCGGGCATGGTCGATGTCGAGGAGCGGTCGCATGCCGGACTCCTGTCCGATCAGCGACAGCACGGTCCGGAGCCCGTCGAGCGTCGAACGGGATCGCGCCACGAGCGGGATCGCCTGCTCGGCCGCGGGCGTGAGGGTCCGGAGCTCCCGCACTTCGTGACGGAACCTGCTCTGCGTCGCGGCGTCGGTCGCCAGATCGCCGTCGATCATCAGCTGCCAGACATCCTCGAGTCCGACCGAACGGGCGAGGTCCACCGCGGAGTGACCCCGGTAGTGGAAGAAGCCTTCGTCACCGAGGACGTCGCCGATCGCGGTCTCGGTGACGACGACGCCGGCGAGGCCCGATGGGGCGAGGAGGGGGAGGGTTGGTCGGTCGTCCATGCCGCGATCGTGCGACGATCGTCAGAGCTGATCAACGTTGATTATCGTCAACTCGTGGCCCGCGTCCGACTCGATGCCCAGCAGGCTGCCGATCGCCTCGGCGTGAAGGTGGAGACCCTCTATGCGTACGTGAGCCGGGGCCTCCTCATGAGCGAGCGCTCCCGCGACGGGCGGCGCAGCACGTTCTCCGCGGCCGACGTCGAGCGGCTCGCCCTTCGCGGTCGTCCGCGGCGCTCCACCCGCGGCCCCGCGATCGACGTGTCCATCCGCACCTCCCTGACGAGCATCGACGGGCGGACTCTGAGGTTCCGTGGCCACGACGCCATCGGACTCGTCGGCCGGACCGCGTTCGAACAGGTCGCCGAGCTGCTGTGGAACGGACGACTCCCGTCGCATGTTCCGCACTGGGGTGACGGTCGGGTGCTCCCGTTCCGGCCGCCGGATGCGGCGATGCTCGACCGGCTCCGGCTCGCGGTCGCGCTCGACGCGTGCGGCCACGAGCACGGTGCGACGCTCGACGCCACGGGTGGTGCCGACCTCCTGCACGCCGGCCCGACGCTCATCGCCACGATGGTCGGCGCCCTGCCCGTCCGATCGCGCCGACCCACGCCGCTCCTGCGCACCGACGACGGCCGAGCGACCCGCGGCTCCACGGCGGGGCGGTTGGCGGTGCGACTCGTCGCCGGTCGACCGTCGAGCGCCCTCGTCGCGGCCCTCGACGCCGCGCTCGTGCTCCTCGCGGACCACGAGATGGCAGCGTCGACGTTCGCCGCGCGAGTCGCGGCATCGGTGCGAGCGGACGCCCACGCGGTCGTGAGCGCCGGCATGGGGCCGATCGCGGGTGCGCTGCACGGGCAGGCGTCCCGCTCGGTCAGGAGCCTGCTCGACGACGCCGAGGCGACATCGGTCGTCGCCGCGGTGACGCGGGCTGCCGATCGTCCCGGTCCGCTGCCGGGGACCGGCCACGGGTTGTACCCCTACGGCGACCCGAGGGCTCCCGTGCTGATGGAGCGCGTCCGGGTGAGCGGTGGGCGGCCAGAGCGGATGCACACCGTCTTTGCCGTCGTCGCGGAGATCGAGCGCAGGGGTCTCGGCCGCCCGAACGTGGACATGGCGCTCGGCGCGCTGGGGCACGTGTGGGCAATGGCCCCCGACGCCGGCGAAGCGCTGTTCGCGGTCGCTCGCACGGTCGGATGGTTGGCCCACGGAGCGGAGGAGTGGGAGCACCGACCGCTGCGGTTCCGCACCCGTGCCACCTACGTAGGTGTTGCGCCCTGATCTCGATGGCGGTGTCGGCAGCGCGACGACCCGCAGACCGGACGCTACGGCTCGGGCGGCGAACGTCGAGGAGCGCTCGCTCAGGAACTGACCCACTGCTCTTGAGCTGGGTGAGCACGCGGCGTTAAGTTCACTTCAACTTAGGCGAACCTAACAACACATCCTGCCGTGATGACCACGGCGCGGACGGGACGCATGCAACCAGGCCCCACCACGATCTCATCCACCACGATCTCGCCCACGACGATCTCGCCCACGACGATCTCGCCCACGACGATCTCGCCCACGACGATCTCGCCCACGACGAGGAGGCCGCGGTGTTCGCGAACTTCCTGATCGGACTCCGTGAGGGTCTCGAGGCAGCGCTGGTCGTCGGCATCCTCGTGGCGTACCTGGTCAGGACCGAGCGGCGCGACCAGCTCCCCAGGGTGTGGGCGGGCGTCGCCATCGCTGTGGTCGTCTCGTTCGCCTTCGGCGCCGCACTCACCTTCGGTCCGAGGGGCCTCACGTTCGAGGCGCAGGAAGCCATCGGCGGCACCCTGTCGATCGTCGCGGTCGCGTTCGTGACCTGGATGGTGTTCTGGATGGCCCGTCAGGCCCGCAACATCAGAGGCGAGCTGGAGGCCAGGGTCGACCACACGATCGGCGGTGCCGGCCTGGTCGTGCTCGCGCTGCTGGCCGTCGGCCGTGAAGGCCTGGAGACGGCGTTGTTCCTCTGGGCTGCGACCCGTGCCACCGGCCAGACCGCCGCACCGCTGCTCGGGGCGCTGCTCGGCCTGTTCGTCGCCGTCGTGCTGGGTGTCGCCGTGTACAAGGGTGCGCTCCGCTTGGA
Organism: Microthrixaceae bacterium; assembly: GCA_033813615.1. Lineage (GTDB taxonomy): Bacteria > Actinomycetota > Acidimicrobiia > Acidimicrobiales > Microtrichaceae > Dermatobacter. The sequence continues at coordinate 2,616 of JAPXRJ010000181.1, read as the reverse complement.
CCTGCGCAGGTTCTTCACCTGGACCGGCGGGTTCCTGGTCGTCGTCGCCGCCGGCGTCGTGTCCTACGGGGTGCACGACCTGCAGGAGGCCGGCATCCTGCCGGGCCTGCACAACGTCGCCTTCGACGTGTCGGCGACGATCCCGCCCGGTTCGTGGTACGGGACGCTGCTCAAGGGCACGATCAACTTCAACCCGAAGACCACGTGGCTGCAGGTCGCGTGCTGGCTCCTCTACCTGGTGCCGACGATGACGCTGTTCATCCTGCAGGTGCGACGCCCGCAGTCCGGCTCGCCCACGGCGTCTGAACCTGCCGCCGGATCCGTCGTTGCCGAGCCCGTCGCCGGCAGCGATGCCGTTCGGTCCATCGCCACCACATCTCGAACCACCACAGCTCGAACCACCACAGAAGGAACCTCCGCATGAAGCTCACCGCTCGCCGCCTGCTGGCGCCGTCTCTCGCCGCCGTCGTGGCCATCGTCGGTGCCTGCACGGACAACTCCAAGGAGACCGCGTCGGACTCCGAGGAAGGCGGCAAGGGCCCCACCACGATCGAGGTCACCGACACCGGCTCGGCGTGCACCCTCTCGGCCACGGAGGCTCCATCGGGCAACATCGTGTTCTCCGTGACCAACGACGGCAGCGAGGTGACCGAGTTCTACCTGCTGGCCGAGGACGGCCTGGCCATCATCGGTGAGGTCGAGAACATCGGCCCGGGCCTGAGTCGCGAACTGGTCGTCCGCGCCGATCCCGGTAGCTACGTCACTGCCTGCGTTCCCGGCATGACCGGTGAGGGCATCCGTGGCGACTTCACGGTGACCGATTCGGGGGAGGCAGAGGCCACCACCGACGAGCTGAAGGAGCTGGAGGCAGCGGCCACCGCTCAGTACAAGGCGTACGTGGAGCAGCAGGTCGCCACACTGGTCACCGAGACCGAGAAGTTCGCCGATGCCTACAAGGCCGGCAACGACGACGAGGCCCGAGCGCTCTACGCGCCGACCCGTGCCTACTGGGAGTCGATCGAACCGGTGGCGGAGAGCTTCGGTGACCTCGACCCTCGACTCGACCTCCGCGAGGCCGACCTGGAGGAGGGCCAGGAGTGGACCGGTTGGCACCAGATCGAGAAGCAGCTGTGGCCGCCGGCGGGCTTCACCGAGGTCGACACCGCCGAGCAGCGCGCCGCGATGGCCGATCAGCTCGTGGCCGACACAGCAGAGCTCGCTGAGCGGGTGCAGGGCATCGAGTTCAAGGCCGATCAGCTCGGCAACGGTGCCAAGGAGCTGCTCGACGAGGTCGCGACCGGCAAGGTCACCGGCGAGGAGGAGGCCTGGAGCCACACCGATCTGTGGGACTTCCAGGCCAACGTCGACGGCGCTCGACTCGCCTACCAGGCTCTGCGTCCGATCGTGCTCATCAAGGACGAGTCGCTCGCCACGCAGCTGGATGACGAGTTCGCGGCCATCCAGACCGAGCTGGACAAGTACAAGACGGCCGACGGCTTCCAGTACTACGACCAGCTCACGCCGGATCAGGTCAAGCAGCTGTCGGACTCGGTCAACGCCCTGAGCGAGCCGCTGAGCCAACTCACCGCGGTGGTGGTGCTGTGACGGAGCCCGGCATCGAACCCGGCGTCACGTCCGAGGGCGAGGCGGCGACAGTCGAGGCCCCCGCGGAAGCAGCGGCGGATTCGGGTGTCTCACGCCGCTGGCTGCTCGGCGCCGGAGCTGTCGGCGCCGTCGCCGCCGGGGTCGCTGCGGGTGCGGCGGTCGCCGCGGCGTCGGACACCGAGCAGGCCGACGTGGGCAGCGAGGCTGCGACCGCGGCGGACGCGGTCGAGTTCCGCGGCACACACCAGTCGGGCATCGTCACCCCGGCGCAGGACCGGCTGCACTTCGCCGCGTTCGACGTGATCACCGACGACCGGGACAAGCTGGTCGCGCTGCTGCAGAAGTGGACGTCGGCGGCCGACCGCATGACTCGGGGCCACTCCGCCGGGACCACCGGAGCCATGAACGGTCCGCTCGACGCGCCACCCGCCGACACCGGCGAGGCGTACGGGCTGCCGCCGTCGCAGCTGACGATCACGATCGGGTTCGGACCGACGCTGTTCTCCAAGGACGGAGTGGACCGCTTCGGCATCGATGCCCGCCGACCCGCTGCGTTGATCGACCTGCCCCACTTCCCGGCCGACAAGCTCGACCCGGCGCGCAGCGGGGGCGACCTGTGCGTGCAGGCCTGCGCCAACGACCCCCAGGTCGCCGTCCACGCGGTCCGCAACCTGGCCAGGATGGGTTTCGGCGTGGTGTCGGTCCGGTGGTCGCAGCTCGGGTTCGGTCGGACGTCGTCGACGTCGACCACCCAGGCCACGCCGCGCAACCTGTTCGGGTTCAAGGACGGCACCGCCAACCTCAAGGCCGAGGAACCGCAGGAGATCGACGAGTTCGTGTGGGTCGGCGAGGGCGACGACGCCGATGCCGGCTGGATGGTCGGCGGCTCGTACCTGGTGTCGCGCCGCATCAGCATGCACATCGAGACGTGGGACCGGACCTCGATGCGCGAGCAGGAGACGATCATCGGTCGCGACAAGGGCGAAGGCGCCCCGCTGTCGGGTGGCTCCG
>JAPXRJ010000180.1:0-6252 GCA_033813615.1 Microthrixaceae bacterium | reverse complement strand
GGGATCGGGTCTTCGACCGCTTCTACCGCTCCGACGCCGCCCGCAGCCGGCCGGGTTCGGGTCTGGGCCTGAGCATCGTCGCCGACGTGGTCGAGCGTCACGGGGGTCGGACCTTCGTGGCTGAGCGTGCCGGTGGAGGAGCGGTCGTCGGGTTCGTCCTCGCCGCCTCGGGCAGCGGGCGTTAGTGTCCCGCGCCATGCAGGAGCGGGACCCACGGGTTCGCCTGGAGATCGACGGCGCCATCGCCGTCATCACCAACGACAACCCCGACAAGCACAACGCGTTCGACGACCAGATGGATGCGACGCTGTTCGACATCCTCGCCGAGCTGCGCGGCCGTCCGGAGGTGCGCGCCGTGGTGTGGCGGGGAGAAGGCAAGTCGTGGTCGTCGGGACGCGACGTCGGCTCGATCGGCATCAACAACACGGACCTCACGCACCACGAGTTGATGACCCGCGGGATCCGCGGCATCCAGCAGCTGTGGGAGCTGGAGGCGCCGGTCATCGTCGCCATCCACGGCTGGGCGTTGGGCGGATCGTTCCAGCGGGCGCTGCTCTGCGACATCCGCATCGCCAGCGACGACGCCCGGTTCATGCTCCCCGAGGTCGGCCACGGCGTCATCCCCGACACCGGGGGCGTGTCCGTGCTCTACGAGATGTGCGGTCACGGGCTGGTGAGCGACATGGTGCTGACCGGGCGTCGTCTGTCAGCTGAAGAGGCGCTGGCACACGGGATCGTCTCCCGAGTCGTCGGTCGCGACGAGCTCGACGACACCGCCATGGAGATGGCGAGCAAGATCGCGTCGAGCTCCGCAGTGGCGGTCAAGATGGCCCGGCGGGTCATCAGCCACCTGGCCCGCCCGGCGGTGCGGGCATCGATGGAGGATGAGCTGGTCTTCCAGACGTTCGTGAACCGCAGCGACGACATGGCTGAGCTGCGAGCCGCCCGAGCCGAAGGCCGCGACCCGACCTACCGGGGGAGCTGACCGTGGTCGACGCGATGGGACTGCCGCGGCCGCCGGCGGTGGGCGACACCGCCCTCCGGCCGGGAACCTTCGACGGTGCCTGCGTGTTCGTGACCGGCGCCGGCACCGGACTGGGCAAGGCCATCGCGTCGGAGTTCGCCCGCCTGGGCGCGGACGTGGTGATCGCCAGTCGCAAGCCCGAGCACCTGGAGGCCGGCAAGGAGGCCATCGAGGCGATCGGTGCCCGGGTCCTGACCGTCACCTGCGACATCCGCGACGAGGAGTCGGTGGCCGCCGCGTTCGACGCCGCGACCGCCGCGTTCGGACTGCCCGGCGTGCTGGTCAACAACGCGGCGGCCAACTTCCCGGTCCCCGCCGAGGACATGTCGCCCAACGCCTGGCGCACCGTGGTCGACATCACGCTCAACGGCACGTTCGTGTGCTGCCGCGAGTTCGGTCGCCGCCACCTGGCTGCCGGCACCCCGGGTTCGATCGTGAACATCGGCGCCAGCTATGCGTGGACCGGCGGTCCGGGCTTCGTGCACTCTGCCGCCGCCAAGGCCGGGGTCAAGAACCTGACCGAGTCGCTCGCCGTCGAATGGGGCCCCTACGGGATCCAGGTGAACTGCCTGGTGCCGGGCCTCTTCCCTCACGAGGACATGACCGACGACATCCGCGGCAGCCTCGACCGCACCCACGACAAGGACGTGTGCCAGCCGGCGATGCGGGTGGGGGAGCGACAGGAGCTCGGTTGGGCGGCGACGTTCCTCGCGTCGCCCTACGGCCGGTTCATCTCCGGTCACACGCTGGTCGTCGACGGTGCCAACTGGCAACGCCGGTCGATGACCAACCCACCGGTCACCTCGATCCGCGACCAGATGGGTCGCCCTCCGTTCGAGCTCTGAGCCGGCCAGTCCCGAACCGGCTCACCAGCGAGATCGGGACTCCTCGGCGAAGCCCAGGGCACCGTCGATCGTGAGCTCGTTGCCGTCGTCGTCGACCACGGTGCCGGCCCACGTGCCGAACACCTGGTGGACCTCGGTCCCCACGACCCGGGCGTCGACCCGGGTGTGCTTGTCGTGGACGGGCGTGAGCGTGAGGTCCATGCGGTCGGTCGGGTCGAGCACCCGCCACGGCTCGAGGGGTGCGTCCCAGTCGTAGGTCCAGACGAGCTCCACGCCGAGCTTGCTCAGCCGGCCGTCCACGATGATCCCGTTCTCGGTGAAGCCCGTGCCCACGGTCCACTTGGCGCCGATCTGGATGCCGACGACCTCGCCGGTGGCGGCCACACCCGCGCCGCCGCCCCAGTTCCAGCGGGTCTCGAACGGCCAGCGCCCCCTTCCGACGTCGAGCACACCCCAGGCCGGTGCGGTGCCGCCGGTGTCGTCGGTCCCGATCGGGATGACTTCGTCGCCGACGGTGAGCTTGCCGTGTGCCGGGCGGGCCTGGTGCTTCGAGGTGAACTGGAAGAGCTCGTCGCTCCAGGGGATCACGACGTTGAGCGACTCGTGGCCGTCGGGCAGTTCGACGAGGACGTCGAGCGCCGCCGGTGTGCCGTCAGACTCGGTCCACGCCGCCGACAGTCGTGTCCGACCCGGCTCGTCGGTCAGGTCGAGCACCTGGTGCCTGGCGACGGAACGCAGCGGTTCGGTCCCGGGCTCGTCGGGGAGCGACAGGCCCATAGCCCCCGGGATCGCCCGGTTGCGTCCGCCTTCGATGCCGGTGCGCAGATCCACCCACCACACGTCGACGATGCCGAGGTAGTCGACGTCTGCGTAGGTGATCGAGAGCGCGTGGGTCGGCGAAAGCACCGCCCAGTAGTCCCAGCGCTTCTTGCGCCCCGGGGTGCCGGCCAGGTTGCAGCGCTGGAGCGGAACGCGGGACCAGCCGCGTGCCGCTGGGTTGAGCCGCGTCCCGCCGGGCAGGCACAGGTCGACCTGCTCTGTGACCTCCCGCTCGTGGGTGAGCGTGACGGATCTCGGCGTGTCGGATGCAGGGTCGGGGCCGGCGGCTTCCATTCCTGGAGTCTGGCGGATCGAGGTCGTCCTCTGCGCACGGCCAGCGTCGCGCTGGTGGATCCGTGAAACTACATAGCGACGCTACATAGCGACGCTATACACTGTGCGCATGTCTGCAGCGATCGAACCCGCTGCCGGTACCACCGCTGCTGCCGAGGTCCTCTTCGTCTCGACGGTGCGCCTGGCCCGTCGCCTCCGACAGCTGTCGGACACCAAGCTGACGCCGAGCCAGCACTCGGCGATGATGTCGATCCACCGTCACGGTCCGCTCACGCTGGGAGAGCTGGCCGAGCACGAGCGGGTGGCGCAGCCCACGACCAGCCGCGTGGTCGCCAAGCTGGAGTCCCAAGGTCTCGTGGAGCGGTTCGCCGATCCCGACGACGGTCGCATCGTCCGGGTCGTGACCACACCGCTCGGTGAGGAGCTGCTCGATGCGGCTCGTTCCCGCAAGGTCGCGTGGATCGCCGACCAACTGGACCGGCTCGACGATGACGACCGAGCCGCCGTGCTCGTCGCGCTGCCTGCCCTGCAGCGACTGCAGGAGCTCCCATGAGCCGTCTCCGTCGCTTCGGTCACGAGACGTTCGCGTCGTTCCGTGTTCGCAACTTCCGTCTGTTCTTCATGGGTCAGGGCATCTCCCAGGTCGGCAACTGGATGACGCTGGTCGCGCAGTCGCTGCTGGTGCTCGCACTCACGGACTCGGGCGTGGCACTCGGCCTGATGGCCGCCGCGCAGTTCGGTCCGGTCCTCCTGCTCGGACCCTGGGCGGGTCTCGTGGCCGACCGTTCCGACAAGCGTCGCCTCCTGATCGTGGTCCAGGCCTTCGCCATGGTGCAGTCGCTGCTGCTCGCCGCAGTCGCCTTCACCGGCGCCCCCGTATGGACGCTGTACGCGGTCGCGATGATCGGCGGGTTCACCGTCGCCTTCGACAACCCGGCCCGCCGTGCCTTCGTGGTGGAGATGGTCCCCACCGACGACGTGCCCAACGCCGTCAGCCTGAACAGCGCGCTGATGACGTCGTCGCGGGTGATCGGCCCAGCGCTCGCCGGCCTGTTGATCACCACTGCCGGCTACGGCTGGGCGTTCCTGCTCGACGGGATCTCCTACGTGGCGGTCATCGCCTCGTTCTTCATGATGCGGACCTCGGAGCTTCGCCCGAGCCCCGTCGCCGAGCGAGCCAAGGGCCAGATCCGCGAGGGCTTCCGCTACGTGCGGCGCATGCCGGAGCTGTTCGTGCCGCTGGTGATGATGGGCGTGATCGGCACGCTGGCGTTCAACTTCAACACGGTCATGCCGCTGTTCGTCACCCGCGACCTGCACGGCAACGACGCCGTGTTCACGATCCTGTTCTCCGTCGTCAGCGTCGGATCGCTGGTCGGCGCCCTGATCGCGGCGCGCCGACACGAGGTCAGCGTCTGGGGCGTCGGGGTGGGCGCGCTCGGCTTCGGTGCGGCGATGGGCCTGCTCGCGGTCATGCCGACGCTGGCCTGGGCGCTGCCCGTGTCGCTGGTGCTCGGGTTGTGCTCGATCACGTTCCTGACCATGTCGACAGCCATCGTGCAGTTGCGGGCTGCACCGGAGATGCGGGGCCGCGTGCTGGCGCTCCAGGCGATGCTGTTCCTGGGGAGCACCCCCATCGGCGGCCCGATCGTCGGTTGGGTCGCCCAGACCTTCGGCGCCCGATGGTCGCTCGTGCTCGGGGCGCTGGCCTGCGTGGGGGCTGGTCTGTGGGGCATGGCCGTCGTCGGGCGCGACGACCGTGGTGTCCGGCTCGATCGAGCCATCGATGACGCCAGTGCGGTCGCCGATGTCGCCGACGGATCTCCCGTCGCCGACGGCAGGCTCAGCCCCGCCGGTTGAGCACGGCCGTCCGGAGCGACGGGTTGCTCCGGCTCCCCGGACCTCCTGTGGTGCTTCCCCAGGTGCTCTACTTGACGAGCTGGCAGCCGAGGACCCGCAGCCAGGCGCCGCCACCGGTGCCGATGGCCACCGCGCACACCTCCCGGGTGGACGCTTCGACCGCGACCGTCGTGGAGAACCCGTGTCCTGGGCCGTATGCCGGGAAGGCCGCCGCGAGGTCCGGTCGCTCGTCGTGCGCCGTGAGGTCAGCGGCCAGGTGCCCGTCGGCGGTGACGAGCACGCGCAGCGGACCGGCGGTGTCGCCGTCGATCGCCCAACCCGCGAGGTCTACCGTCGTCGGCCCCCCGTTGGGGTCCTTCGTCATGATCGCCCGGTCGAGCACGCCGAACGGACGGTCGGGGTCGGGAAGGCCGGTCGGAACCTGCGGCACCCGGTGGCGAGCGCTCGCTCCGCCCAGCTCTGCGTCGGTGGGCCACACGTTGAACGCGCACAGTCCCATGGCCGCTCCACCCTTGGACTGCTGCACCATGACCGGCGCCCGGAGCCACGGGCCGGGACACGTCGAGTGTCCGAAGCCCATCCAATGACCCACCTCGTGGTTCACCACGTAGTGCTGGTAGGCGTCGATCCCGTACGGCCAGGTCGGTGTCGCGCCCAGCCAGCGGTCCTGGTTGATGATGACGTTCGCGCCCTGACGGCACGACCACTGCGAGCTGCACGGCGACCCGAAGCTCGGCAGCGTGGCGGCCGCGGCGAGCCAGACGGTGAACGACGCGGGACCGTCGGTGCGCACGAATCGGATCGATCCGCCGAGCGACCAGCCTCGTGGGTCGTCCAGCGTGGCTTGCACGTGTCGGGCGAACGCCTCGACGTCGGCCACGATCGGACCTCGTGTCGCGATCCGGAACGAGTAGGTCCGCGCCGGGGTGCAGGCGGTGAGGCCCAGGCCGGTGACGGCGAGGACGGCGAGCACCGCGACCGCGGCGAGATGACGTCGTTGCATGGCTCCCCCCAACTGCCTCGCTGCGATGCAGCGCGTTCAGGTTCAGGGTACGGGCCTGGCCGACCTCGGTGAACCCTTCCATGACCCCCTCGTTCATCTGGCTCGTTCATCTGGCTCGTTCACCTGGCTCCTCTCACCTGCGCCGTTCATCTGCGTTTGCGCGGCGGGCTCGCGGTGCCAGCCCGCGCTGATGGGCGCGCTGCTGCCCGCGCTGGGGGCGCGGGTGGTCGAGGGGTGGTGGTCGTCGAGGTGCCCGGTCCGGGTGTGCTCGGTTGGTTGGTTGGTCCCACAGGGTTCCCGCTGTTCAGGCGGGGGTGGCCGCTCGCCAGCCGGGTCCTCGTTGGTGGCGGGTGTGCAGGACGGCGCCGGTGGGTGTGGTGATCCGGTAGAACCCTTCACCCTCACCA
>JAPXRJ010000179.1:0-6353 GCA_033813615.1 Microthrixaceae bacterium | reverse complement strand
CTCAGGACGCGACCCGCGACCAAGGACTGGTCCCGCTGCGCCACGAGCGGATGGGCGTCTCTCCCTTCACGTACTACCGGGGAGCAGCGGCGGTCTTCTCCGCTGACATGGCGGCCATGGCCCGCACTGGTCTGGAGGTGCAGCTCTGCGGCGACGCCCACCTGGCCAACTTCGGGGCGTTCGCCTCCCCGGACCGCACTCTGGTGTTCGACCTGAACGACTTCGACGAGACCCTTCCCGGCCCGTTCGAATGGGACCTCCGACGCCTGGTCGCCAGCTTCGAGGTCGCCGCCCGACACCGCTCCTTCGACGAACCGACCAGGGTGCAGGTGGTGACCGACTGCGTGCTCGCGTACGTCCGCGGGATGCGGGAGCTGTCGAGGATGGCGAACCTCGACGTGTGGTACGCCCGGATGACGGTGGAGGAGATCGCACAGCGGTGGGGTCAGACCGCGTCGAAGACCATGATCCGCCGCTTCCAGCGCACGGTCGACAAGGCCAAGAGCAAGGACCGCCTGCGTGCCTTCGAGAAGCTCGTGGCCGTGGAGAACGGCCAGGCCCGCTTCCGCAGCGACCCGCCGGTGCTCGTCCCCGCCCGCGAGCTGGTCGGCGTCGAGGACGTCGACGCCCTGTGGGAGACGATCTCCGGGGCGCTCGACAACTATCGGGACACGCTGGCACCGGATCGCCAGGTCCTGCTCGACCGGTACCGGTTCGTCGACCTGGCCCGCAAGGTCGTGGGCGTGGGAAGCGTCGGCACCCGTTGCTGGGTCGCGCTGCTCCTCGGTGACGACGACGGCGATCCCCTGTTCATCCAGGTGAAGGAGGCCCAGGCCTCGGTCATGGAGCCGTACCTGGGCACCAGCCGGTACCCGCAGCACGGCCAGCGCGTCGTCGAGGGCCAGCGCCTGATCCAGTCCTCCCCCGACGTGTTCCTCGGATGGGAGCGGATCCGAGGTGTCGACGGCGTCGATCGAGACTTCTACTTCCGTCAGCTCTGGGACTGGAAGGGGTCCGCCGACCTGGAGACCATGCGCGCCGAGACCATGGCGCTGTACGCCAGCATCTGCGGTCGGTCCATGGCCCAGGCCCACGCCCGCACCGGCGACAGCGTGGCGATCGCCGCGTACCTTGGCGGCGGACGCACCGCCGTGTCGTCGCTGCTCGACTTCGCTGCCCGCTACGCGGACCAGACCGAGGCGGACCACCGGGCGTTCATCTGACCGGTTCCTCGTCCGCGTCGGGGTCGTCCGGCTCCTCGGTCCCGCCTGACCTCCGCTGGTGATCTCGCTCGTCTGCGAGCTCCCGGATCGCCACCTCGATGCTCGGGTAGAAGTGCTCGCGGTCGAGCGTCGAGTCCAGGCCATAGCGGGTGACCAGCGAGCGGAGCCGGTCGCGGAGCTCCACGAAGGCCAGGTGCACGCCGCGGTCGTTCAGCTCGCGGTCCAGATCCTCGAGCACCTCGGCTGCGGTGACGTCGATGTCGGTGACCGCTTCGCACTGCAGGACGACGACGCTCGGCGAGTGGTCGCGCACCAGGGCCCGGACCTGGTCGCGGAACTGGCCGGCGTTGGCGAAGAACAACGGTGCCTCCCAGCGGAACACGACGATCCCCGGAGCAACGGAACCGGCGGGATAGGCGCGCACGCTGTGCCAGCCACCCAGCTCGGGGACCTGCACGAGCACCTCGCCGTGAGGCCACCAGTTGCGCTTGAAGAACATCAGCACCGCCAGAACGATCGCCACGACGATGCCCTGGAGCACGCCGAGGAAGATCACGCCAGCCGACGTGACCAGGCAGAGGACGAGCGACGACCGGCGGACACGGGCGAAGCGCACCAGCGCGGGCAGGTCCATGAGCGACAGCGCAGCGGCGATCACGACCGCGGCGAGCGCCGTCTGCGGCAGATCTGCGAGCAGACCGTTCAGCGCCACCAGCAGCACCAGCACGAGACCGGCGCCGACCACGCCGGCCATCTGCGAACGGGCTCCGGACTGGTCCGCGACCGCCGTCCGCGACCCGCTGACCGAGACGGCGAAGCCCTGGAACAGGCCGGCGGCCACGTTCGATGCGCCGACGCCGACCATCTCCGCGTTCGGGTCGACCTCGTCACCACGGCGTGCCGCGAAGCTCGACGCCGTGGCGATCGTGTCGGTCAGCGACACCATCGTGATGCCGACGGCACCCACGGCGAGCGCCACGACGTCGCCCGCGTCGGTCCACGGCAACCGCGGCGTCGGGAACCCCTGCGGCAGCGTGCCCACGGTCGCCACGCCCTGTGCGGCGAGGTCGAGGACGGCCGAGGCGACGGTGACGCCGACCACGGCGACGAGCACCGCGGGCACCCTCGATGTCATCCGCGGCAGCAGCAGGAGCACGGCCAGCACCGCCACTCCCGTGATGAGCGTGGTCGTGTTGCGTGCGTCCAGCCCGGAGAGGAACGCCTGGACCTCGTCGACGAAGCCGTCGGCATCGGTCGAGAATCCGAACAGCTTCGGCAGCTGACCCACGATGATCGTGATCGCCAGCCCGTTCATGTACCCGACGCGCACCTCGCTCGACAGGAGGTCGGCAACGAACCCCAGACGGGCGATGCCGAGGCCTATCTCGATCAGGCCCACGAGCACGGCCAGCATCCCGGCGAGGACGACGGCGCTCGCCGGATCGTCGACGACCAGGAGCGGGGTGATGGACGCCAGGATCAAGGGCGACACCGACGAATCGGGCCCGAGGACCAGCACCTTGGACGGACCGAAGATCGCGTAGGCCACCAGGCAGGCGATCGTCGTGTACAGCCCGGTCACCGCGGGAAGGCCGGCGAGCTCCGCGTAGGCCATGCCCTGCGGGACCAGGATCGCCGCCAGCACGACGCCGGCGACCAGGTCGGGGCGCAGCCAGCCCCGCTCGTAGTGCAGCAACGTGACCAGGCCGGGCGTCCATCGACGAGCGGTCGAGCTCGCCGCGACATCGGGCGCGGTCGTCATGGCGCAGTCGTCATGGCGCGGTCGTCATGGCGCGGTCGTCAGGAGCAGGGATTCGATGGGCGGGATCGTAGCGGTGCGGTCGGCTCCGGCTGTCGAGTCGAATCACGCCCACATCACGCCCCGATCCCGGGATCTGACGGAGCGGGCGATGAGCTGTACGACAGCGCCCGGAGTGCACGATGCGGACGACCATCACCAAGAGGCCGGCCGCCCCGTTGAAGAATGCAGCGTGCTCAAGGATGCAGCGTCGTGAAGGATGCAGCGTCGTGAAGGGGTCGATCCTATGAAGAAGACCGCGCTCGTCGCTCTGGCGATCGCCCAGTTCGTGATGGTGCTCGACCAGTCGGTCATGAACGTGTCGATCAGCCAGCTCGTCGAGGACTTCGACACGACGATCCCGACGATCCAGGCGGTGATCACCCTCTACTGCCTGGTCATGGCGATGCTGATGCTGACCGGCGGCAAGATCGGCGACATCATCGGACGTCGTCGGGCGTTCGTCATCGGTCTGATCATCTACGCGTGCGGGTCTGCCATGACCGCCCTCGCTCCGACCGTCGTCGTGCTGGCGCTGGGCTGGTCGATCCTCGAGGGCATCGGCGCCGCGCTGGTGCTGCCCGCGCTGGCCGCGCTGATCGCCGGCAACTTCGAGGGCGCGCAGCGCAAGGCCGCCTACGCGGTGATCGGCGGAGTCGCCGGAGCGGGAATCGCCATCGGGCCGATCCTGGGCGGCTGGGCCACGACCGAGCTGACCTGGCGGGTCGTGTTCATCGGCGAGGTCGTGCTCGTGGCGCTCATCCTGGTGCTCACGCCGAAGATCGGCGACGCGCTCCGTGACGGACCGGCACCCCGGCTCGACGTCGTCGGCGCCATCCTGTCCGCGGCGGGCATCGGCGCCATGGTCCTGGGCGTGCTGCAGTCGAGCACGTGGGGGTTCCTGACACCCAAGGACTCACCCGTCGAGCCGTTCGGCTTCTCGCTCGCCGTCTTCGTGGTGATCGGTGGAGCGCTGCTGCTGTGGGCATTCGTCGAGTGGTCACGCCATCGCGAGGCGTCGGACAAGGACCCGCTGGTGCACCTGCGGTTGTTCTCCATCGCGCCGCTGCGTGCGGGCCTGGTAGGGCTCCTGACCCAGAACCTCATCCTGATGGGCGTGTTCTTCGTCGTCCCGCTCTACCTCCAGATGGTGATCGGGCTCGACGCGCTCGACACGGGCATCAGGATGCTGCCGATCTCGATCACGATGTTCCTGTTCTCCGCGATCGGGTCGAAGTTGTCCTCCAGGGTCGCGGTCCGCACGATCGTGCGAGCCGGCCTGATCACCTCGACCATGGCGATCGCCGTGCTCCTCGCCACCGTCGACCCACAGCTGCACGACGCCGGCTTCGCCGTGTCGATGGCGCTGCTCGGCGTCGGGATGGGCCTGATCGTGTCGCAGCTCGGCAACGTGGTGCAGTCCTCGGTCGACGCATCGGGCCGGGGCGAGGCCGGCGGGCTGCAGTACACCGGCCAGCAGCTCGGGTCGTCGATCGGCGTCGCGCTGATCGGAGCGATCGTCCTCGCCGGGCTCACCAACGTGTTCATCGACCACGTCGAGGACGACGAGCGCATCGCTCCCGCCGTGGCCGAGCAGGTCGGCATCGCGGCGGGCGACGGGGTCGACTTCGTGCCGTCGGACGACCTCGCCGCGGCCATCGAGGAGACCGGCATCGACGAAGCCTCGGCCGCGGCCATCGTCGACGACTACGAGTCAGCGCAGCTCCGGGCGCTCAAGACCGGCCTGCTCGTGACCGGGGTCCTGGCCCTGGCATCGCTGATGTCGACTCGCAACCTGCCGGCGGCGCTCCAGCGACAGGACGGGGACACCTCCGATCCGGCAACGGCTGCGGCCGCCGGATCGAGCTAGCGCGTCCACCTACAGCGGGATCCCGAAGCCGGTGCAGGCAGCGGTGAACCCCGGCGTGTTCGGACCGAGGACGTTGAGCACGTTTGCCAGTGCCGGTCGGTCGAACGCCATGCCGACGTGCCCGGTCGTGTCCGCGGGGCACTGGTCCTGGATCAGGATGTTCGTCACGTTCGGTCCGCTCAGGAAGGCGTTGGTGTACGGGGTGACCACCTCGTCGTTGCGGCTCGCGATCACGGTGTAGCGGGGGCCGGCGACCACGTCGCCGTCGACGAACAGCGCCGTCTGGAAGGCGCTGCCGATCTGCTGGTCGACGAGCGACGGAGTGGCGACACCCAGCACCAGGTTGGCGATGCCGAGCAGCCCGAACACCTCGCCCAGGTGCGTCAGTCCGCTCAACGTCGAGCCGTGGTTGCTGGGAGCGAGCTGCACCATGTTGTGGACCTTGGCCGCTCCGCCGAGTCGCTTCGTCCAGTACGTGCCGATGAGGCCCCCCTGGGAGTGCCCGACGAAGTCGATCTTGGACGCACCGGTGGCGTTGAGCACCCGGTCGATGAACGAGCTGACCTCGCCGGCAGAGCTCGTCACGCTGTTGAGGCCGTTCGCCCGACCGAAGACCGAGAGCAGGTTCTCTCCGTAGTTCAGTGCGAACACGCAGTAGCCGGCGTTCTTGAGCATCGGCGACAGCGCCGCCCAGTTGAAGCCCAGGTTCTCCACCGTGCCGTGCACCAGCACCACCGGTCGAGGGTGCGCGGCGCTCGGCTTGCAGCTCCAGTCGTTGGCACCCGGCGCCTGTCCGGGCGACAGCACGTAGGCGACCAGACCCTCGGCGATCCCGCCGACGGGCAGAGGTTGGGATGGCGGCGGCGCCCCACATGCCGCAACGGCGAGCGCGGCGAGCGCGGCGACCGCCGTCAGCGCACCTCGCCGCAGCACGGCGCGTCGCCGAGCCCGTGTTCTCGAACAACCCGGTGCGGTCGAACGTGCTGGGTGCGCCATGGTCCCCCCGTGTGCGCCCGAACCGTCCCGCTCGCCGAGACGTGCGGCGAGCTTCGCGCCCGACCACACCAGGGTCAACGACCCATCGTTGCCGCGCTCGCGCAGGAGTTCTCAGCTCGGGACGACGACGTGTCGAAGAAGTGCGAACCCGATCGAGGCAGATCGGACCTCCAGGACATGACCGACCCGACGACTCCACTCGACTCCAGCGACCTGTTCTCGGACGAGCGCGTCCGCCTGCTGCTCGACGCGGCGGTCGACGCGACGATGCTCCTCGATGACCGGGCCCAGATCGTGTGGGCGAGCACCGGCACGGAGCACCTGCTCGGGCGCACCCTCGAGGAGCTCCGGAAGGTCGCTCCGCTCGATCTCGTGCACCCCGACGACGTGGGAGAGGCCGCACGCCTCCTCGGACGGCTCTTCGACGGCATCGACGGCGACGACCCCGCCGTGGTCCGCGTGTCGA
>JAPXRJ010000178.1:0-6497 GCA_033813615.1 Microthrixaceae bacterium | reverse complement strand
ATGCAAGGGCGAAGCTTCCGGGGCAGCTCGTCGACCTCCGTGCATGCTTGCGTTGTGACAGCACATTGTCACCTTGTATCGTGCGTGCATGACCGTCGCCAACTACCGGGTCTCGGAACGTGGCCAGATGGCGTTGCCCGCCGAGGCGCGCCGACGTTGGAACCTCACCGACGGCGGCGCGGTCGAAGTCGCCGATCTCGGCGATGTGCTCCTCATCGTTCCCGCCGGGCGAGGTGGGCTCCGCGGGGTGCTCCGCGACGCGGTCGACGAAGCCGGCGGCTACGAGCGCCTCGTCGAGCGGGTGACCGCCGACGATCCGGACCTGGCTTGAGCGCCATCCTGGTCGACGACCACCTGCTCCTCCGCCTGCTCCTGGACGACGAGCCGAGTGACCTTCGCTCGGCCGGCACCAGGATCGCGACGACCGGGCTCTGGTACCACCGGTTGTGTCGCGCCCTCGCCGACGAGGCCGTCGTGGGTTCCATGTCACGCCGGCTCGGCGCGGTCGGCGACGACATCGCCGTCGACGTGCTCGCGTCCGTCGTCGAGCCCCCCGAGACGATCGAGCTCATGTCCCTTCGTACGCTCGGATGGCCGATGGCCGAGCTGGTCCACCCCGGAGCCCGACTGAACCTGCTCTCGCTCGAGGCGTTGGCCGCGGCGCGTCACCTGCGGGCCGAGATCTGCCTCGCCGACGTGGATGCCAACGAACCGCTGCGAACCGCTGCGAGCAAGTTCGATGTGACGGTTCGAGCGATCGCGGGCTGATCGACCCGACCTCGCCCAAGGTCGTTCTGGTTGGGGTTCTCCCGGTCGGGACCAGGAGAACCACAACCAGTTCGGCGAGGTTTCGGAGTCCCCTCAGCCGCCGGTCCAGGTGCCGAACAGGATCGTCACGAAGTACGCGGTCGGCAGGACGAACAGCAGCGCGTCGAAGCGATCCATCACGCCGCCGTGTCCGGGCAGGATCGATCCGAAGTCCTTGATGCCCAGGTCCCGCTTGACGAACGACTCGCACAGGTCGCCGATCGGGGCGACGATCGCGCACAGCAACGCGAACACGAACACCCGGAAGATGTCGCCGCCGATCGGGGCGATGCCGAAGATCCCGACCACGACCACCGTCGCGACCACGGCGACGCCGACGCCGCCGGCGGTCCCCTCCAACGTCTTGTTCGGGCTCGCCGCGGACAGCGGCGTGCGACCGAAGTACCGGCCGATGAAGTAGGCGCCGATGTCGTGGCTCACCGCGACGACCACCGCGGCGATGATCACGCCGATGCCGATGTTGGACTTGGCGCCCGCATCCTCGAGCACCTTGCCGAGGCCCAGGAACAGGGTGGCGAAGGATCCCAGGAAGCCAACCCACATCACCCCGAGCAGCGTGACACCCAGGTTGCGGACCGAGTGCTCCCCCGGTTGCACCCACAGGTACCAGAGCAGGCCGAGCACCACGGTGAGGGGCAGGACGATCGTGTAGGCGTTGAGGCCGGAGGTGTAGGTGGCGACCATCAGCCCGACGGTGGCGACCAGACCGAGCAGACCGGCAGGGGCGTAGCCCCGGGACTCGACCGTGCCGAAGTACTCGTAGGCCGCCGCGCCGACGACCACGCAGGCCAGCGCGGTGGTGGCGAGCCCGCCGAGCTTGAAGCACAGCAGACCCACGGCGACCAGCACCACTCCGACGATCACCGCCGTGACCAGGTCGCGGTCACCGCCGACGGCGCCGTCGTCCGCCGGCGGCCCGCCGCCGTCGTCGTCGCCGCCCCCACCCGACGGACGAGCGCGCGTCCGGGTTCGACGAGCCGGCCGTCGCTCGTCCACCATGTCGAAGTCGTCGTCGGGGGCGAACGCCTCGATCGGGTCGCGATCCACCTCGGAGTCGAAGAAGTCGTCGCCGTCGTCGTCGAACGGGTCACCGCCACGCAGCGCGCCCAGGCGTGGACCGTCGTCGAGCAGGTCGTCGAAGTCGGTCTCGACGTGGCGCTCGCCCTCGTCGCGCCAGCGCGGCGCTGAGGCGAAGCTGCCGGTCGGCTCGTCCTCGAGCTGATCGTCGCCGATGACGACCTTGGGCACCTGGCCGGTCGGCGGCTCGGTCCAGTGCGGCAGCACGAAGGAGTCGTCGTCGGACAGTGCGAACGGGTCGGCGCCGCCGCCGGTCGGACTCCAGTCCTCATCACCGCCGTCGTCGAGGTATCCCCCCGTGTCGTCGACGTCCGCGGGCTCTGCCGGCAGCGCCCGCGCATGGCCGTAGCCGCGTGTCGACGGTTCCTCGTCGGCCCAGCGGGGCTCCTCCGAGCGCGGCTGCGCGACCGGCGCGTCACCGAGGTGGTCGGGCTCGCTCGTGGAGATCCGCACGGTGGGGAGGTCGTCGGCGGGATCGGGCTGATCGGGTCGATCGCCGTAGCGCTTCTCCCCCCGGCGGCGTCGCCGGGCGACGTCAGAGCGTCCGGCGGCCTCGGCCGCCTCCTGTGCACCGATGATCCGCACGCCTTCGGAGCGCGGCTCTTCGACGCGACCGGGATCGTCGTGATCGGTCATCGCAGTCCTCCTACCAAGATCGGGTGCAGCATCAGCCTTCGAGCAGCTCGACGGTCTTGACGTCGAGCGCCTCGTCGATGGCCGCCTCGTGCTGCTTGGTCAGCTTGTCCAGCTCGGCCTCGGCGCGGTGAAGGTCGTCTGACGAGATGTCACCGTCCTTCTCGAGCGCGTCCAGGTCCTTGCGGGCGTCGCGCCGGGCGCCGCGGACCGCCGTTCGACCGTCCTCCGCCTTGGCCTTGACCAGCCGGACGTACTCCTTGCGCCGCTCCTCGGTGAGCGGTGGGAACGCCAGGCGGATGGCGACGCCGTCGTTGCTCGGGTTGAGTCCGAGCTGCGAGTCCTGGATGGCCCGCTCGATGCCCGCCATCGCACCCTTGTCGAACGGGGTGATCACCAACATCCGGGCGTCGGGGATGGAGAAGCTCGCCAGCTGCTGCAACGGCGTGGCGGCTCCGTAGTAGTCGACCGGCAGCTTCTCCACGAGCCCCGGGTTGGCGCGGCCCGTGCGGACCCCCGCGAACTCGTGGCGGGCATGGGCCACGGCCTTGTCCATGTGGATGCCGGCATCCTCGAGCACGGCGTCGATCAGCTCTTCGCTCACCGGGTCAGCCTCCCACACCCAGACATCGAGGGTGAGACAAGCTTCGTCAGGAGACGAGGGTTCCGACGCGCTCGCCGGAGAGGATGGCGCCGAGGTTGCGGCTCATCAGGTCGAACACGCAGATCGGCAGCTCGTTGTCCATGCACAGGGAGATGGCGGTGGAGTCCATGACCTTGAGCCCGCGGTTGAGGACGTCGATGTAGCTGACCTCCGCCAGGAACTCGGCGTCGGGATCCAGACGGGGGTCGGCCGAGTAGACGCCGTCGGTGCCGTTCTTGCCCATGAGGATCGCGCCGGCGTCGATCTCCGCTGCACGCAGCGCTGCGGTGGTGTCGGTCGTCATGAAGGGGTTGCCGGTCCCGCCGACGAAGATGACAACGCGGCCCTTCTCCAGGTGGCGGATCGCCCGCCGACGGATGTACGGCTCGGCGACCTGTGCCATCTCGATCGCGGTCTGGACGCGGGTGGGCTGGCCGAGGCGCTCCAGGGTCTCCTGCAGCGCGAGGCCGTTGATGACCGTCGCGAGCATGCCCATGTAGTCGGCCTGAGCGCGGTCCATCCCCGCACCCTCGCCCGTCATGCCCCGCCAGATGTTGCCGCCGCCGACCACGACCGCCACGTCGACGTCGAAGCGCTGCTTGACCTCGACGACCTCCGAGGCGATCGACGTGACGACCTCGCCGTCGATGCCGAAGCCGGCGTCGCCGGCGAACGCCTCGCCGGAGAGCTTGATCAGCACCCGTCCCCAGCGAGGCGACGTCACGTTCAGTCCCCGATGTAGGCCTGAGCGAACCGGACGATCCGGCCGCTGCCGAGGCGCTCCTGGACGGTCTCCTTGTCGCCGAACATGCCCTGCTCGGGCAGCACTCGTTCGGCGTACCAGGAGCCCATCCGACCCTCGACGATCTTGGGCACGGCCTGTTCGGGCTTGCCCTCCTTGATCGTCAGCTCCTCGAAGCCGCTGCGGGCCGTCTCGGCGAGTGCGGGGTCGATCTCGTCCCGGCTCATGGCGGAGGGCTTGGCGAACGCGATGTGCAGCGCGATCTCGTGGGCGGTCTCCATGTCGGAGCCCTCCACCTCGAGCAGCACGGCGTTGGTGCCACGGCCGTCCTGGATGTGGACGTAGGCATCGAGCACGTTGCCGTCGGCCGCCTCGAAGCGGACGACCTTGCCCAGCTCGATGTTCTCCCGCTTGGCGATCTTGAGGCTGTCGAGGTCGTCCTTGAGCGACTCGACGGCCTCGACGCCTCCGGCGAGGACGGCGTCGGCCAGGCGCTGGGTGAGCTCGACGAAGTCGGCCGCCTTGGCCGAGAAGTCGGTCTCGGACTTGAGCTCGACCAGCGCGGCGGTGCTGCCGGAAGCGGCGATGGCCACGGCGCCCTGGTTGTTCTCCCGGTCCTCCAGCGTGGCGACCTTGCTCAGGCCTTTCTGGCGGAGGATCTGCGCTGCCTTCTGGCGATCGCCGTCGGCCTCGACCAACGCCTTCTTGGCGTCCATCATCCCGGCGCCAGTGGCATCACGGAGGGACTTGACGTCGGCTGCGGTGATGTCTGCCATCAGTTCTCCTCGGTGCTCGGGGTGATCGGGCTGGCCTCGGCCGGCTCGCCGTCGAGGGCCAGCTCTTCGGCGGCCACCTCGTTGGCGGTGGGTGCCTCGGCCGCGACGTCGGCGTCGGCCGCACCCTCCTTCAGGACCGAGCCCTCGTCCTGGGGCGTGTCGCGAGCTGCGAGCATGCGAGCCTCGCGCTCGGCTGCGGCCTGACGGGCCTCGGCCTGGGCACGGGCCTGCTCGGCGGCCTTCTCGGCCTGCTCCTCTGCCGAGCGCTCGCGCGGAGCGGACTCGGGGTGCTTCTTGGAGCGCATCAGACGACCCTCGATCACGGCGTCCGCGATCACCCGGGTCAGCAGGCTGCCCGAGCGGATCGCGTCGTCGTTGCCCGGGATGACGAACTGGATGATGTCGGGGTCGCAGTTGGTGTCGACGACGGCCACCACGGGGATGCCGAGCTTGTTCGCCTCGGTCACCGCGATGTCCTCCTTCTTGGTGTCCAGGATGAACACCGCGTCGGGCAGGCGCTCGAGGTCGCGGATGCCGTTGAGGTTGCGCTCCAGCTTGTCGAGCTCACGGGTGAGCAGCAGCGCTTCCTTCTTGGGCATGGCCTCGAACTCTCCGGAGTCCCGCATGCGCTGGTACTCCTTCATCTTGGCGACGCGCTTGGAGATCGTCTCGAAGTTGGTGAGCATGCCGCCCAGCCAGCGCTGGTTGATGTACGGCATGTTGCACTTCTCCGCGTAGCCCTGGATCGAGTCCTGGGCCTGCTTCTTGGTGCCGATGAACAGCACGGTGCCGCCGTCGGCGACGAGGTCCCGCACGAACAGGTACGACTTCTCGATCCCCGAGAGCGTCTGGTGCAGGTCGATCAGGTAGATGCCCCCGCGCTCACCGTGGATGAAGCGCTTCATCTTGGGGTTCCAGCGGCGGGTCTGGTGACCGAAGTGGACACCGGCCTCGAGCAGCTGCTTCATGCTGACGACAGCAGACATGGTTGGTTCTCCTTCCCTTCGGTTCGACGAGACCCGAGTGCGACACCTGCCGCTGGGCGGCGAGGCGACCGAAGAGTGCTCCCGGGCGAGTTTGGATCCTGTTGCACGCCGTCGCAGCTGTTCGCAACGACGTCGACCCGGTTCCGGGCCGGAGGAGAGTGTAGTCGCGGGCGCGAAGCGGACCGCAACGTGCCTTCACGGGACTTCCACGAGCACGGCATGGCGTGGCGGACCGCCCACGGCGAACAACGAGGCGGGGTCGATGTAGGCCCCGTCGCGGCGGACCCCGAGGTGAAGTGCCGCAGCGGTGGTCCCGAGCACCTGACCGCCGGCGACCTGCTCACCCGCCCGAACAGAGATCGACGTCAGCCCGGTGAGCGACGAGCGCAGGCCGTCGGCGTGCTCGACGGTGACGACGCCCCGACCCGCCACCTGACCAGCGAAGGTCACCCGTCCGGCGCCGATCGCCCGCGCCTCGAGGCCCGGGCCAGTGGCGTACTCCAGGCCCCGGTTGCCCGGACCGTACGGCGTCGCCGGCGGGCGGAACGGGTCGATCACCGGAGCGTCGACCGGTGGCGCATAGGTGACCGACGGCTGATCGGCGCTGACGGTTCGGACGGTCGCCACGCCCGGGTCGCTCCGAGCGGACCGACCGCTTGCGGTGCAGAGCGGCGCTGCCGCGACGGTGAGGACCGCAA
Source organism: Microthrixaceae bacterium (assembly GCA_033813615.1). Classification (GTDB taxonomy): domain Bacteria; phylum Actinomycetota; class Acidimicrobiia; order Acidimicrobiales; family Microtrichaceae; genus Dermatobacter. The sequence goes on along the minus strand of JAPXRJ010000178.1, from coordinate 114 downwards.
CGATGGCGGCGAGTGTTCGCACGCGTGCTCCCACGGCTCGAGGTGAGGGGGGAAGCGACGATCGGAGCCTGTCTCTTATACACATCTGACGCTGCCGACGACGGCACACTCGTG
>JAPXRJ010000177.1:0-6538 GCA_033813615.1 Microthrixaceae bacterium | reverse complement strand
GTGGTGATCGATCATCATCGGGATGAACAGCTCCTCGACCCGGGCACCCGACGCGCCCTCGAGCTCGTCCATCGCCTGGGGCGTCTGCATGCCCGGCATCTGGTCGGGCGAGCTCGACATCCCCATCCACTCCATGGCGGTGCGATCCTGCGGGAACGGCCACTGACCCCAGTCCTCCAGCAGGGCCTCCATGTAGCCGACCTCGTACTGCTGGAACGTGAGGATCTCACGGGCGAAGGCCCGCACGTCGGGGTCGGAGCCCGTCTCGGCCACGATGCTCGCCATCTCCACCGCCTGCTGGTGATGGGTGGTCATGTCCTGCATGAAGCCGACGTCGACCGAGCCCGCTCCGGGCGTTGCCGCCTTCTGGACGACCAGGACGGCCCCGATGCCGACCAGCAGCGCCAGGAGCGCGACCAGCGCTCCGATCACCCACGCCGAGGGTCCCGAGCCATCGGCGCCTCCATCGGCGCCTCCATCGCCGACGGCGTCGGCCTCGGGTCCGCTGCCCGACCCTTCGAGGTCGTCGTCGGTCAGCTGCCGGATGGGCACCGCGTCGGCAGGGAGGTCGTCGGCCACGGCGACAGGGTAACGGTCGGGCCGGCGCGCCCAGTCGGAGGGCTCAGCCCGTTCGGCGGTTCCGGAGAGCGCCATCAGCGTACGCCGGGAGTCCCGCCGAGACACCGGAACCAGCCGGTACCTTGAGCGGACCATGGCTGGCACCTCCACCAAGAGCCGCGTCGGGCTCGGAATCATCGCGACCGCGTCGTTGGTCCTGATCGCGCTGGGCCTCCTGGCGCTGGTGGTCGTGGGCCTGCTCAACGTGTGGGACCCCTTCGGCACCACGACCGTCGACCGCTCCGGCCCGGCCGTCCTCGAGCGCATCCGCACCCTCGAGGAGTTCACCGCCGCCGAGGCGAGCTTCACCCAGGACGTCGACCTGGAGAACGACTCGTTCCTGCCCGGCTTCATCAAGGGCGAACGGGTGACGGCGATCGTCACCGGCAGCGTCCGCGCCACCGTCGACTTCTCTGACCTGGGACCGAACTCGGTGAAGGTGTCCGACGACGGCACGACCATCCAGATCACGCTGCCGGACCCCCAGCTGACTGACGCCGAGATCGACGAGGGATCGGCCCGGATCGTGTCGCGGGACCGCGGCATCGTCGACCGCGTCGAGGACGTGTTCGCGTCGAACCCCACCGATGACAGCCCGGTGTACGAGGAGGCGGAGAAGAAACTCGAGTCCGCCGCAGCGAAGTCCGACGTGATCGATCAGGCGCGCACCAACACCGAGCAGTGGCTCCGCACGTTCCTTGGAGCCGCCGGGTTCGAGACCGTCCAGATCAACTGGGCCGAATCGCCGAGCTGAGCACCACGACGGCGACGGGTGGCATCACATCGAGCCGCGGGCTGCCTACGCTCGGGCACCCATGGACACGCCGCCCTCCCCTGAACCCTCCGCCCAGCCCGTCACCGCGACGCTCACCTGGGCGGCCCAGGTCCTCGGAGCCACCAAGGTGTACGGCTCCGGCGAGGCCGAGGTCCGGGCGCTCGACGGCGTGACGGTCGGCTTCGAGCCCGGGCGATTCACGGCGATCATGGGCCCGTCGGGGTCGGGCAAGTCCACGCTCATGCAGTGCGCGGCGGGACTCGACCGCCTGAGCTCCGGACAGGCGTTCATCGGCGACGTCGACATCACCCGACTGACCGAGAAGCAGCTGACGCTGCTGCGCCGGGACAAGATCGGCTTCGTCTTCCAGCAGTTCAACCTGCTCCCCACGCTCAACGCGAGGGAGAACATCACGTTCCCGTTGGACCTCGCGGGCCGCAAGCCCGACCCGGCGTGGATGCAGCAGGTCGTCGACACCGTCGGGCTGGGCGACCGACTGGACCACAAGCCATCGGAGCTGTCGGGTGGCCAGCAGCAGCGCGTGGCGGTGGCCCGTGCCCTGGTGGAGCGACCCGAGATCATCTTCGCCGACGAACCCACCGGCAACCTCGACTCGCGCTCCTCCGCGGAGATCCTCACGTTCATGCAGCGAGCAGTGACCGAACAGGGCCAGACGGTGGTGATGGTGACCCACGACCCCGTCGCCGCCGCCTACGCAGGCCGCATCCTGTTCCTGGCCGACGGCCGCATCGTCGACGAGCTGCTCGAACCGACCCGCGACGCCATCCTGGCCCGCTTGGGCAGCCTCGGCATCTGAAGCCCGGCTGCAGGAGAGGACCTCCCCCCAACGTGCTCCGCTACGCGCTCACCAACCTCCGCGCCAACCTCACCCGCCTGGTCGCCACCGCGCTCGCGGTGATCATCGGCATCGGCTTCCTGGCCGCCGGGCTCATGCTCACCGACGCGATGCGCGACGCGCTGACCGGTAGCGTCGCGCGCCAGTACGCGGACGTCGACCTGGTCGTCGAGCCCGCCGCGGCGATGGAAGGCGCCCCGACGGCGCTGCCGATCGAGACGCTCGACGAGGTCCGCTCGACCTCGGGCGTCGACGGTGCCGCCGGGCAGGTGAGCGGGCCCGTGCACCTCCTGAGCGCGGACGACGAGTCGCTGACCTCCCGCTCCCAGGGTCGCGCGTGGATCGATGTCGAGCGGCTCAACCCGCTCACCGTCGAGGACGGCGACGCCCCGGCCGAGGCTGCGGTGGATGCTTCGTCGGGCGAGGAGGTGCAGGTGGTCGTCGACCGCGGCACGGCGTCGGAGAACGACCTCGAGGTCGGCTCGTCGGTGCGTCTCGCCACGCCGGCCGGTCCGACCGAGGCGACGGTCGTCGGCATCACCAGCTTCGACGGCCAGGACGCGATCGACGACGGCGGCACGTTCTCCTTCGCTCCACGGACGGCGATGTCGCTGCTCGCCCCGCAGAACCCCGGATGGAGCGACATCATCGTGGCCACCGATGCCGGACAGGCAGAATCCGTGCGCCAGACCCTGGCCTCGAGTTTGCCGACCACGGCCGAGGTCGTCACCGGCGAGGCGTTCCGGGCGACGCAGCAGGCCCAGAACGCCGGGCTGGTCGACCTGCTACGACCGGCGTTGCAAGGGTTCGCCTACCTGGCGCTCTTCGTGGCCGCCTTCGTCATCTTCAACACGTTCTCGGTGGTCGTCACCCAACGGTTCCGTGAGCTCGCGCTGATCCGCGCCGTCGGCGGCACACCGGCCCAGGTCCGACGGTCGCTGCTGTTGGAGGGTGCGATCATCGGCTTCGTCGCCAGCGCGATCGGCATCGCGTTCGGAGCGGTCCTGTCCTATGCCATCCAGGCCGTGCTCGGCGCGTTCGACATCGCGCTGCCGGGTTCGGGCGTGGCGTTGCGCCCGTGGACCGTGGTGCTGTGCCTGATCGCCGGCACCATCGTCACCGTGGTGTCGGTGTTCGTCCCGGCGTTCCGTGCCGGGCGCACCAAACCGGTCGAGGCGATGCGCGACGCGGCGGTGGATCGCTCCGGGACGTCGATCGCCCGTGCCGTCATCGGTGGCACGTGCCTGGTCCTGTCGATCGCCCTGCTCCTGGGCGTGCGGCTGACGGGGCTGAACGGCTGGGCCCTGATCCCCGGCGCGCTGGCGCTCTTCGCCGGCCTGCTCATCGGCGGCCCGCTCGTGGCCCGTCTCTTCGCGGCGGTGCTGCGGCCTCCGGCCCGGCGCGCCGGCATGACCGTGCGCTTGGCAGTCGACAACACCGCACGCAACCCCAAGCGCACCGCCACCACCGCCAACGCGCTGGTGATCGGCCTGTTCCTCGTGACGCTGGTGACCGTGTCGGGCGATGCCCTCAAGCACTACACCGTCGAGCAGATCGACAAGCTCTCCGCTTCGGACTTCATCGTCGCCGCCGGGCCCAACGGAGTGGCACCGGACCTGGTCGCCAAGATCCAGGACACGTCGGGCGTGGCCGCAGCGGCACCGATCCGCCAGACGGTGCTGCTCGACTCGGCCGGCAGCTACGTGTTCCTCTCCGGTGCCGACATCGACCTCCTGCAGAGCTCCACGAGCCTGGCCACCGAGTCCGGATCGCTCGAGCAGCTGGCGGTGGGCGAAGGCGCTGCCGTCCCGTCGCTGCCGGGTGCATCCGGTGGATCCGCCGGACCGGGCGAGGATCGGACGATGGCCACCCTCCCGAGCGTCGTCGGCTCCACGATCGAGCTGGTCTCCGCCGACGGCACCCCCACGCAGCTGCCGGTCGTGGCCACGCTCGAACCCGAGCTGGACACCCTGCTCCTGCAGACGCTCGTCTCCGAGGAGCGCTTCGAGGAGCTGGCCGGCGAGCAGCCGGTGAGCATGGTCTACGTCCGGGTGGACGCCGGCCAGGCGGACGCGGTGGGCGCACGTCTCAACGACCTCGTCGTCGGCCACGCCGGCACCGAGGTGCAACCGGGCAACTTCCTCGGCCAGATCGTCAGCCAGGTGTTCGACTTCCTCATCAACACGGTCAACGCGCTGCTGGGGATGAGCGTGATCATCGCCCTGGTCGGGATCGTGAACACCCTCACGCTGTCGATCATCGAGCGCCGCCACGAGCTGGGCATGGTCCGCTCGCTGGGGATGACCCGTCAGCAGGTCGGTCGGATGGTGCGGATCGAGTCGGTCCTGATCGGCGTGCTGGGCACCGTGATCGGCGTGGGTGCAGGCCTCCTGCTCGGCTGGGTGCTCATCGGCAGCCTGAGCTCCGAGATCACGCTGAACGTCAACTGGCCGCGCATCGGCCTGATCGCCCTGATCGGCGTGCTCGCCGGAGTGCTCGCCTCGATCCTCCCCGCCCGCCGCGCGACCAAGGTGGAGATGGTCGAGGCCATGAAGTCGTCCTGAGCGGCCGACCTGCAGGTCAGGAGCTGCGACGGTACGCGGCGACCACGTCGTCCAGGTCCGCGTAGCCGCAGTGCTCGGCACCGATGAGGTCGATCAGGCCGTCGCGCTCGAACTCCTCGCGCACGCGCGGTTCGACCGCGCTGAGCACCAGGGTGACGCCGCGCTCGGCCAGGTCGTCGTGCAGGCGACGGATCACGTCCGACGCCGTCAGGTCGACGTCGTCGATGGCGATCGCGAACACGCACAACCACCGCAGCGGAGGATCCGCGGCGTCGACGAGGCCCATCACCTCGTCGGCCACGCCGGTCGCGTTGGCGTAGTACAGGTTCGTCGGCACGAAGTAGATCGCCAGGCCCGGCTCCGCTTCCCGTGCGTGCTGCACGCGGCTCATCCTCCAACGATCGCCGTCGCGGGCGAGCAGCCGCGTGCTCGGGCGGTAGCTGTGGCGCAGGTGCACGATCACCGACAGCACCATGGCGAACACGATGCCGGGTCCGACACCGAAGATCACGACCGTCGCCGCCGTGGCGATCACCACGATGCCCTCGATCCGGCGGCGTCGGAACACGTCGCCGATCGCCGAGATGTCCACGAGGTGCAGTGCGATCACCAGCACGATCGATGCCAGCACCGCGGTCGGGATGTGCGTCAGCGCAGGTGCGGCGACAAGCAGCACGACGAGTGCGCAACCCGCGGCGGTCAGCTGCGCGAGCTGGTTGCGGCCACCGGCGGTGTCGACGATCGCGGTCCGGGTCGGGCTGCCGTTCACGACGAAGGCACCCGACAGCCCGGCGGCCAGGTTGGCCATGCCCAGACCGACGATGTCGTCATCGACGTCGTCACGCTCGCGGTAGCGGTCCGCATCGGCTCGCGCCGTCGCCGCGCTCTGGGCCAGCACGACGACCGCGATCGTGAGCGCCAGCTCCGTCACCATCCGCAGGTGCTCCGACGGCACCGACGGCCAGATCGGCAACGGCAGGCCGCTCGGCACGTCGTCGACGGTCGCGATCGACGGACCGACCCACCAGGCGATGATGATCGTGACCACGACCACCAGCAGCGCCCACGGCACCTTCCTCGCCAGTCGTGGACCGACGACGACGACCAGGATCGTCGCCGTCGACAGCGCGACGTCGGCCGGAGTGGCGCTGGTGAGGTGACCGAGCACCTCGAGCAACGTCCGGAGCGGTCCGTCGGTGGCCACCGGCACCCCGAGCACGTCGGGCAGCTGACCGGATGCCACCCTGATGCCCACGCCGGTGAGGAACCCCACGAGCAGCGTCCGCGACAGGAAGTCGGCCACGAATCCGAGCCGCGCCAGCCTCGCCACCAGCAGCAGCCCCCCGGTCACCAGGGCGACCACACCGGCGAGCTGCACATATGGCTCGGTCCCGGGGGCGGCCACCCCGACCAGCCCGGCGGCGAGGACCGCGGCGGTGGTCGAGTCCGCGCCGACCACCAGGTGGCGCGACGAGGAGAAGGCCACGAACAGGACGGCGGGGACGATCATCGTGACGATGCCGGACTGGACCGGCATCCCGGCGATGCGAGCGAAGCCGAGCACCTCCGGGATCGAGATCGCGGCCAGGGTCACCCCTGCGAGCACCTGGCCCCACGGGCGGTCGTGCAGGTCGACGGATCGGAACAGCGACCGGAGCACGTGCACGGCCCCACGATGGCATCGCAGCGGAGCCGACGACGGCTTCGTCGTTTCCCATAGTGTCG
>JAPXRJ010000176.1:0-6541 GCA_033813615.1 Microthrixaceae bacterium | reverse complement strand
TGGCCGGCGGTGAGCGCTTCGTCGGCCTGTGCAACCAGGCCGTCCGCGAACGACGACCACTCCCGGTACCAGCTGTCGCGGTCACCAGCGGTGATCCGAGAGGCGATGTAGAGGCACTCGCCGACGTTGGCCATGGCCGAATCGCACTTGCCGATCGAGCGCTGGAGCTGCCCGTCGAACCCCTCGTCGTCGAAGTAGAGCTGCACAGCGACTCCCCGCTTCGCCGCGACCTGTCGCAGCGTTCGGATCGATGATGCCACCGTCGACGCAGCGATCACGCCTCCGTGACGCGGACGACGCGCGCCGGTGAGCCCACCGCGACGGTGAACGACGGAAGGTCGTCGCAGACCACGGAGTTCGCCCCCACCGTGACGTGGTCGCCGATCGTGACACCCGGCAGCACGACCACACCGGTGCCGAGCCAGGACCCGTCACCGATCCGGACCGGCTGCGCCGGCGCCATCGAGTGACCGATCGGGACGCTCGGGTCCGACGAGTCGTGGTTGGCGTCGGTGATGCGCACGCCCGGACCGAGCCACACGTCGTCGCCGATCACCACTCGGCGGTGCGCCACGACCCAGAGGCCCTGCGCTGCCCACACCCGCGAGCCGATCTCGATCACGGGGTCGCTGTCGAGCTCCCCGTCCTCGGGGACCGCCGCCAGGTTGGCGCCCACCGAGATGAGCGTGTCGACACCGATCGTGATCCGCTCCACGCCCAGCAGCCCGCCGTGCGGTTGCTGCAGCAGCGATCGCTCACCGAACGAGGCGAACCCCATGCGGTCGCCGTCGGCGGCGCCGATGTAGGCCCAACGCAGCGCCTCGCGAGCCAGGCCGACGGCCGCAGTCGCGGCGGCGTGCAACACCGGATGCACCACGCGAACCCTGACCACGTCGATGACGCTGGTCGTCACGAGCGATCGGAACGACGGCACGCCAGGACGGTAGCAACGGACCCGGCCCCGTCGGCACGTCGCGACCGGAGTCGATCCCCGTCGCGCAGCGGAGCCACCCTGCGAACGTGGCTGCTCAGTAGTCGCCCTTGATGACGAAGTACGACCCGCGGATCGTGCCGGCCAGCTTGGACTTCTGACGGGCGAACTTGAAGCCGGACAGCTCGTCGGGGATCTCCATCCCGTCGGACAGCTTGAACCCGACGGCGTGCTTGCCCCCGTCACCGACCTGCCACAACACGTTGATGGCGAGCCCGTTCTCGTAGAAGACGTAGTCCCACTTGATGTCCTCGACCTGGAACGACGTCGCCTCCAGCGCGGGCGACGAGATGACGATCCCGCGCTCTTCCTCGAGGATCGTGCTCACCCGGTCGACCGTCGACGCCGCGTCACGAGCCGGATCCACGGTGAAGACGTGGTCGTACTTGTTCTTGAAGTAGCGCGCCTCGTTGGCGCGCAGTCCCGCCAGTGCATCGGCGACCGGCGAGGATTCGAGCCCCACGGTCGAGACCGTCACGAAGTCCACCGAGTGCGACACGACATCCTCCTGGGTTCCGGCAACCCGCCAGAACGACGACAGCTGGGAGCCGTCCCGGACTGTACCCGCGTTCCCCCGTCGTCAGCCGAGAGCCACGGTGCGAGACTCGATCGTCGCCTCCGGCATCGAGCGGGCTCTGGCGTTCCGCCGCGCGCGGGAGATCAGCCCGACAGGCGCATCAGGCGTCCGTAGCCGATCAATCGGCCGATGGCGACCAGACCCGACTCACGAACCAACTCCGAGAACGACGCCTCCCCGCCGGTGGGCGACACCGTGGCCTCCATGCCCAACTCGCCGGCGATGCCCTGCAGACGCTTCGAGTGGTAGCTGTCGGACACCAGCGTCACCCGGTCGAGCCCCTCGCGCTGCAGCACCCGGTCGGCGGCCTGCAGCGAGTCCCACGTGCTCGACCCGTCGGTGACGACGAGGAGGTCGTCGGCCGGGACACCGGCGCCGGCGAGGTACCGGTAGCCCGAGTACGCCTCGGTGAAGCGGTCGCCGGAGCGCTTGCCGCCGGTCAGAACGACGCGCGGCGCGACGCCGTCGCTGTACAGCTCGAGCGCGTGGTCCAGGCGTTGCTGCAGCACGGGCGATGGAGTCCCGTCGTACTGCGCTGCTCCCAGGACGACGATCGCGTCGCTGCCGCTGCGGTCATCGGCGCGCGATGCCAGGACGACCTGCAGGAACGTGAGCCCCACGTAGAGGACCACCAGCGCCGCAGCACCGAGCGCGATGCGCAGCACCCACCGCCGACGGCGAGGACCATCGGCACCGGGTTCAGCCTTGGCCACCCGCAGACTCCCTCGCTGCCAGCCGCCCTCGCGCAGCGCCGAGCCGGCGCAGCACCTCGTCGCGGCCCAGGACCTCCATCGACTCGAACAGCGGCGGGCCGACCGATCGGCCGGTGATCGCGACCCTGATCGGCGCCTGGAACTTCTTGCGGCTCGCGCCGAGCTCCTCGCACAGAGCGAAGGTCCGCTCGTGCAACTCGGTGGCCTGCCACGGCCACTCACCCGCGCTATCGATCACCGCGTCGAGCCAAACGGCAGCGTCAGGCACCATCGCCTTGGTCCACGAGGCTTCGTCGACCTGAGGGTCGGCCAGGAAGAGGAAGTCCACGTAGCCCGGAACCTCCGACAGCGTCTCCACGCGGGTCTGCACCTCGGTGGCCATCCTGGCGAAGGTGCCGGCGTGGAAGCGATCCGCCCACGGCGCGGCATCGAAGTAGGGCTGGGATCGCACCGCGAACTCCGTCACCGTCAGCGCTCGAAGGTGCTCTGCGTTCACGTACCGAAGCTTCTTGGTGTCGAAGAACGCGGACGAGTCGTTCACCTCGCGGATGTCGAACAGCGGTGGCAGCTCGTGCAACGGATCCAGGCGGATCTCGCTCCCATCGGGCAGTCCCCAGCCGAGCAGCGCCAGGTAGTTGACCATCGCCTCGGGCAGGTAGCCGCGGTCGCGGTAGTCGAGCAGCGAGACGTCGTCGCGACGCTTCGACAGCTTCTTGCGTGCCTCGTTGACGATCAGAGGCATGTGGCCCAGCTCGAGCGGCTGGTCGTATCCAAGTGCGCTGCGCAGCAGCAGCTGCTTGGGCGTGACGTTGATCAGGTCCTCACCGCGGATCACGTGGGTCACCGCCATGTCCTGGTCGTCGACGGCGTTGGCGACGAAGAACGTCGGCGAGCCGTCGGCCCGACGGATGACGAAGTCCTCGATGTTGGAGTTCTCGAAGCTGATCTCACCCCGGATCAGATCGGCCCAGGACGTCGTGCCGTCGTCGGGGGTGCGGAACCGCACCGCGCGGCCCTCTCCCGGGCCGAGATCGCGGTCCCGATCGGCCGGGTCGTACGGCCGACCGCCGGTGCGCTCGCGATCGGCCTCGGGCACCGGGTCGGACCAGTACGCGTCGCCGGTCGAGAGGAGCTGGTCCACCGCCGCCTGGTGCAGATCGAACCGGGTCGACTGGAGGACAGGAGCCTCGTCCCAGTCCAGGCCCATCCACTCGAGCGCCTCGAAGATCACGTCGATCAGCGACTGCTGGGACCGTTCGAGGTCGGTGTCCTCCACGCGCAGCAGGAACGTCCCGCCCAGATGGCGCGCTGTCAGCCAGTTGAAGAGCGCGGCTCGTGCGCTGCCCAGGTGCAGGTAGCCCGTCGGGGCCGGGGCGAAGCGGACACGGACCGGCCCGCCGGCTGTGGTCTCGGGGCTCGTCACGACGCTGAACGCTACCGGCTGCCGCTCGTGGGTACGGGCGCCTCCCTAGGATGCTGCACGGACAGAGGGACGCGATGACCAACGACGGAACCCCCGGCGGGACCGAACACCCACCAGCAAGTGAGCCGACCGACGAGCCGTGGTACGAGCACGACCAGTCGGTCGTCGAGGATCGCCCGCCCCGACGGCTGTCGAACGGTCGCATCGCCCTGTTCGTCGGCGCGGCGATCCTGGCCGTGATCGCCGTGATCGCAGCGATCCTGCTCTCGGGCGAGGACCCGACGCCCGCCAGTCCGTCCACCACAGCATCGTCGACGACGACTCCCGCGGTGCGACCGGCCGAAGAGGCGACGATCGCCACCGCCCGCAACCCGTCGATCCTGGTGCACTCGCAGGCACCCGAGGGCTGGGACTCCATGACGCCGGTCGAGAGCTGGGACAACCCGGAACCGCCGCAGAGCCAGGCCGTCGTGGCGCCCCGTGACGCCCTCCCCCGAGACGACTATCCCATCAAGGGTCGCTACACCGACCCGTCAGGCTGGAGCTTCAACAACCCGACGGCCTGGGGCGACCCGTTCGTCATGCTCGTGACCGAGCAGCGGGGCGACTGGCTCAGGGTCGAGATCCCGGTCCGACCCAACGGCACCGACGGCTACGTCGCCGCGGCAGACGTCACGCTGTCGAACACGAGCTTTCGCCTGGATCTCCGGCTCGGCACGCGGATGCTGACGCTCTACGACGGCAACACGGTCGTGCTGAGCACCCCGGTGGTGATCGGTAAGCCGGAGACGCCGACACCGACCGGTCGCTTCTACATCACCGATGAGGTCGAGCAGGACAACCCGGCCGGTGCATACGGTCCCGTGGCGCTGCCGACCAACGCGTACAGCGAGCACATCGACGAGTTCGACAACGGCGTGCCGGTGATCGCCCTGCACGGCACCAATCGACCCGAGCTCGTCGGACAAGACGTGTCGAACGGGTGCATCCGCATCCCCAACGACGTGATCCAACAGATCGTCAACGCGATCCCAATCGGCACACCGATCGACATCTCGGCCTGACCAGCACCTCGGCCTGATCAGCAGAGCGACCGCACCTGGTCGCGACGTTCAGACGTCGAGGTCCAGGCAGCTGCGCCAGTCGTCGGCATGACGACGGAGGATCTCGTCGTGCGGGAGCATCAGGACGGCATCTGGCGCCGCATCCACGATACGGCGCAGCTCGTCGTAGTGGTGCACCTGGTGCACCTCTTCGAACCACTTGGTGCGCAGTGCGACCAGGTCGTCGGCCGGGTCGTCGTCGAGGAAGCCCCAGATGGCCAGACCGACCCGGACGTCGAAGATGACGGGGGCACGACCGAACAGGCCGGAGCGCTTCATGGCGATCGCCGATCCTCCGGCGATGGCGTCGGACTCGTGCTCCCCGGGGCGCAACGTGAGCGTTCCCCGGAACGAAGCGGCGAGCTTGAGCGCGTAGCCCTGATCGGGGCCGGGTGTGCCCAACCGCTCCCCCTCGGGCTGACCGCCGCGGAGATCACCGGGACGGTCGGCCAGCCACGGTGACTCCCGCCGGGGCGGACTCTCATACGAGCGGACCACATCGGTCGGGTCCATGGGAACGAACTTGGGCGCTGCCATCGCCGAGAACGGTACCCGACCCGTTCTGTTCTTCAGAACCGACCGAAAATGGTCGATTCTGCTGAACAGAACGGGTCGGCGCAGAACGGGTCGGCGCAGAACGGGTCGGCGCAGGACGGGACGGGGTCAGGCGGCGTGCAACAGGCCGAAGACGATGCCGTCGACGAGCGCCTGCCAGGATGCCTCGATGACGTTCGGAGAGACGCCGGTGGTGGTCCACATCCGGTCGCCGTCGGTGAAGTCCACCAGGACCCGCACCACCGAGCCGGTGTCGCTCAACCCAGGAGTGGTGGCACCGTCGAGCACACGCACCCGGAAGTCGGTCAGGTGGATGCGGTCGAGCGCGGGGTAGCGACCGTTGAGCGCAGCGCGCAGCGCTGCATCAAGCGCGTTGACCGGACCGTTGCCCTCGCCCACCGCGACCAGGCGGTCGCCGCCGACCCAGAGCTTGACCGTCGCCTCGGTGGACAGGTCGATCGACGGCTCGACGACGACGGTGTCGGCGGCGGTGTCGGCGGCGGTGTCGGCGGCGAGAGGGTCACCACTCGGCACGATCGCCTGGCGGTGGTAGCTCGACACCCGGTACGACTCGACGGCGAGGAAGTCCTGCTCCCAACCGATCGCACGGCGCATCAACAGCTCGAGCGATGCGTCGGCCGCCTCGAACACGTATCCCTCGGCTTCCAGCACCTTCAACCGCTCCGACAGCTCGCCGGCGGCACGGCTGTCGAGCTCGACACCGAACTCGGCGGCCTTCATCGCCATGCCGGCGCGACCGCCGAGATCCGACACCAGCACGCGCGTGCGGTTGCCGACCACCGCAGGGTCGATGTGCTCGTAGCTGGCGCCGCCGACCTTGCCCAGCGCCGAGGTGTGCAGACCGCCCTTGTGCGCGAACGCCGAGGACCCCACGTACGGGTCCGCCGGGTGCGGCGGCAGGTTCACCAACTCGGCGACGTGGCGCGACACGGCGGTGAGGCGATCCAGGTGTCCCTCGGGCAACGTCGGGATGCCCAGCTTGAGCGTCAGGTTGGGGATGACGGCCATGAGGTTTGCGTTGCCGGTTCGCTCCCCGTAGCCGTTCACCGTGCCCTGCACCTGGGAGGCACCCCCGAGCACCGCGGCGACCGAGTTGGCCACCGCGCAGCCCGAGTCGTTCTGGGTGTGGATGCCGATGTCGGTGCCCTCGAAGTACGA
>JAPXRJ010000175.1:0-6588 GCA_033813615.1 Microthrixaceae bacterium | reverse complement strand
GGCCAGCCCCGCCGGCGCAGCGGCGCCCACCGATCCGACCACGATCGATCCGACCACGATCGATCCGACCACGATCGATCCGGCGACAACCACCGACCCAGCGGCTCCCGAGCCCGGTCCCATCCTGGGCGGCATGCCGATCGATCCCAGCGACTTCGACCTCGCGCTGCCCGAGGGGTACACCATCCAGCCCGGTGATGACGGCTCGTACGTCGTGCTCGATCAGGCCGGCAACCCCGCCGGCACTGTCGACGACTACCCGACGATGTCGACCGAGGCCGACCCGCTGGTCGAGGTCGCCGAGCCCCCGTTCGTGCCTGCGAACGGCAACACCGGTGTCGTCGGCCCGGCCATCGTGCCGGAAGCAGAGATCGCGGCAGATCCTGACGACGGCGGTGAGGTCGGCGGAACTCTTGCATCCGATCTCATCGAGACGGTGGCCACCCGGCCGGGCATGATCGTCGACGAGTTCGACTCGATGAGCGAGCAGTACCAGGAGACGTTCACCGACGCCGTCGCCGTCGCAACCGAGCAGTTCGACCCGCGAGTGTCGATGCCGGCCGCGGCGCTCGACGACGTGGTCGGCGACGTGATCGACCGCGAGAACTACGACGCCAACTTCGACAATGGCTACCTTCCAGGGATCGATGTCGCCGTGCCCGACGTGGTCGCCGATCAGCTGGGGAGCTTCCTGCCCGAGGACTTGTCGGGTACGGATGGCGGCACGTTGGCCTACGCACAGGAAGCCGTCGACGCGCTTGGCATTCCGGTCCCCGACCTCGACGACGTGCAGGATCAGGCCGAGGACTTCGTGCAGGATCAGGTCGATGACTTCCAGGATCAGGTCGAAGACACCCTCGGCGGCATTGCCGACGACCTCGGCCTGTAACCGCCAACTGTTCAGTTCTGTCCACACCATTCGTTCCGGCACTGCCGTTCCACTCAAGGAGACCGCGATGAGCGAGCCCACCAACCCCGAAGCAGTTGCCGCCCGGCCCGACGGTGGCTCCGTGCCACCCCCGCCACCGCCGACGAAGAAGGCGGCGGGCAAGTCGAATACCGGTGTCATCGCCGGTGTTGCTGCCGCTGCTGCGGCGGCGACGGCTGCCGGTGTGGTGTTCGGCGACGACATCGTCGACGCGGTCACCGGCGGCGACGACGATTCGTCGCCCACTGCCGACGCCGCCGACGAGACCGATTCGGATCGCCGGTACCAGACCGCCGATGCCGCCGAACGAGCCGCCGAGGCCGCCGCCGGTGAGACCCCGGTTGCTCCCGCGCCCGCTCCGATCGAGGAGGCACCCCCTGCCGCTGCGTTCTCCGCCGGCGGTGGCGGTGGTGGCGGCGGCGGTGGCGGCTCGTCGCAACCGCGCCAGGCACCCCGCCAGCAGCAGGACCAGGCGCCGCCGCCGGTTCGTGACGAGGCACCGTTGGCACCGCCGTTGCCACCGCCCACGGCCGAGGCCGCGCCGGCTCCGGATGCGGCGTTCGACTCGGCCCGTGCCCAGCTGCTCGAGCGCATCGAGTCCCTCGATCTCGGCGCCGGCGCGGGCGACACCGAGACCGCTGCGCTGCGCGAGGAACTGAAGGGGATGGTCGATCGCTTCCAGCCGGGCGCTGGGCAAGCCACCGATGAAGCGTTGGCCGGCCTGCGCGACCAGTACGACCAGCGCATCCAGGACTTCACCCAGGACCAGAAGATCCAGGCCCTGATCGAGGAGCAACTCCGCGACAACGAAGCCGACCCCGCCGACCCGTTGGCCCCCGCCGACCCGGCCGTGATCGATCCGACACTCATCGACCCAGCCGACCAGGCCGCCACCGATCCGGCGGCCGTTGACCCTGCGGTCGTTGACCCAGCGGTCGATCCGATGGTCGTTGACCCTGCGGTCGTTGATCCTGCGGTCGATCCGATGGTCGTCGACCCTGCGGTCGTTGATCCTGCAGTCGTTGACCCTGCGGTCGATCCGATGGTCGTCGACCCGGGGATGGTCGACCCTGCGCTCGACCCCACAACGATCGACCCGGCAGTGGGGCCCGACGACGCGATCAACACGAACGTCGAGGAGAGCGGCTCGGTGTTCATGCCGGCCGTCGACGGCACGGTCGCCTCGGACCCCGACGACGGTGGCGAAGTGTTCGGGAACGACGTCATCGAACTCGTCGAGCAGGTCGCCGGTCAACCAGGCATGATCGTCGACGACTTCGAGTCGATGAGCGACCAGTACCAGGAGGTACTGGTCGACGTGGTCCCGGAGCTGACCGAGGGTTTCAACCCGCCCGACTCGATGCCGTTCGAGGACATCCTGGGCGACAGCATCGCCGAGCTGCAGACGGCGCTGCCCGACTTCGGGGCCGGGCTCCCGCTGCCGTCGGCCGACGACTTCGAGGTGATTCCTGACATCCCCGAGCTCCCACTGGTTGGCGAGACGGGCTTTCCGGAGGAGGTCGTCGAGGAGTTGCAGGAGTCATGGGCTCCGATGGTCGATGACGCCGCGGCGCAGGCCGAGGACTTCGTGCAGGATCAGGTGGAGGACATCACCGAGCAGGCGCAGGACACGCTGGGCGGCATCGCCGACGACCTGGGTCTGTGACCGGCCACGCTCGCGAACGGCTGTCGCCGGCCACCGTGGGGTGGTTCAGACGAAGCGGAACGTGCTGAGCATCTCCATGATGGGCGGTGTGCAGGCGGCCATGTGCTCGACCGGACAGGTGAGCACCAGTTGGAAGAAGTCGACCACCTTGCCGCCTTCGGTGACTGGTGCGAACCACAGCGCCTGCAGCTGCGCCAGCTTGCGCCCGCCCTTGGGGCCGGTGAACTCGGCGCCACGGATGTACACCGGCAGATCACCGAACCGCATCAGCTTCTCGCCGCGCTCGGTGAGGTCGGTGGTGGTGCGCTGCAGCTTGGCCCAGGTGATCTGTGCGGCCACCTTGAAGTCGACGCTGCGCGCCACCTTGTCGTGCGTGAGCATTGCGTTCACCCAGAACCCGTCGACCTCTTGCGGCAGGCGCACCACTGCCAGCGCGCCGGGTGCTTCATCGAGGGTCCACCCGTTGGGTACCGCGAACACGAACGGCGGCACCGCGGTGAGCATGTCGCTGGGTTGGACGACGAGGCGGTTCAAGACCGCGAGAGGAGTGAGCTGCTCTGCCATGACGCAGAGAGTAGTTCCTTTTTCACAAGCGGCTTTCCAGAACCGGGAATGCTCCCGGTGACGCCCCTCGCGGGCTTCCGTACTCTGACGTCAGATCTTGAAAGGGAGGTATGTCATGGGCTGGTTCGATGACGTTGTCGATTTCGTGGAGGACACCGCTAGCGATGTCGCCGACACCGCTAGCGACGTGGTGGAGACGGTGGTCGAGACCGTGACCGAGGTGGTGGAGAACGTAGAACAGGCCACCACCGACCCCGTCGGCTGGTTCGGCGGCGTGGTCGAGGGCGTGGTCGACACGGTCGAGGACATCGCCGACGATCCGGGTGGCTGGTTCGCCGACACGGTCGACGAGTACGTGTTCGACACGGTCGACTTCGTCACCGCCGGTGCGGTCAACATCGACTACGAGGACGGCACCTTCTCCGCCTCGGCCGGCATCGACGGCGTGGCCTCGTACGGCGTCAGCGTCGGTGAGGATGGCTTCGAGATGTCGGGCGAGTTCGACGTGGGCATCGCGTCGGGCGAAGTGTCGCTCGGCGACGAGGGCTTCACTGGCAGCGCCTCCGCCGGCGTCGATTGGGGCCCGTTGCCCTATGCCGAGGGCCACGTCGAAGTCTCCGAGAACGGCGACATCTCCGTGGGCGGCCAGGTGCAAGGCACCATCCCCACGCCGTACGGCATCGTCAGCGGTTCCGCCGAAGGCGGCTTCTACCGCAACGAGGACGGCAGCTGGGGCGCCAACGTGGCGGCCGATGGCTCGATCATCACGCCCGCCGGCGTCACCGTGGGCGCCAACGTCGGCGTCGACTACGACGAAGCGGCCGACGGCGACTCGACGCTGAACGTCAGTGCCGGCGCCTCCGTGGGCTACGTCGGTGGGCCGGAGGTGTCGGCCGGTGTGGACTACACCCACTCCGACATCGACGGTGTCACCACCGACTCGATCCAGGGTGAGGTGGGCGTCGAGGGCTACGGCCTCGAAGCCTCCGCCTCCGGCGGCTACGAGCGAGTGGAGGATGCCGACGGCAACGTCAGCGAAACCGTCACCGGCGAAGTGGAGGGCAGCGGCTACGGCGTCGAGGTGAATGCCTCCGGCGAGTACGAGCGCCTGGAGGACAACCAGGGCAACGTCTCGGAGAGCTACTCGGGCGAGGTAGGGGCCAGTGGCTACGGCGTCGACGTGGGTGCCGGTGGCGAGTACACCGAGACCACGTTGGCCGACGGCACCACCACCTCCACCAGCGATGCCTGGGCAGATGTCGATGGGCTCGACACCGATCGGCTGCTCAGCTTGGCCGACGAGGCGCTGGGCACGGGAGGCGCGATTGCCGGTGCCGGAGCAGCGGTCGGCCAGGTGCAGGGCGTTGCCGACACGGTCAGTGACCTGGCCGCAACGGGCGATCTCAGCGATGTCTTCTCCACGATGGCCGACGAAGGCGGCGGCTCGATCGCCGACGTGGCCGGCGACCTCGTGGAGAGCGGCAACTTCGACGACTTCCAGAGCGACGTCATCGAGTCGGAAGTCACTGAGGCGGCAGCCGACGAGGTGTGGGACGATCTGGGTTCATGACCGAACCTGCATCGCAACCGGCGGCCGCTGCGGCGGCACCCGGCCCTGACGCCCTCATCCTCGAGCTCGGCAAGGTGCTGCAGCAGCTGGGTCGCAACGACCTGGCCGGCCGCGCCGCCGTGGCCGCAGCCCGCTTGCGCAGGCCGTCCACCATCGTGTGCGTGGTCGGCGAGTTCAAGCAGGGCAAGAGCTCGCTGGTCAACGCGTTGCTCGGGCAGCAGGTCTGCCCGGTCGACGACGATCTGGCCACTTCCGCCATCACGCTCGTGCGCTACGCCGAGCAACCCGGCGCCATCGTGCGCCGCCGCGAGGACGGCAAGGCGCTGGCCGACCCCATTCCCGTGACCGACCTGCAGCAGTGGGTCAGTGAGTCGGGCAACCCGCGCAACCTGAAGGGTGTCGAGCGGGTCGAGGTCACGGTGCCCAGCCCGTTCCTGAAGCAGGGCCTGGTCATCGTCGACACGCCCGGCATGGGCGGCCTCGGCGCCGGCCATGCTGCCGCCACGCTGAGCTTCCTCCCATTCGCCGATGGCCTCATCTTCGTCAGCGACGCATCGGCCGAGCTGAGCGCTCCCGAGCTCGAGTTCCTGCGCAGGGCCATCGAGCTGTGCCCCACCGTGCTGTTCGCGCAGACCAAGATCGACCTGTTCCCGAACTGGCAGAAGATCGTCGATCTCAATCGCGGCCATCTCGACCGCCATGGCGTGAACATCCCGGTCGTGCCGGTGTCGAGCTCGTTGCGCACGGCGGCGCTCTCGCGCAAGGACCGTGCGCTCAACGAGCAGAGTCACGTGCCCGAGCTGGTGCAGCACCTCGGCGACGATGTGGTGGGCCCGGCCAAGGCCAACGCCACCACCCGCTCCATCGACGATGCGCGATCCATCATCGCCCAGATCACCGCCGGCCTGGCGGCCGAGCGCAGCGTCATCGACGACCCGGCCAATGCGGCTGCCGGTGTCGCCTCGCTGGAAGAAGCCAAGAGCCGCATCGAGTACCTGCGCGGCCCCGGCGCCAAGTGGAGCGTGCTCGTCGGCGACCGCATCACCGATCTGTCCAACAAGGTCAGCTTCCATCTGCGCGGCTCCATGCGCGAGATCCAGCGGCTGATGGACGAGCGCGTGGAGGTGCTGTCGAAGGGCGACGAGTGGGACGAGCTCGCGCGCTACCTGCAGACCGTGGTGGCCGATGAGGTCACCAACGCCTTCGTCAGCCTCGAACAGGGCCGCATCGCCGTGCGTGGCGAGGTGATCGAGCTGATGCGCGACGAGGATCTCGGCCTCTCCGATCGGAGATCGGTGGTCAACGAGGTGTCGATCAGCGATCTGTGGCAGGGCAAGGCTCTCGATCAGGTGGTTGCCGGCGGCAAGAAGGCCTTCAACGTGGGCCTCACCACCGTGCGCGGGGCGCAGAGCGGCATCATGATGTTCGGCATGATGGGCAGCTTCCTGCCCACCGCGGCCGGCGTGCTCATCGCCTCCAATCCCGTGCTGCTGGGCGTCGGTGCGTTGTTCGGCAGCATCGGCCTGGCGGAGGATCGCAAGCGCAAGGTGGCTGCTCGCCGGCAAGCGGCTCGTTCGCAGGTGCGCCAGTTCCTCGACGATGTGCAGTTCGAGGTGAACAACCAGATCAGCACCGTGGTGCGCGACGTGCAGCGCGACCTTCGCGACGAGTTCGGTGATCGGTTGGCCGAGCTGCTGCGCACGTTCACGGAAGCAGCCACGCGTGCTCAGCAGGAGATGCAGAAGTCGCAGACCGAGCGGCAAGCGCGCTCGAAGCAGTTGGAGACCGCACTGGCAGGGCTGACCAAGCTCGACGCCGCGATGGCGAAGGTGAACGCATGAGCACCAACCTCGGAGGTGG
>JAPXRJ010000174.1:0-6636 GCA_033813615.1 Microthrixaceae bacterium | reverse complement strand
CCGAAGAGGTCGGGCTCGTTGGGCCAGTTGCTGAGCAGCGTGAAGTCGAAGGCGCCGGAGGTGCCCTCCTTGTCGAGCAGCTGTCCGGGTCCCGACACGATGCCGTCCGCAGCGGCGACCCCGCTCACCGCTTCGAAGGCCGCCAGCCGCTCGGCGCGCACACCGGCGCGGGACCCGCCGAACACCCCGCCCGGCCCGCCCGTCGACCCGGTGGCCGACCTCACGACGAAGTCGGATCGACCTGCCGTGTCGCGCAGTAGCGAACGGATCGACTCGGCCAGGCTGTCGGTGAGGACGAAGGCCGCGACGACGAACGCCACGCCGACGAGCACCGCCGCCGCGGTCAGCACGAAGCGGCGCCAGTGCGCCCGGGCGGAGCGCATGGCCAACCGCAGCATCGGAAGCGAGTCTCCCACCGGCCGGGACACCGCCGTGGTCGGGCCGTCGGGCCGATCAGCGAGGCGGTGGCGGTCCTGCAGGCATGCGACGATGCCAGCCCCCGGCGGCGTGCAGCCCGCCATCGACGTGGACCGAGGTACCGGTCACGAAGCGAGCGAGGTCGCCGAGCAGCCACACGATCACCGCAGCGCACTCCGCGGGCTCGCCGAGGCGTCCGAGCGGCGGCAGCGGTGGTGGCAGGAACGCCGAGTCGGCCTGCACACCCTCGCCCAGCGACAGGTCAGCTCTGGTGGCGATGCCGTCGGGCGACACGCTGTTCACCCGGATCCCGCGGTCGCCCAGCTCCAGCGCCAGCGTGCGCGTGAGGTTCTCCACTCCGGCCTTCATGGCCGCATAGACAGCGAACCCCGGGGCCGCCTGGAACGCCTCGCTGGAGGTGACGTTCACGATCGCCGAACCGGCGCCCATCAACGGCAGGAAGGCGCGGGTGACGCCGATGACGCTCGTGAAGTTCTCGTCGACGAGGGACCGGTCGCCCTTGGCCGACGAGTCGGCGAACGCCGCCCGGTAGGTGCCGCCCGCGTTGTTGACCAGGCCGACCACCCCGCCGAAGCGGCCTCGCACCGCGTCGGCGAACGCCGCCACCGCGTCGGCGTCGCGGACGTCGAGCACCTCGGCGTGGCAGTCCTCGGGGCCCATCACCAGGCCCGACGTGTTCAGCTCGTCGACCAGGGTCGCCAAGCCGTCGGCATCTCGGTCGCACAACGCCAGCCCGGCACCGAACGACGCCGCCGCGAGCGCCGTGGCCCGACCGATGCCGGCCGCGGCGCCGGTCACGACGATCACGCCCCTCAGCTCGGCGTCCGCCGGGGAGGGGACAAGAGCCGCTGCGGAGTCGCCGTGGTCGATCACCTCCTCATCTTGGACCGACCGGCAGCGGCGGTGCTGGCCGAAGGCGCCGGACCTCATGTCCGGGCTCGACGGCTCCCACTTCAGTGCAGCGGGTCCTACGACTCCGACGACCGGGCCTCGGCCACCAGCTCAGCGAGCGCGTCGAGTCGGGCGAGCGATCCGGGTCGCGATGTCGGTCGACCGTCGGCTCGAGCGAGCCACGACGAGGGGGTGACGACCGGCTCGCTCCCCGCGCTCGAATCCGACGCCGACGCTCCTGCCGAACCAGATGACTCCGGTGACGCACGCCGGGCCCGTCCCGTCGGCTTGGATGCGGCGCGCCGCTGTGCGTCGTGCTGGCGCAGTCCGGCCGCCGCCGGCGTCCAGAAGCGCGGCGCGTCCTGCGCCCGTGGACCGGCGATCGCCAGCGCGAGTCCGGTCAGCACGATCCGCCGTGCCGCCTGGACCGCCGGATCGCTGTCGAGCCCGGTGACCCGACGCAGCCGGTCCACCAGGTCGGTGGCCTCCAAGTCGAGGACTGCTGCCAGTTGGACCAGGTCGTTGGCCCGGAACCGCACGACAGCCGCCACTTCGAGCCCGCGCTGTCGGCGCACGGCGGCGACGTAGCCCACGAGCACCGCCGTGTCGTCGCTTCGGTTCGGATCGATGCGCACCTGCTCGTCGCCGACGACCAGGACGTTCCGGTCGAGGGGGTGGATCAGGTCCCGACGTGGCGGCAGATCCAGGCGGTCACCGCCGTACACCTGCAACGCCCGCTCGACCAGGACGACGTCCGCTGGTCGACGACCGCTCTCGATCACCCGCAGGTCCCGTGCCCGCACGCCGAGCCCGGAGGCGGCCACCCCACGGTCCAGGCCTGCGAGCTCCCGGGCCCGACGCATGGTCGGGCCGACCGGCACGTGGGGCGTTGCCGTCATCGCCGCCATCATCGCCGTCCTTGCATCGCGGTTTGCATGCTGCAGTGATCGTCCGGTTCGAGCCCGAGCTGTAACAACCCGAACCGCCTTCGGGTCGGTCCACCTCCGGCCCGATGCGGTCCCGAGCGCGGCCCATCGGCCGATAGCGTCCCGTCAGGACTCCCGGCCGCCGGCCGGCCGATCGCGAGGTGGTTCCCGTGGCACCCGATCCACAGCAGCTCGATGGACCCGCGCTGCTCGACCAGCTGCTCGCACTGCTCCGACGCGACGGGTTGATGGACCTCATCGGCGGGTTGAACGAGGCCGGTGCGCCCGACCAGACGACCAGTTGGATGGGTGCCGGCCCGAACCAGCCGGTCGCTGCCGACCAGGTCAAGGACGCGCTGGGGCGTTCCCGCTCGGAGTCGATCGCCGCCGCGCTCGACACGACGCCCGACGCGGTCGCCGCCGGCCTCGCGCGGATCCTCCCCACCGTCGTCGACCGGCTGACCCCCGATGGCCGCTACCCGGACCGTGACGCCCTCACGTCGACGGACCTGTCCGACGTCGACCTCGATGCACTGCTGAGCTGACCGCTGCCCCGCCGGCGCGGGCATGCTGGAGCCATGCCCGACAGCGAGCACGGCCCAACCGCCCAGGAACCGCCACCGTTCACCGGAGCGGTTCGGACCCAGTCGGCGCCGGAGGTGCAGATCGTGGACTCGGGGCCGTCGCGACGCCAGACCGGCGCTCACACGGCGAGCATCGGATCGTGCGTGATCGGTGTCGACGTGGGCGGCTCCGGCATCAAGGCCGCCCCCGTCGACGTCTCGACCGGCGCGCTGGCTGCCGATCGCGTGCGGATCGACACCCCGTCGCCGGCCACGCCCGACGCCGTCGCCGCGACCGTCGCCGAGGTGGTCGGCCGGGTCCTGTCCCAGTGCCCGCCCGAGCTCGTCGGTGACGACGCTCCGGTCGGGTTGACGATGCCGGGGGTGGTCCGCTCAGGTGTCGTGCTCACGGCAGCGAACATCGACCCGTCATGGATCGGGACCGATGCCGCCGCGCTCTACGGCGAGGCGCTCGATCGACCGGTTGCGGTCCTCAACGACGCGGACGCTGCCGGTGTGGCCGAGGTCCGCTTCGGAGCAGGCCGTGATGTCCACGGCGTGATGGTGCTGCTCACGTTGGGAACCGGCATCGGCAGCGCCCTGTTCACGAACGGGATCCTCGTCCCGAACACCGAGCTCGGCCACCTTCCGCTGCACGGAGATGACGCCGAGCGCTACGCGTCGAGCGCGGTGCGCAAGGCCGAAGGGCTCTCGATGAAGAAGTACGCCAAGCGGCTGCAGACCTACCTGGAGCTGGTCGAACGCCTGCTGTGGCCCGACCTGATCCTCATCGGTGGCGGCATCTCCCGACGATCCGACGAACTGCTCCCGCACATCGAGCTGCGCACCCCGGTGCAGCCCGCCCAGCTGCGCAACGAAGCGGGCATCGTGGGCGCCGCACTGCTGTCGGCACCCCACTGAACCGCGCCCCGACGCTGAGCTCGAATCGATCCGATCCGTCGTCGAGGACGTTTGGGACGGACTCGCGGCTCGTCGGTCGGCCGATAGGGTCAGCGGCACCGACGCCAGGTCGGGCCGGCGCACATCGGAGGTCAGGTGCCGAACGCAGCGTTCCGACGACGTGCCGCACACGCCGCCCTCGCCGCACACCACGACGGGATCGGCGCGCTGCACCTGCGGGAGCTCTTCGCGGAGGACCCCGACCGCCTCGCCGGGATGACGATCGACGCGTGCGGCATCCATGCCGACCTCTCCAAGCACCGGGCGAACGGGGAGACGCTCGACCTGTTGGTCGACCTCGCCGTCGAGTCGGGGCTCCGGGAGCGGATCGACGCGATGTTCCGCGGCGACCGCATCAACGTGAGCGAGGACCGAGCGGTGCTGCACGTGGCGCTGCGCCGACCGCGGAGCGAACCGCTGCTCGTCGACGGCACCGATGTCGTCGGCGAGGTGAACGACGTGCTCGACTCGATGGCCGCGTTCGCCGAGCGGATCCGCAGCGGTGACTGGGTCGGCCACACGGGTCGGCGCATCCGCAACGTCGTCAACATCGGGATCGGCGGCTCCGACCTCGGTCCCGTCATGGCGTACCAGGCGCTGCGCAGCTTCAGCGACCGAGGGCTCACCTTCCGCTTCGTTTCCAACGTCGACGCCACCGACATCGTCGAGGCCACGCTCGACCTCGACCCCGCCGAGACCCTGTTCATCGTGGCGTCCAAGACGTTCACGACCATCGAGACGATGACCAACGCCCGCTCGGCGCGTGACTGGCTGCTGCGGGGCCTGGGCTCCGAGACCGTCCCGGACGTCGACGTGGTGGCCCGTCACTTCGTGGCCGTGTCGACCAACGAGAACAAGGTGGCGGAGTTCGGGATCGACACCGCGAACATGTTCGGGTTCTGGGACTGGGTCGGCGGCCGCTACTCGATGGACTCGGCGATCGGCCTGTCGACGATGGTGGCGATCGGCCCGGAGCGGTTCCGGGAGCTGCTCGACGGGTTCCACGCGATGGATCACCACTTCCACACCGCGCCGTTCCGGGAGAACCTGCCGGTGCTCATGGGACTGCTGGCGATCTGGTACGGCACGTACTTCGACGTCCAGACGATCGGCGTGATGCCGTACGACCAGTACCTGGCCCGCTTCCCGGCCTACCTGCAGCAGCTCACGATGGAGTCGCTCGGCAAGCACGTGACGCTCGACGGCGTGCCGGTGGACGTCGACACCGGCGCGATCTACTGGGGTGAACCGGGCACCAACGGCCAGCACAGCTTCTACCAGCTGCTGCACCAGGGCACCCGTCTGGTGCCCGTCGACCTGATCGCCTTCGCCCGCAGCCGCAACCCGCTCGGCGACCACCACGACATCCTGACCTCCAACGTGTTCGCCCAGGCCCAGGCCCTGGCCTTCGGGCGAACCGAGGAGGAGGTGCGGGCGCAGGGCACGCCCGACGCCGTGGTGGCCCACCGGGTCATGGAGGGCAACCGCCCGACCACCGTGCTGCTGTCCGAGGAGCTCACGCCGTTCCGCCTGGGCACGTTGATCGCCCTCTACGAGCACAGCGTGTTCACCCAGGCCGCGGTGTGGGACATCGACGCGTTCGACCAGTGGGGCGTCGAGCTCGGCAAGGAGCTCGCCGTGGCCATCCTGCCGGCGCTGACCGCGGCCGAGGAGCCCGACCTCGACGTGGACGCGTCGACCGCTTCGCTCGTGCGCCGGTACCGGTCACTGCGCACCGACTGACGCCCCGAACCAGGAGGTTCCCGATGGCCACCGACACACCGATGCAGCTCGGCATGATCGGACTGGGACGGATGGGGGCCAACCTCGTCCGACGGCTGATCGGCGACGGCCACCGCTGTGTGGCCTACGACGTGAACGTCGACGCGGTCACCGCGCTGGAGGCCGACGGTGCAACGGGCGTCCACACGCTCGAAGAGCTCGTCACCGCACTGGAGGCGCCTCGAGCGGTGTGGATCATGGTCCCGGCCGGGATCGTCGCGTCGACCCTCGATCAGCTGATCCCGCTGCTGTCGGCGGGCGACACGGTCATCGACGGCGGCAACTCCTACTACCGCGACGACATCGGCCGCGCAGAGGCCCTGTCCGAGCACGGCATCCACTACGTCGACTGCGGCACCAGCGGCGGGGTGTGGGGCCTCGAGCGCGGCTACTGCCTGATGATCGGCGGCGACGACGAGGCCGTCGAGCGGCTCAGCCCGATCTGGGAGACGATCGCGCCCGGACCGATGGCCGGTTCGGTCGAGCCGACTCCGGGTCGCAGCGATGGTGGCACCGCCCAGGACGGCTGGCTGCACTGCGGGCCGAGCGGTGCCGGCCACTTCGTGAAGATGGTCCACAACGGGATCGAGTACGGGATGATGGCCGCACTCGCCGAGGGGTTGAGCATCATCAAGCACGCGAACGTCGGCAGCAGTTCCGACCACGGGCCGGCCGACGCCGAGACCACTCCGCTACGGGACCCGTGGGCCTACCAGTACGACATCGACGTGGCCGAGGTCGCCGAGGTGTGGCGACGGGGATCGGTCATCAGCTCGTGGTTGGTCGACCTCACCGCCGCAGCGCTCGCCCGCTCACCCGAGCTCGACGAGTACGGCGGCAGGGTGTCGGACTCCGGTGAGGGCCGTTGGACCGCGCTGGCGGCCATCGAGGAGGGCGTGCCGGCCGAGGTGATCACCGCGTCGCTCTACCAGCGGTTCGAGTCCCGCGACCTGGGGTCGTTCACGGGCAAGGTGTTGTCCGCGATGCGCGCGGAGTTCGGCGGCCACGCCGAACGGTGACGAGCACCCCCGGTTCTGCGTGCAACCAGCCCTGCGTCACCGAGCTCATTGCACCGA
>JAPXRJ010000173.1:0-6662 GCA_033813615.1 Microthrixaceae bacterium | reverse complement strand
CCACCGCCGGCATCGACGACGACGTCGAACGAGCCGAGCGGCTCGCCGCCGACATCGAGCTGGCGGACCACATCGAGGCGGTCGGCGTGCAGCGCTTCCTCGACGAGTGGCTGGCGCTGCCCCTCTTCGCAGGGATGGCACCCTGGGCGCGCTTCGAGGACGAGCGGGCGACCAACACCGCGACCGGGCTCGCCGGGTCGCTGCGCCACGCGGGGACCGGCTCGATGGATCCGCTGTGGGACCGCCTCAGTCGGATCGCGGTGCCCGTGCTGTGCCTCGCGGGCGACCACGACACGAAGTTCACCGCCATCGCCGAGCGTCTGGCCGCCGCACTTCCCGACGCCACGGTCGCGACGATCGACGACGCCGGGCACGCCGCCCACCTCTGTCGGCCGGACGCCGTGGCCGATCTGACGGTGCCGTTCTGCGATCGCCTGGTCCCGGCCCGAGCAGCTCGTCGCAACGAGGTGCCCTCGGCGCGGTGGTACGAGCGCCCCTGAACCGCTGGGGTCAACCGCCCACGATGAAGCCGACGGCGACGAGCACGCCGTAGGCCAACTGGACCTTGCCCGTGTCGCCGAGCACGGCGATCAGCTGCGGTCCTCGGGCGCCGCTCAGCACCGCCACCACCGGTCGGCGAGCGAGGATCAGGCCCACGAAGGCGAGCGCGGCGACCGGCCGCTCCCCCACGCCGGCCATGATCGGCAGCAGCACGAACGGCACGACCACCAGCACGACGTAGAGGCCACGGGTGTTCCGGTCGCCCAGGCGGACCGCCAGGGTGCGCTTGTGCACCGCGGTGTCGCCGGGGATGTCGCGGAGGTTGTTGACCACCAGCAGCGCTGTCGCCAGGCACCCCATCGCCACACCGGCGACCACGGGGAGCCACGTGATCGTGAGCGTCTGCACGTAGTACGAGCCCACCGTGGCGACGAGCCCGAAGAACACGAACACGTTCACCTCGCCGAACCCCGCGTAGCCGTACGGCCGGGACCCGCCGGTGTAGAACCAGCCGGCGGCGATCGCCGCGACGCCCACGAACACCAGCTTCCAGTCGACGAAGAGCACCAGCGGCAGCCCACACAGGGCGGTGAGCCCGAAGGCCACCAGCATCGCCCGCTTGACCTCGCCGGGCGTGGCCAGCCCGTTGCCGACCAGACGGGGCGGGCCGACGCGGACTCCCGGGTCGTCGGTGCCCCGCTTGCCGTCGCTGTAGTCGTTCGCGTAGTTGGTCGCGACCTGGACGAACACCGCGACGCCGAGCGCGCACAGCATCACCCACCAGCGCAGCGCGTCGCGGGGGGCAGAGGCCGTGCCGACCAGGACCGGAGCGATCGCGGCGGGCAGCGTGCGAGGCCGGGCGCCCAGGATCCACCTGCGCCAATCGGTCGGCAGCGGCGAAGGGGCCGGGACGGGGCCCGGGTCGGCGTCGGTGGGTCCGGACATCGAGCGGCGATGCTACGGCGCGGCGGCGCCGCGGCCCGGATCGCCCGCGTCGTCGTCGGGCCAGGGATCGTCGTCACGCCATGGGGAGTCGTCGAGCAGGAGGTGGCGGGCCTCCGGGTGCGCCTTGACCATGTCGAGCACCGCGTCGGCGTCGTCGCCGGCGAATCGCGTCGCCGCACCGATGCGCAGCCGACGGCGGTGCGAGCGGATCCGGACGTCGATCACCACGATCGGACCGCGCCGGGTCACGATCAGGGACTCCACGCGATCCCAGTCCACGGCGAAGGCGGTGACGAGGTTCCGGCAGCGCAAGTCGCCCGGTGCCAGCTCGGCGCGCTGCCCGAGCGCCCGCCAGCCGAGCCAGCACCCGAGGCCGACGGTGAGGACCGCGAGCAGCCACGGCGACACCGGATCGTCGGGCGTGGCGGCCAGACCGTCCCGTGCGGCCCGTGCAGCGACGAGGGCGACAGCGACGACCGGCGCCAACACGGCGAGCACCCGTGCCGGGGCGCCGGGACCCAGCCGGATCATCGGTCCCCCGCCACGCGCCGAGGAGGGTTGACCACGGTGGGAGCGGGGACGATCCGGTGCGTCATCGAGGAGCGACGCTACCGTTCGACCGCGTGAGCGGATCACCCCCGGGCAGTCGGAGCGACGCCTCGTTCCCCGAGTGGGTGTGGGCTTCGGGAGAGGAGAGCTCCGACCCGTTGGTGCGCCACGTCGACAGCGACGGCGTGACGATCCTGACACGAGTCGACGAGCTCGGCGGCTGCGGCCACCTGGACCGGATGGAAGGCGACTGCGCGGATGTCGCCGCCGCCGGTGCCGGCGTCCTTCGCTACGGCATGCCGTGGCAGCGCACCGAGGTGGAACCCGGGGTCTACGACTGGACGCTCTGGGATCGGGCGCTGGCCGCGGCCGGCGCCGCGGGACTGGAGGTCGTCGTCGACCTGTGCCACTTCGGACTGCCGGACCACCTGTGCGGACCGGGGTCCGAGGGTGGCGGCTTCAGCGATCCGGTGTGGGTGGACGCGTTCCTCTCCTATGTCGAGGCCTTCCTCGCCCGCTACCCGGGTCCCCGATGGTTCACCCCGGTCAACGAGCCGATCACGACCGCGTTCTGCTCGGCGCTGTGGGGGGCGTGGAACGACGGCCTGAGCTCGATCGAGGACTACGGCCGGACGCTGGTGCTCTGCGAGTTGGCCGATGCGACGGCCGCAGCGATGATCCGGGCGGATCGTCCCGCCGCCTTCCCCTGCGCCGAGGCGCTGCAGGTGCCCGCTCTAGTGCATCCGAGCCGGGCCGAGGAGGCCGAGACGCTGCTCTCGCAGTGGTTCGCCGCCCTCGACCTGCGTACCGGCCACCCGCTCGACGCGTCCGCCGAGACGCTGCTCGCAGGGGTCCCCGACGAGTGGCTGGACCGGCTCGAGGAGGTGGCGGATCCGACCGGGGTGATCATCGGTCACGACATCTACCCCGTGTCGGTCCAGCAGTTCGCGGCGCTCGACCAACCCGCCTCCGAGCTGTCGATCGACGACCGAGTCGCCGCGTGGGAGTCGTTCGCCCGTCGCTGCGCGGACCGCTACGGCCTGCCGATCTGGGTGGCGGAGACGTCGAACCTGAGCCTGGAGCCCGACGAGGGCCCGGCCTGGCTCGACGCGCTCGCCGCGGCGTGCGCACGACTGCGGGCCGGCGGTGTCGACGTCCGGGGGATCTGCTGGTACAGCCGGGGCGACCAGCTCGACTGGGACGCGGCGCTCGTGCCGCCGGCGGGCGAGGTCACGCGGGTGGGCCTCTACGACATGCAACGACGGCCGCGTCCCTCCTTCGACGCGTTCCGACGGCTGGCCGCGCTCGGCGCTCCCGGTTCCGATGCCTGAGCTCGTCGCGCTGGACATCGCCGGCGGGCCTGCGTTCCTCGACGCGCTGCAGCGCGTCTGGGACCGCGGTGACGCCGTGCTCCCGCTCGACCCCAACGCCGCGCCGGTGCAGCGCGACATGGTGATCGCCTCCATGGCTCCCGGTTCCGTGATCGACGCCGACGGCGAGCGGCACCGCGTGCCCGGCGGCCGGTCCGTCGAAGCGGGCGACGCGGTCGTCATCGCCACGTCAGGCACCACGGGGACGCCGAAGGGTGCGGTGCACACCCACGAGGGTCTGGCGGCCGCGGCCCGGATCACCGCGGCCGGTGCCGATGCCGGCGGCGTCGGTGGTGGTGGCGGCGGCGACCGGTCCGGCAGCGACGTCCGATGGCTCGCCTGCCTTCCACTCGCCCACGTCGGCGGGTTCTCGGTGATCACCCGGGCGCTGCTGTCCGGCGCTGGACTGGAGGTGCACGACCGTCCCGACGCCGAGCGGATCGACGACGCTGCTCGACGTGGCGCCACCCACGTGTCGCTGGTGGCGACGCTGCTCGGTCGCATCGACCCGTCGCCGTGGCGGACGATCCTGCTCGGCGGCAGTTCGATACCGCTCGATCGACCGCTGAACGCGATCGCCACCTATGGGATGACGGAGACCTTCGGCGGCGTCGTCTACGACGGCGCACCCTTGGCCGGCGTCGAGGTCCGCGTGGCGGGTCCCGCCGGTGGCGTCGGACCGATCGAGCTGCGTTCACCCACTCTGCTGCGCGCCTACCGCGACGATGTCGTCCCGCTCGACGCGACCGGCTGGTTCCTCACCGGTGACCTGGGTTCGGTCGATCCCACCGGTCGCCTGACCGTGCAGGGCCGTGCCGATGACCTGATCATCAGCGGCGGCACGAACGTGTGGCCGGCACCGGTCGAGGACGTGCTGCGCGGCGACCCGGCCGTGGCCGACGTCGCCGTGTTCGGTCGGGACGACCCCGAGTGGGGTCAACGGGTGGTGGCGATGGTCGTCGCGATGGATCCAGCGGCACCGCCCGCACTCGATTCGCTGCGGGATCGGGTCAAGGAACGCCTCGGTGCCGCGGCTGCACCCAAGGAGATCGTGCTGACCGACGTGCTCCCGAGGACCGCGCTTGGCAAGATCGTGCGCCACCAGCTCGCCGAGGGCGGTGGCGCAGGAAAGGCGGGGCGACGCGATGCCCAGCGATGAACCAGCACAGCCGAGCCGACAGCACGCCACGTCCGCGAGCGGACTGAGCTTCGACCACGTTGCGATCGCCGTGCGACGACCGACCGACCCGTGGCCGGTGTTCGCGGACGTCCTGGGCGGCACCTACCTCGATCGCGGCACCAACCCCGGCTACGGATGGACCCAGCTTCGGTTCGCCAACGGCTTCGTGGTCGAGGGGCTGAACCCCGAGCCCGACGACGATGCCGACTTCCTCACCCGGTTCATCGACCGCCACGGTCCCGGACCGCATCACCTGACGTTCAAGGTGCCCGACCTCGACGTCGCACTCGACGTCGCCAGGGCCGCCGGCTTCGACCCGCAGGGCGAGGACCGCTCCGACCCCGACTGGCACGAGGCGTTCCTGCACCCGGATCAGGCGCACGGGATCGTGATCCAGCTCGCCCAGGTGGGCGATGGTCGCCAACCGCCTCCTCCTCAGCCGGAGGGGTTCCCCGACCTGCAGTTCGACCAGCCGGTGGCGTCGCTCGGGCGGGTGGTGCACGCCGTCGCCGACATCGAGGGGGCGCTCGCGTTGTTCCGCGACGTGCTCGGCGGACGGGTCCTGTCCTCGGGTGCCGCCGTCGACGGCAACCACTGGTTCGAGCTCGGTTGGGACGGTCCGGGACGACTGCGTCTCCTCGAGGGCGCCCACGCCGACATCGCCGAGTGGGTCGGGGACCGTCCCGGTCGGCTCCGGCACCTGTTCTTCAACTTCGACGAGCCGCAGCTCGTGCCGGGTGCCAACGAGGTCGCGGAGAACCGCTGGGTGCTCGACGCGGACGACGTGCTCGGCACCCGACTGGTCATCGCCTCCAACGCCCGCCCCTGACCCGTTCTGTTCGTCCTTTCACAAGGTTTTCCTTGTGAAGGACGAACAGAACGGGGAAGCGGGGGCACCGGGTGGCAGGAATCGTCAGGATGTTGTCCTTGCTGCCACCACCGACGTGGCCGACGATGGGTCCATGGCACCGGCCGCCGACCCGACGTCGATCCCCGATCCCGACGAGCGCCTCGTCGTGCTGGTCGTCGTCGACCGGCTGCACCTGCTCGACCTGGCGGGACCGGTCGAGGTCTTCCGCACCGCCAACCTGCTCGGAGCGACACCTCCCTACCGCAACCTCGTCGTGAGCCCCGACGGTGCCACCGTCCGTTCCGACAGCGCGGTGACCGTGCAGCCCGACGCGTCGGTCGACGAGGTCCTCGACGCAGACGACCGGATCCACACCCTCGTCGTGGTCGGCGGGCTCGGGGTGCGCGACCGCCTGGGCGACGAAGCGCTCCACCACCAGTTGCGCTCGCTCGCCGTCCGATCGCGACGGGTCACCTCGGTGTGCACCGGCGCCCTGTTGCTCGGCGACGCCGGCCTGCTGGCCGAGCGTCGGGCCACCACCCACTGGGCGGCGGTCGACGAGCTGGCTGCGCTCTCCCCGTCCACCACCGTCGAAGAGGATCCGATCTACGTGCGCGACGGCGACGTGTGGACCTCGGCCGGGGTCACCTCGGGGATCGACCTGTCGCTCGCCATGGTCGAGGACGACCACGGCATCGACGTGGCGCACCAGGTCGCGGCGTGGCTGGTCGTGTTCGCCCAGCGACCGGGCGGACAATCCCAGTTCAGCGCCCGGTCGGCGATCCGACCCGCCCGCCGCCGCGAGCTGCGCGACCTCCAGCACTGGATGGCCGAGCACCTGGCTGACGACCTGTCGGTGCCGGCGCTGGCCGAGCGGTCGGCCATGAGCGAGCGCAACTTCGCCCGGGCGTTCCGCGACGAGACCGGAACCACGCCGGCCGCCTACGTGGAGGCGCTCCGCCTCGATGCGGCGCGGCGGCTCCTCGAGACGTCGGATCTCACCGTCTCCGGCGTGGCGGACGCCGTCGGGCTCCAGAGCGCCGAACGGCTCCACCGAGTGGTCCGCCGACGACTCGGCACCACGCCCGACAGGTACCGCCAGCACTTCTCGAGAACCCCTTCCAACCCGGCGACCGGGACCTAGCGGTGCTCGACCACGCACCTCGTCCCGATCCACGCCACCGAATCCGAGGAACCACCCCATGACCACCCAGATCGCCATCGCCCTCTACCCTGACCTCACGCTGCTCGACGCGATCGGCCCGTA
>JAPXRJ010000172.1:6447-6754 GCA_033813615.1 Microthrixaceae bacterium | reverse complement strand
GTCGACGACTCGCCGCTGCATCCGATCCGGAGCGGGCGGCGTCCGCCCTGCACCACCTGGCCGGCTACCCGGTCGAATCCGTCGCGGCGTTCATGCAACGCACGCCGGAGGACGTCGCCCACCTGGCCGGAGCGCTCGACCCGCCGCCTGGGGTCTCCTACCGAGAGCTCGGCGATCCCGAGTTGGTCGGTCGACCCGCGTCGGCGGCCGAGACGGCGCATCGGGGGATCAGCGCCTCCACGATCGTCGCGGTCGTCGTCATCGTCGCCCTGGCCCTGGGCGCCAGCCGCTGCGTCGGCCAGCGACC
>JAPXRJ010000172.1:0-6437 GCA_033813615.1 Microthrixaceae bacterium | reverse complement strand
ACGCTGGGCCCCAAGCCGGCGGCCGTCCCGGTGACGGTCGGTCCCGCGGAGCCGAGCGTCGCGTCCGCCGGTTGCGGCGAGGAGCCGCAGCCACCCGGCGTGTTCTCGACGATGGCCAACTCGCAGACCGGGACGGTCCCGTACCGGATCGCGGTGCCCCAGGGTTCGACGACTCCCGGCGCCGCGCCCGAAGCAAGGTCCCCTCGCCCCCTCCTCCTGGCGGTCGCCGATGCCGGCACCGACGTCGAGGAGTTCGCCGCCGCCACGGGACTCGAGATGCGCGGCGTGGCCGAAGGCCAGCTGGTCGTGACGGTGGCACCTCCGGAGGCAGGGACGACCGCTGCGGTCGACGGCGCAGCGGCCGTGCTCGACACGGTCCTGCAGATCAGCTGCGTCGACCTCGCCCGGGTCACCGCCACCGGGCTGGGCACGGGCGCCCAGGTGGCGACCTCCCTGGGCTGCACGCGCGCCGAGCAGGTCGCCGTCGTGGCCGCGGTCGCCGGGGCATCGCTGACACCGGGCTGCGAGATCTCACCCGCCGTGTCGTTGCTCGTCCTGTGGGCCGCGGACGACCAGGTGCTGCTGGCGTCCGGTGGGTACGGACCCGCGGCCGCACCACCCTCGACCGCCGCTGCGCCCCTGCCGGCGTCCGCTGCCGGACAGGTGGTCGAGGACTGGTCCCGCCAGATCGGAGCCGGCACGCCGAGCCGCTCCACGCAGCCCGATGGCTCCGCGGTCGAGGACGCGACGGCACCCTCGGGGGCGGCGGTCCGGTCGGTCATCACCGCGTCCGGCGGCCACTCCTGGCCGCCAGCCGCGACTGACGCGATCCTCGCCTTCGCCACCGACCACGCCCGCTCGTCCTGAGCGTCGCGCCGTCGAGGGTGCGCACGGCCCAGAAGCGCCCGGTGCCAGACTCAGCGGATGCGCATCTCCGCCAAGGTCGACTACGCCGTGCGCGCCGCAGCGGAGCTGGCGCAGCGCTCGCCGAGCCGCCAGTCGGGTGCGACCACCGGCGAGACGATCGGCAACGCGCAGGGGATCCCCACGAACTACCTCGAGAACATCCTGGCCGAGCTGCGCCGATCCGGAATCGTGGGCAGCCGTCGTGGCGCGGACGGGGGCTACTGGCTGGCACGTGACGCAGCGGAGGTCTCCATCGCCGACATCGTGCGCGCCGTCGAAGGCCCTCTGGCCGACGTCCGAGGCGAGGCGCCCGAGGACCTCTCCTACGAAGGTCCCGCCGAGCCGCTGGAGCGGGTGTGGATCGCCGTGCGGGCGAGCGTTCGTCAGGTGCTCGAGACCACCACGCTCGCAGCGCTCGTCGACGACCAGCTCCCCGACGGCGTGAACGACCTGCTCCGGGACCGCTCGGCCTGGACCCGCCGCTAACCCCAACGCTCTCGTTCTGACGAGAAGTCAGGACCGAAACGGTCGGATTCCCACCGCAGAGTTGACCGGGTCGCGGTCCCCGCTGACAACGATCGACGAGTCCTGCACGGTGGTCGACGTGGACGAGCACCCCGACGACCTGGCTGCGGCCATCGCTGCCGAGCAGATGGGAGTGCTGTCGCGCCGCCAGGCGCTCCAGGCGGGGATCACCGCGCGCATGATCTCCCGCCGTCTCGCCCGCCGGCGCTGGCACGAGGTCCACACCGGCGTGTACGCCATGGCCGGCAGCGCTGCCGACCACCGGCGCCAACTCTGGGCGGCGGTGCTCCACGCCGGACCCGGCTGCCCCATCGCGCTGCACACCGCCGGGCGGCTCCACCGGCTCGACGAAGCCTTCGATCGCCCGGAGGTGATGCTCCTCGTGGAGGGCGAGCGACGGAACCCGCCTCCCGGGGTCATCTGGCGTCGGCAGGTCGATCTCACCGACGGCGACGTCGTTCGGATCGACGGTCTGCCGGTCACGTCGATCCCCCGGACTGCGATGGACCTGGCCGCGGATCCGGAGGTCAGCATCACCAGGCTGCGTCGACTGGTCGAGTCCGCCGTGGTCGACCGGCGCATGGAGATCACGGACTTCGCCATGGTGCTCGCCCGGCTTCGCCGCAGCGGCAAGACGGGCGTCCGCAAGATGTCGCAGGTGCTGGACGACCTGGGACCCGGTACCACGATGGCCGCGAGCGAGCTCGAACGCCTCATGGACCAGGTCATCCGGTTGGCCGGCATCCCGGAGCCGTCGCACGAGCATCCACTCCCCGGTGCCTGGGATCGCCCTGGCTTCGTCGACCGATGCTGGCCCGAGGCGCGGCTCGTCGCCGAAGCGGACGGTCGCCGTTGGCACACCCGACGCCAGCAGATGTCGATCGACCACGATCGCTCGCTCGACGCTCAGGTCGCCGGCTACCAGACGTCGCGCTTCCTCTGGGAGTTCCTCCACGGCGACACCGAAGGCCAGGCGAGACGCCTCCGGGCGATCTACGAGCAGCGGCTCCGCGAAGTCGGTGCCATGAATGTCGGTTCTGCGGGAGGAATCCGACCGGAACGGTCCTGACTTCTCGTCAGAATCGGGGTTCGGCCGGTCAGTCCGCCGACAGGAACAGCGTCTTGGACTCGGTGTAGTGCTCGAGCGCGGCCAGGCCCAGCTCCCGGCCCAGACCCGAGCGCTTGAAGCCGCCGAACGGCAGCTGGTAGCGGACCGACCGGTTGGTGTTGACGCTCATCACCCCGGTGCGCACCGCCTTGCCCACACGGATCGCCCGGCCGACGTCCCGGGTCCACAGGGTGCCCGACAGGCCGTAGTCGCTGTCGTTGGCGATCCTGACGGCGTCGGCTTCGGTGTCGAACGGGATCACCGACACCACCGGCCCGAAGATCTCCTCGCGTGCGATGCGCATCGAGTTGTCCACGCCGGAGACGACCGCCGGGGTCAGGTAGAAGCCGGGCCCGCTGACCTCGCCACCGCAGAGCACCTCAGCACCCTCGGAACGGCCGATGTCGAGGTACTCCAGGCTGGTGGACCGTTGGCCCTCGGAGATCATCGGGCCGATATCGGTGGCGGTGCTCGCCGGGTCCCCGACGACCAGACGTCGCGTCCGCTCGACCAGGCCGTCCACCACGTCGTCGTACACCCTCCGCTGCACCAGGAGCCGGCTGCGGGCGCAGCAGTCCTGACCGGCGTTCGCGAACACCGAGTACGGCACCGCGTCGATCACGGTCGGCAGGTCCGCGTCGTCGAACACGATCGCAGCCGACTTACCACCCAGCTCCAAGGAGATCCGGGTGATGTTCGGCGAGAGGGTGCGCAGCAGGTGCGAACCCGTGGAGGAGTCCCCGGTGAAGGAGATCTTGTCCACCCTTGGGTCGGCCACCAGGGCGTCGCCTACCGATGCACCCGGACCAGGGAGCACGGTCACGCACGGCGCCGGCACGCCCGCGTCGACCAGCAGCTCGCCCAGCATCAGCGCCGTGACCGGGGTGAGCGACGCGGGCTTGAGGATCACCGAGTTGCCGCACGCCAACGCCGGCGCGAGCTTCCACGTGGCGATGAGCATCGGGAAGTTCCACGGCACGATCAGGCCGCACACCCCGACCGGCACCTTGAGCACCAGGCCCAGCCCCGAGTCCGGAGTGGGGACCACCGAACCGAGGTGCTTGTCGGCCGCCCCGGCGTAGTACTCGAACACGTCGGCCATCGCTGCGGCTTCCCAACGGGCGTCCTCGATCGTGTGGCCCGCGTTGGCCACCTCGGCCCAGGCGAAGTCATCGGCCCGCTCCCGGATCAGCGTCGCCGCCCTGAGCAGCACCTTGCCCCGGGAGGTGGCGTCGACGTCGGCCCAGACGCCCGAGTCGAACGAGGACCGTGCGGTGGTGATCGCCAGCTCCAGGTCGGCCGGGCCGGCCTTCGCGATCGTCGCCAGCTGCGACCCCGTCGAGGGGTCGGTGACGGTGAAGGTGGCACCGTCGGCCGCTGCGGTGCGCTCGCCTCCGATCAGCAGGTCGAGATGGCTCGGGACGGGACTCTCGGGGCGGTCGGTGCTGGCCATGGCCGGAGTGTAGGAGCGGGCCCGCCGGCTCCTACACTCGCCGGGCGGCGTCGGGTCCGAGCCGAGCGACTCGACCGCTGCACGCCCAACCCCCCCACCCCCAGCACCGCACCCAACCCGGCAAAGAAGGACGACGCACATGGCAGGACGACTCGACGGCAAGGTGGCGCTCATCACGGGGGCCGCCGCCGGACTGGGCCGGGTGGCCGCGGAGCTGTTCGCCGCCGAGGGCGCTGACGTGGTGATCGCGGACGTGACCGACGGCGCCGACGCGGTCGAGGCCATCGCCGCCGGTGGCGGTCGAGCCGCCTTCGTGTCGACCGATGTGACCGACGAGGATTCGGTCCGCGCCGCGGTCGAGTTCGCCACCTCCGAGTTCGGCGGGCTGCACGTGCTCTACAACAACGCCGGCGTGTCGCTGGCCGACGACGACGGGGTGGTGAACACCGACGTCTCGGTGTGGGACACGACGCTGCAGGTCAACGTGACCGGAGTGGCGCTCGGCTGCAAGCACGCCATCCCCGCCATGCTCACCACCGTCGAGGCCGAACGCGAGGCGGGACGCAGCACCACCGCGTCGGTCATCAACGTCGCCAGCTTCGTCGCCCACCTGGGTGCCGCCACCCCGCAGATCGCGTACACCGCGTCCAAGGGCGCCGTGCTCGCCATGACCCGTGAGATCGCAGTGATCCATGCCCGTCAGGGCCTGCGGGCCAACGCGCTGTGCCCCGGTCCGGTGCTGACGCCGCTGCTCGCCAAATACCTCGACGACGACGCGAAGCGTCAACGTCGACTGGTCCACATCCCGATGGGCCGGTTCGGCGAGCCGATCGAGATCGCCAACGGCGCACTGTTCCTGGCGTCGGACGAGTCCAGCTTCATGACCGGCCAGAGCCTGCTCGTCGACGGTGGCATCACCGCCGCCTACACCACGCCCGAGTAGCGACCCGTACCATCTGCTCATGCCCGACTCCCCCAGGTCCGACCGCCCGATGTCCGAGCGCCCCATGTCCGACAGGGCGGCGGCCACAGGTCTGATCGACGTCCCCACGCTCGCTCGCCTGGTCGATGACGCCACGATCGACACCGTCGTCGTCGCCTTCACCGACCTGCAGGGCCGCCTCATGGGCAAGCGGGTCACCGGACGCTTCTTCCTCGACCACATCCTCGGGCCCGACGGCAGCGCGGAAGGCGGCGAGGGGATCGAGGCCTGCGACTACCTCCTGACCGTCGACGTGGACATGAACGTGGTCGAGGGCTATCGGTTCGCCAACTGGGAGGCCGGCTACGGCGACTTCCGCGGCCGCCCCGACCTGTCGACGCTGCGGATCACCCCGTGGCTGGAGGGCACGGCACTCGTCCTGGCCGACGTGCTCGACAACTCCGACGACTCCCCCGTCGCCGTGTCGCCCCGGCAGGTGCTGCGCCACCAGCTCGATCGGGCGGCCGAGCGTGGCCTGGCGGTGATGGTCGGCTC
This sequence comes from Microthrixaceae bacterium, assembly GCA_033813615.1. Taxonomy (GTDB): domain Bacteria; phylum Actinomycetota; class Acidimicrobiia; order Acidimicrobiales; family Microtrichaceae; genus Dermatobacter. The sequence continues at coordinate 968 of JAPXRJ010000172.1, read as the reverse complement.
GGAGCTCGAGTTCTTCGCCTACGACGCGCCCTACGACGAGCTCGCCCGCAACCACTACCGGGACCTCGACGACCGCACCAGCAGTTGGTACAACCTCGACTACCACGTGCTGCAGACCACCAAGGACGAACCGCTGATCCGGGCGCTGCGAAACGGGATGGTGGGTGCGGGGCTCCCCGTCGAGTTCTCCAAGGGCGAGGCGGCGCCCGGCCAGCACGAGCTGAACCTGCGCTACGCCGACGCGCTGACGATGGCGGACAACCACACGATCTACAAGAACGGCGCCAAGGAGATCGCCCACCTCCAAGGCAAGTCGATCACGTTCATGGCCAAGCCGAGGATCGACCAGCCGGGTTCCAGCTGCCACATCCACAGCTCGATCTGGAGCCTGGACGGCGAGCCGCTGTGCCCGGCGGGTCCCGGATCGGACGACCCTCACCACATGTCGCCGCAGTTCCGCTCCTGGCTCGGCGGCCTTCTCGCCCACTCTCGCGAGCTGTCGCTCTGCTTCGCCCCGTTCGTGAACTCCTACAAGCGCTACCAACCCGGATCGTGGGCGCCGACAGCCGTCGTCTGGTCGCCCGACAACCGCACATGCGGGCTGCGGCTCGTCGGCCACGGCGCCGGCATGCGGGTGGAGTCGCGCATCCCGGGTGCCGACTGCAACCCCTACCTTGCGTTCGCGGCGATCATCGCTGCCGGCCTCGATGGCATCGACCGCGGCCTCGACTGCGGCGACCCGTTCGTCGGCAACGCCTACACCGCCGACGACGTCGAACGGATCCCGTGGAACATCGTGACGGCCATCGAGGCGTTCGAGCGCTCCGAGTTCGCCAACGAGTCGCTCGGCGACGACGTGCACTTCCACCTCCTGCACACCGCCAAGGAGGAGTGGCGCGCCAGCAACGCCGTGGTCACCGAGTGGGAGCTGCGCCGCAACTTCGAGCGCATCTGACGAAGTCGGATTC
>JAPXRJ010000171.1:0-6774 GCA_033813615.1 Microthrixaceae bacterium | reverse complement strand
AGCTCGGTGCCGTCGTAGGACCACCGGCCGATGCCCTCGACCGTTCCGGCACGCTCGGCGGCCAGCTCGACGATCTGGCCCCGACTCGCGACCGGGTTGTCGGGATCCGACGGCGTCTCACCGTCGAGGCGGAGGTAGATCGACGTCTCCTCGACCAGGCCGTAGGGCTCCGACGCGACGATGAACGCGTCGTCGGCCAGCCCGACGTACAGCGCCTGCCCGCTGCCCCGAAGCGCGAGGAGCAGGCGGTCGGGCGCGTCGGCGATGGCGGCACCGATGGCCACCGAGCCCTCGAGTCGGTCGACGGCCTCACGGAACGACTCCCGGGGCGGCGAACCGGCGGCGAGGCCCCGGCTGATGAGCGACGGGATGACCTTGGCGTCGGTCGTGATCTCGGCCGGGATCGCCAGGTCGTCCGCGGCGACGAGATCGGCGTGGTTGTCGACGTCGCCGTTGAGGACGGCGGTCACCAACGGGCCCGGGATGCGACCGAGCTCGTCGGAGCACTGCGGGTGCGCGTTGGGCTCCGAGATGATCCCGATCGACGCCCAGCGGGTGTGGCCCAGCACCGAGCCGTCGACGGACGCCGAGCGCAACGCCCGCTGCAGCAGGCTGTCGGAACGGATCGCGGCGCGCAGCGCCGCGGTGTTGTCGCCCAGCTCACCGATCTCCGCCGCGGCCTTGTGCACGATGACTGCCGCGTCGCCGACGAGTCGGACCGAGCTGTCGGTGAAGGTCAACCCGGAGCGCCGTTCGAGCTCCTGACGCACACCCGGATCCGCAGCGCTCAGGCCGTGTCCGGCGAGCTGCACCTCGATCCCGGCCGAATCACGGCCGCGGACCTCGAGCCGGTCGATCGCGGACAGCGCCTGGTGGAGGCTCAACGCCACGGCCAGGCCAGCGGCACCGCCACCGTCGGCATCGAAGGTCGGGCCGACGAGGCCGTCGACCTCGACCAGGGCACGGAGGCGGTCACGGCTGATCGCCCACAGCGCGTCCTTGCAGCGCAGCAGCTCTGCGTTCACCGCCTCTGCGAGGTGCGCCGGCGGCGCGGTGTGCGGGTCGTCCAGCTCGGACTCGACCAGGGACACCGACGCGTCGAGGTCACCGACGAGGCCGGCGAAGCGCGCGGTCGCCGATCGATCCGAGCGGAGGCTGAGGAGCCCGGGCACACCACGAAGGGCGACGTCGACGGACTCGAGCACGTCGGCTGCGGCCTGCAGTCCAGCGACGCGGTCACCTCCACCCGACGCCAGCAGCGGGGCGACCGACTCCAGCGCCGCCACGAGCTCCGCCACCGGGGTGGGCTCGCGATCGGACCGGCGTCGCAGCACTGCGATGATCCCACACACTTGGTCGGCCCTCCTCGAACGGCTCGTGACAGTGTACGAGCCACCGTGGATGCGGTCGCCATCGCCACCGCTCCCGTGGCGCGCCGTGACCTACTGAATCGCCATGCGACTGGAAGAGGGGCCGGTGTTCCTGGCCGACACCAGGAGCGACGCCATCAAGGTGGCGATCGCGTCGATGATGTCGACGGCACTGGCCAACCTGTCGGTGGCCACGGTCGAGGCCACGGACTAGGCCCCGGACTCGGCCACGGACTCGACTGCGACCACCAGGCGATCGACGGCCGCGGCGGCCTCGGCCTCGGTCGGCGCCTCGGCCATGACGCGCACCACCGGCTCGGTCCCGGACGGTCGCAGCAGCACCCGCCCGCCGCTGCCCAGCTCGGCTTCGACCTCGGCGATCGGGCCGGCCAGCCGTTCGGCGACGTCGGGCATGGGGCGCTCGACGCGGACGTTGCGCAGGACCTGCGGCAGCTTGGTCATGGCGGCGTCGACGAGGTCGCCGAGGGCCACGCCCTCGCGACGGACGAGGTCGGCCAGGATCACCGCGCTGAGCACGCCGTCGCCGGTGGTGCCCAGGTCGCCGAACACCAGGTGCCCGGACTGCTCGCCACCCAGGCTGAAGCCGCCGCTCGCCATGGCGGCCAGCACGTGGCGATCCCCGACCGCCGTCTCGATCACCGTGATGCCCTCTCGACCCATGGCCTGACGGAAGCCCAGGTTGGACATCACCGTCACGACGACCGTGTCGTCGGTCAGACGACCGCGGTCGCGCATGTCCGTGGCGCACAGCGCCAGGATCTGGTCGCCGTCGACCAGGCGACCCTGCTCGTCGACGGCCAGGAGTCGATCCGCGTCACCGTCGAAGGCGAGGCCCAGGTGCGCGTCCTCATCGATCACCGCACGCTGCAGCGCCTCGGGGTGCGTGGAGCCGCACCCTGCGTTGATGTTGAGCCCGTCGGGTTCGGCGAATGTGACGATCACCTCGGCGCCCAGGTCGGCCAGGACCTCGGGGGCGATGGCCGAGGCCGCTCCGTTGGCGCAGTCGACGACGATGCGCATCCCATCGAGGCGTCGACCCTCGGTCACCCCCTCGATCGAAGCCGCGTAGTCCGACGCGAGCGCCACGTCGGCCAGCAGCGCGCCGATGTCGGCGCCGACCGGCGCGTGCTCACCGCGATCCGCCCCGTCGGTCCCGCCTTCCTCGGTGAGCTCCTCGGCGATCACCGCCTCGACCGCAGCCTGCTGGTCGTCGTCGAGCTTGAGTCCACCGGGGGCGAACAGCTTGATGCCGTTGTCCTCGAAGGAGTTGTGGGAAGCGGAGATGACGACGCCGACCACCTGATCTCTCTCGGACGCGAACGCCACCGCCGGGGTGGGGACCACACCGGCGAGCACCGCGTCGGCCCCTTCGGCGCACACGCCCGCAGCGACCGCCGCCTCGAGCATGGGGCCGGAACGGCGCGTGTCGCGACCGATGACCACCCGACGCACGCCGAACACGCGCACCGACGCGCGACCGATCGCCAGCGCGATCTCGGGTGTCAGGTCCCGGCCGGCGAGCGCCCGCACCCCGTCGGTGCCGAAGCGGACCGCCACGGAAGGAGGATCAGCGCTTGGAGTACTGAGGCGCCTTGCGGGCCTTCTTGAGGCCGTACTTCTTGGACTCCTTCTCGCGTGCGTCGCGGGAGAGGAACCCGGCCTTCTTGAGCGTGGGGCGCAGCTCGGGGTCGACCTCGATCAACGAACGGGCGATGCCCAGACGGATCGCGCCGGCCTGGCCGGTCACGCCGCCGCCGTGCAAGGTGGCGTCGACGTCGTAGGTCTCGTCGGTGGAGGTGGCCCGCAGCGGCTCGGTGAGGATCATGCGGTGCGTGGCGTTCGGGAAGTAGTCCTCGACCGGTCGCTTGTTGATCGTGATGATGCCGGTGCCGGGGCGCAGGCGGACACGGGCGACGGCCCGCTTGCGTCGGCCGGTGGTCTGGGTGAGCGGGGTGGTCATCTCTGCGTCTCTGCTTCTGTTCCGGGCTGGCTGGCGTTCTGGGCTGGAGGGCGTTCTGGGGTGGCGGGCGTTCTGGGGTGCGGTCGTGCGGTTCGGCGCGACCGACGGACTCAGGTCCGCGCTCGGGCGTCGTCGAGCGCGAGCGGCTTCGGCTGCTGCGCGCTGTGCGGATGGGTCGGACCCGCGTACACCTTCAGCTTCTTGAGCATCTGACGACCGAGCCGGTTCTTCGGGAGCATGCCGCGCACGGTTCGACGGACGGCGTCCGCGGGCTTCTCCTCGAGCAGTGTGGCGTAGGTGGTGGAGCGGATGCCGCCCGGGTAGCCGGTGTGGCGGTACACCTGCTTCGACGAGGCCTTGTCGTTGCTCAGCACGACCTTCTCGGCGTTGATGATGATGACGTGGTCACCGGTGTCGAGGTGCGGCGTGTAGATCGCCTTGTGCTTGCCCCGCAGGACGCGGGCCACCTCGGTCGCCATGCGGCCGAGGGTCAGGCCGTCGGCATCGACGACGTACCAGTCGCGCTCGATCTCGTCTGCTCGTGGCGAATAGGTGCGCACTGCGGTCACTCTCTTTGCTTCCGTTCTGCGTCCGTCGTGCGGTCACGCCGCGGCGGGACGGTCGAGCTGTCTCGGGGAACCAGGGCGGCGGGTGGTGCGGATCACCGAAGGTGACGCCGCACGCCACGTCTGCTCGGGCCGACGGGCAAGCGTATGGGGTCGGTCGCCACACGTGCAAGCGGCCGGCCGGGTTCCTGCCGGCGACAAGGCCGAACTTGGGGGGATCGGACGGCTCACACGTCGAGATCCCCCAAGTTCACCCAGGTGAGCGGTGACGGCGCTCAGTAGCCGACCTCCCACAGGACCAGCCCGTGCGGAGGTGCCAGCTGTCCCGCCCGAGCCCGGTCGAGGGATCGCAGCGCAGCGCCCACGTCCTCGGGTCGTCGTCGTCCGCGGCCCACGTCGACGACCATGCCGGTGATCGAGCGCACCATCTGGTGGCAGAACGCCGTGGCGGTGATCGTGAAGGTCAACAGCCCCGGCTCCTCGGGCGCCTCGCGCCAGTCCGCCGAGAGCACGCGCCGAACCAGCGACACGGGCGCCGCGTCGGGGGAGGCGGGCTTCGGTCGACGGCAGAAGCAGGAGAAGTCGTGCTCGCCCACCACGCCGGCTGTCGCCGCGACCATCGCCGGCAGGTCGAGTGGCCGATCGACCCACCACGCCCGGTCGACGAGGAACGGGTCCGACACCTCGCGGTTCAGCACCGTGTAGCGGTACGTCCTGCTGCGGGCGGAGAAGCGCGCGTCGAAGTCGGACCCGACCTGGGTCACCGCTCCGACCGCGACCGCCGGGCCGATGATGCCGTTCAGCGAGTCGCGCAGCGCGCCCAGCGCGTCGCCCGCTCGCCGACCGCCCTGCGTGAGCGACTCGATCGAGGACGTCGGGACGTCGAGGGTGACGACCTGGCCTCGAGCGTGCACGCCGGCGTCAGTCCGCCCTGCACAGGTCAGCTCGACCGGGGTGCGCAGCACGGTCTCCAGCGCGGCGCGGAGGGAGCCGCCGACCGTGGCGACGCCGCGGTTCTCGGCGAACCCGCGGAACCCGGATCCGTCGTAGGCGACGTCGAGGCGCAGCCGAACGGTCGCGCGGTCATCAGCCGGCATTCTCATGGCACCAGAGGACCGAAACGGTGCTGACTTCTCGTCAGAACGCGTCGATGGCGGCGCTGGGTGGAACGGTGGGTCAGACCAGTTCGAGCTTGGCCATCGGCGCGTTGTCGCCGTGGCGCGTGCCCAGCTTCAGGATCCGCGTGTAGCCGCCCGGACGAGTGGCGTAGCGCGGGCCGATCTCCTCCATGAGGATGGCGGCGATCTCCTGGTCACCGATGTAGGCCAGGATCTGGCGGTGGTTGTGCAGACCGCCCTCCTTGGCCTTCGTGATCAGCTTCTCGGCGATCGGGCGCACCGCCTTGGCCTTGGCCTCGGTGGTCACGATGCCGGTGGGCGACGCCACCAGCGACGCGACCAGGTTGGCCATCATCTGACGCTGGTGCTTGGCGCTACCGCCGAAGGCGCGCCCCTTCTTGGGAGTGGCAGGCATGGCTCTCTCGTTCCGGGTTCTCTACTCGGCCCTGCGACAGGGCTTCAGTCCCGACCGCGGAGCGACAGGCCCCGCTCGTCGAGCTTCTCGATGACTTCGTCGAGCGACTTCTGACCGAAGTTGGTGATGGCGAGCAGGTCGTCCTCGGACTTCTGCAGCAGCTCACCGACGGTGTTGACCTGCGCACGCTTCAGGCAGTTGCGCGGGCGCTCGGACAGGTCGAGCTCCTCGATCGCCAGCTCCAGGTCGGGCGACGTGGCGACCGCCGCTGCCGCCTCGGTCAGGACCAGGCCTTCGGGCTCGTCCGACATCTGCTCCACGAGCTCGACGAGCGACTTGAGGGTGGCGCCGGCGGACGCCAGGGCGTCACGGGGCGTCACCGACGAGTCGGTCTCGATGTCGAGGATCAGCTTGTCGTAGTTGGTCGACTGCTCGACGCGGGTGGGCTCCACAGAGAACGTGACGCGCCGCACCGGGCTGAAGATGGCGTCGATCGGGATGACGCCGATCGTGGTCGAGCTGCGACCCAGCGCCGACAGGTAGCCCTTGCCGCGGTCGACGGTGAGGTCGACCGACAGGCGGGCCTTGCCGTTCAACGTGGCGATGTGCAGGTCGGGGTTCAGGATCTCCACGTCCGAGGTGGACTGGATGTCGCCGGCGGTGACCTCGGCGGCGCCACGCACGTCGAGCCGGAGCGTGACCGGCTCGTCGGACTCGGAGGTCAGCACCACGTCCTTGAGGTTCAAGATGATGTCGGTGACGTCCTCGGTCACGCCGGTGAGCGTGTCGAACTCGTGCAGGGCGTCGTCGAAGCGGACCTCGGTGATCGCCGCGCCGGGGATCGACGACAGCAGGGTCCGACGCAGGGAGTTGCCGAGCGTGTGGCCGAAGCCGGGCTCCAACGGGCTGATGGCGAACCGCTGGCGGTTGGCCTCTTCCTCGTCGATGGCCTCCACGGTGGGGCGTTGGATGACGAGCATCTGATGCGTACCTCTGGACTGGACGGGCGGGTCTGGGGCTGGCGTTGGTGTGGTGAGGACGAGCGAGCGGACTACTTGGAGTAGAGCTCGACGATGAGCTGCTCTCGCACCGGCACGTCGATGTGCTCGCGGAGCGGCAGCTCCCGGACGGTGACCTCGAGGCCGCCATCGGCGGTCTCGAGCCACGGCGCCGCGGTGCGGCCGAGGGTGTCCATGTTCCACTGGATGACCAGCAGCTGACGGGACTTCTCTCGAAGGCGGATCACGTCGCCCTTGCGCACCCGGAAGCTGGGGACATCGACGCGACGACCGTTGACCTCGACGTGTCCGTGGTTCACGAACTG
>JAPXRJ010000170.1:0-6782 GCA_033813615.1 Microthrixaceae bacterium | reverse complement strand
CGAGCGACGAGATGCCGTGGCGTCGAGCCGCCCAGGCCAGGTAGCGGTCCCGGATCCTGAACCCCAGTCCGCCCAGGCCGTCGGGCATCGACAGCAGCACGACGAGCACGCCGGCACCCGTGGCGAGAAACGACCACGGTGCGGGCAGCAGCCACTGCGCCCCGCGCTGGAACACGGCGCCGAGCACTCCGCCGGCCAGCGATCCCAGGCCGCCGATCACGGTGGCGACGAACACGTCGACCGACTCCCACGGACCGTAGGTGACCTCGCGGAACGCGCCCTGGCTGATCACGAGCACCACACCGGACACTGCGGCGACGGCACCAGAGATCGCGAACGCCGTCAGCTTCACCCGAGTGGTCGAGATGCCGTATGCCGTGGCGGCCGACTCGTTGTCGCGCAGGGCGATGAGCACGCGCCCGGTCCGGCTGCTGCGAACGCCGCGCAGCGCGACCACCGTCAGCACCAGCACGCTGAGAGCGAAGTAGTAGATGCGCAACGGGCTGTCGAGCTCGATCCGACCGAACAGCGACGGGCGAGGGAACGAACCACGCGGGATCCAATCGGCGATCTTGTTCGAGAAGACCCAGTCCGACGCTGCGAGCGACAGCGCCAGCGTGGTGATGGCGAGGTACATCCCGCGCAGCCGCAACGCCGGCAGACCGACGAGCACGGCGACCGCCGCACCGACCACGCCTGCCGCGACCATCGCCACGATCGGGTCCCAGCCCCGCTCGACCATCACCCACGCGCCCACGGCTCCACCGGCGCCGACGAACGCCATCTGGCCGAGCGACACCTGTCCCGCCCACCCTGTGAGCACCACGATCGACGTGCCGATCATGGCGAACACCACGACCGCGCCCGCCTTGAGCTGGCCGTTGGTGCCGATCAGCAGCGGCACCACGAGCACCACCGCTGAGAGGACCAGCGCGCCGACCCAGCGGGCGAGGCGCACCTCGGGGAGGCGCGCCAGTTGCAGCGGCGTGGCCCGGACGTCGCCGACGGCACGCCACGACGACGTCTCGTCGCTGTCGGTCCGGCCACGGCTCCGGTGCTCGAGGAGCAGGCTGATCACGATCAGGGCGGCGAGGAACGGCGACACCAGCCACGACTGGCCCGTGTTCCAGCGGATGCCCGATTCGAGCACTCCCAGCGAGATCGCGGTCGCGGTGATCGCGACCAGGTGCGTCATCCGGCCGATCACGAGCGCGGCGAGCGCCCGCAGCAGCAACGTGAGCCCGAGCCCGAACCCGAAGGGCAGGCTGGCGACACCGGCGGTCAGCGCCACCGAGCAGAACGAGAGCACGCCGGCGAGCGTCCAGACCTGCGCCTCGAGTCGGCGGACGGGGATGCCGAGCACGGCCGCCCGGTCGGATCGCTCGGCTGCGGCGCGCACAGCGACTCCGGTGTCGGTGGTTCGGAGCATCACCGCAACGACGACGAGGATCAGCGGGGCGACGACGACGGCGATGAGGTCGTTGGCGTCGAACACCACACCGCCGAGCTCCGCGCTCCACTCGAACGGCGCGGGCAACGACCGGATCGCGGGCCCCTCACCCCACAGCTCGGGGAGGTACAGGGTGGCGAACGCGAGGATCTGCGACAACCCGAGCGTCGCCACCGTCATGATCAGCCGCGGCGCCCGGAAGAAGCGGCGGATGACCAGGATGTCGGCGAGCAGTCCCACGAGCACGGCGGCTGCCAGCCCGATCGACATGGCGAGCAGCCACGGCAGGCCGCTGAGGGTGATGAGCAGCACGGCGAGGGTGGCCGGCACGGTGCCCAGGTCGCCCTGGGCGAAGTTCACGACGCGGTTGGCCCGCCAGATGAGCGCGAGTCCGAGCGCGGAGAGCGCACCCAGCAGGCCGAGGACCAGGCCGGAGAGGACCCCGCCGACCGGCATCGGGAACCACACGAGCTGGATCGCCACCACGATCGCTGCCGGACCGATCGCCCGTGCCGATCGCCGCACCCACGGTGGAACGCTCGTCGGCCGCGTCGCGCTCACCCGCAACGCTCCGACTGCATCGTGGACCGGCGACGACTCACCCCTGGTATTCCCCCTGGTGCGAACTCCGTGGGGCGATGGTCGACCGCCGACCCGTCCCGCCTACGTGTCGGACGTCACAGTAGACCGGGCGTCGCAGCCGTGCGGAGGATCAGGTCGGATCGAGGACGTCGAGCTCGCCGGCCACGTACTGGATCCGACATGCTGCGCGCTGCAGCTTGCCCGACGACGTCTTGGGCACCGAACCCGGCTGCACGAGCACGACGTCCTTGGGCGGGATGCCCACCGACTCGGTCACCTGACGGGTGATCTCCCGCTCGAGGCCGTCGCGAGCGGTCCTGGCCTCGACCACGACGACGATGCTCTGGGCGCCCTGTCGACCCTCGACGCCGAAGGCGATCACGTTGCCCGTCCGCACCCCGTCGACCTCGCCGACCACCTTCTCGATGTCCTGCGGGTAGACGTTGCGTCCACCGACGATGATCACGTCCTTGATGCGACCGCAGATCACGAGCTCGCCACCGACGGTGTAGGCCAGGTCGCCGGTGTTGAGCCACCCGTCGGTGATCAGCTCCGCCGTCGCCTCGGGCTGGTTGTAGTACCCGACGGTCAGGGAGTTCCCCGTGATGCGGAGCTCCCCCACCTGGCGCTCACCGCAGGGCTCCCCCGTCGAAGGGTCGACGATGGCGATCTCCAGGCCCGGAACCGGGCGTCCCAGCAGCGCGAGCTCGGTCGCGCCGTCGGTCCCCGCGTCGACGGGGACCGCCCGTTGCTCGGCCTCGAGCGCGTGCCGGTCCACGACGTCGGTGACGAGGCCCTTGCCCGGCGTCGGGAAGCAACCCGCGATGCAGACCTCGGCCATGCCGAAAGCCGGGAAGGCCACGCCCGGGTTCAGGCCGAAGCGCTCCCCCGCATCCAGGAACTTCCGGAATGTCGGCGCGTCGATCGGCTCGGCGCCGTTCAGGAACATCTCCATCCGCGAGAGGTCCAGCTCCTCGTCGGTCCGCTTCAGCGTGCGGGCCGCGAGCGCGTACGAGAAGTTCGGGCCCGCCGACGCCGTTCCGCCGAACTCCGAGAGCCAACGCATCCATCGGATCGGCTTGGCCAGGAAGTCCTGCGGCGCTCCCTGCACCAGGCTCGTGTCGAGCGTCATCGGGATCGTCAGCAGTCCGACGAGGCCCATGTCGTGGTACAGCGGCAGCCACGACACGATCTTCGAGTCGTGGCGGAGCTCCGCAGCGATCCACGCACCGTCGAGGTTGTTGCAGATGTTCTCGTGCGGGAGCATCACCCCCTTGGGCTCGGAGGTGGAGCCCGAGGTGAACTGCAGCACAGCGAGCGCGGTCGGGTCCGTCGGTGGGCGCACGTAGTCGTCGGAGGTCGGACCGTCGACGACGAACAGCTCGTCGAGGCCGATGAACGGCGGATCGCCCGGCTCCGGCTCCACGAACGCCGCCAGCTGGCTGTCGATCACCACGACCTTGGAGTCGGAACGACGGATCCGGTTGCGGGTCTGCTCGATGAACTGCTCGAGGGCCCCCATGCGCATGGGGAGCGGCATGGTCACCAGAGCACCACCGGTCAGCCAGATCGCCTGGATGGCCGTGACCAACCGACGCGTCGTCGGCCCGAGCAGCGCCACGTGATCTCCCGGGCCGATGCCCCGCGCCTGCAGCGCTGCGGCGACGGCTCGGGCCTCGGTGTGCAGCTGAGCCCAGTCGAGGGTCTCGTGGTCGTCGCCGTCGACGAAGGTCACCGTGCCCCGGCCGTGCTCGGCGACGGACTCGATGCGGGAGATCAGGGACAGCTCAGATGACAACACGTTCGTTCGCACTCCAAAGGTGACGCGAGGGTTGCGCCTGGTGTCACCAGACCGTACAGGCGGTGGACGTCCCGGTCGCAGGTCGACCGCCAGCCGAGACGGACGTCACACCGCTGGGACCTTCCGGGTCCGCCGCATCGGCGTCTCCGGCCGCCCGTGCAGACCCTCGGGATCACACCACGATGTTGACGAGCTTGGGAGCGCGCACGATCACCTTGCGAGGTGTCGAGTCACCGAGGATCGCCTGCACCTTGTCGGATGCCAGCGCCGCCGCCTCACAGGTCGCCTCGTCGGCATCCGCTGCGACCTCGATGCGGTCGCGCACCTTTCCGGCCACCTGGACGACCAACGTCACCGCGTCCTCGACGAGCAGGTCGACATCCGGGACCGGCCACGCCTCCTCATGGATGTGGCGGCCGGGCGAGCCGATCGCCGCACCGCGCCGCGACCACAGCTCCGCGGTCACGTGCGGGGCCGCTGGCGCCAGGACGAGCAGCAACGTGTCGACCGCCTGTTCCAGGACGTCGGCGTGGGGGCCGTCACCGGACTGGACGTACTTGTAGAGGTCGTTCACGAACGCCATCGACCGCGCCACCGCGACGTTGTAGGACCACCGCTCGAACGCCTCGGTCAGCTCGGCCACCAGCCGGTGCGTCGAGCGAACCACCGCGTCGTCCGCCTCGGTCGCTGAACCGACGCGCGCACCGGCGGCCAGGTCGGATCCGGGAACGGCCAGTCGCCACACGCGGTTGAGGAACCGAGCGCATCCGTCGAGGCCGAAGTCCTCCCAGTCGACGTCCTCCTCCGGAGGCTTCACCGCCAGGTGCGCCAGGCGCAGGGTGTCGGCGCCGTAGCTGTCGACGATCTCCTCGGGCGCGATCAGGTTGCCCCTGGACTTCGACATCTTGGAGCCGTCGAGGCGGATCATCCCCTGCGTGAACAAACGGGTGAACGGCTCACGCAGGTCCGCCGGCGCAACGCCAAGGTCCGACAGCGCCTTGGTGAAGAACCGGGCGTACATCAGGTGCAGCACCGCGTGCTCGGCACCACCGATGTACTGGTCGACCGGCATCCACTGCTGCACGGCCTCCTTGGAGAACGGGACGTCGGGGCTCCAAGGGTCGCAGAAGCGCAGGAAGTACCACGACGAGTCCACGAACGTGTCCATCGTGTCGGTCTCCCGCGTGGCAGGTTCGCCGCAGTCCGGACACGTGGTGTGCAGGAAGCCTTCGTGGAACTTCAGCGGCGACTGCCCGGTCGGCCGGAACTCGACGTCGTCGGGCGCCAGCACCGGCAGCTGGTCGAGCGGAACAGGACGGGGACCGCACCGATCGCAGTACACGATCGGAATCGGACAGCCCCAGAACCGCTGGCGCGACACCAGCCAGTCACGCAGGCGGAAGTTCACCGTCCGCTCACCGCGCTGGTCCGCCTCGAGCCAGGCGATCGCGGCGTCCTTGGCCTCGGTGACGTCCAGGCCGTTCAGGTCGGGCCCCGGCACCGCGGACGGATCGACCGGCGAGGCGACGTGCACACCGGGACCCGAGTACGCCTGGCCCGCCCAGCCCTCGGGCCGCTCGACGGTCTCGACGATCGGCAGGCCGAACGCTGTCGCGAAGTCCCAGTCGCGCTGGTCCTCGCCTGGCACCGCCATGACCGCGCCGGTGCCGTAGGTCGCCAGCACGTAGTCGGCGAGGTAGACCGGCACCGGCGCACCGGTGAAGGGGTTCAGCGCGTAGGCACCGGTGAAGCAACCCCGGTCCGCGACCGCGCCCTCGGTGGACAGACGGTCGATCTCTGCGGTGTTGCGGGCCTTGTCGACGAAGGCCGCGACGTCGGCTCGACGGTCGGCCGTGGTGACGACGTCGACGAGCGGGTGCTCGGGCGCGAGCACGCAGAAGGTCATCCCGTAGCTCGTGTCGGGGCGCGTGGTGAACACCCGCACGCTCGGCACCCCAGGCAGGTCGAGACGGACCTCGCCGTGCTCGTCGACGACGGCCATCTCGAACTCGGCACCCTCGGAGCGTCCGATCCAGTTGCGCTGCTGGGTGACGACCCGCTCGGGCCACTGCACCGTGTCGAGGTCGTCGAGCAGCTGCTGGGCGTAGTCGGTGATTCGGAAGTACCACTGCTCCAGGTCCCGCCGCTCGATCACGTCGCCCGAGCGGTCGCATCGACCGTCGATCACCTGCTCGTTGGCCAGCACGGTCTGACAGCCGGGGCACCAGTTCACTGGCGCGGCCTTGCGATAGGCCAGGCCGGCCTCGAACAGCTGCAGGAAGATCCACTGCGACCAGTGGATGTACTCGGGGCTGTGGCTGCGGACCTCTCGCCGCCAGTCGTAGACGCCACCGATGCGCGTGATCGAGCTCCGCAGCATCTCGATGCGCTCGTCGGTGAAGGTCCGGGGGTGCACCCCGGTCTTGATCGCAGCGTTCTCCGCCGGGAGGCCGAAGCTGTCGAAGCCCATCGGCGACAGCACGGCCTCGCCATGCATCGTCCGGTAGCGGGTCAACAGGTCGCCGAAGGTGTAGTTGCGAACGTGACCCATGTGCGCGGCGCCCGACGGGTACGGGTACATGCACAGCACGTAGCTGCGGGGCCGGGGGTCGCCGTTGTCCACCTCGTAGGTCCCGTGCTCACGCCAGTACGACTGCCAGTGCGGCTCGATCACCTGGGGCTCGTAGCGGTCCATCGTCGGAACGTCGGAACCCGTCGCCTCTCCGGCGCTCGCACCTGCAGACATGGGGCGCAGGTTACTGAGCGCCGGAGAGCACCCCGAACCGGCTTCGGCGATTCGCGGGTGGAGATGTGGGCGACTACAGTGGCGCCCTCGCGGGGCCGTAGCTCAGTTGGGAGAGCGCTTCCATGGCATGGAAGAGGTCGTGGGTTCGATTCCCATCGGCTCCACCAGCAGGCTGTTGAGAGAGCCGGTTGAGATCGCAAGGC
>JAPXRJ010000169.1:0-6789 GCA_033813615.1 Microthrixaceae bacterium | reverse complement strand
GCGTTGACCCCACCGATGGGGTAGAACAGCTGGAACGTGTACGGCGACCGGGTGAGCGCCGAGGTGATCGTGCGGATCGCCGAGGAGATGGTCGCCAACGGCATGCGCGACCTCGGCTACCAGTACGTCAACATCGACGACTTCTGGCACGCCGCGTCACGGGCCGAGGACGGCACGCCGGTGGCGAACCCCGACACCTTCCCCGACGGCATCGCGCCGGTGGCCGATGCGCTGCACCGGCTCGGGCTCAAGCTCGGGATCTACTCCGATGCGGCGCACCTGACGTGCGGCAAGTGCTTCGGGGGGCTCGGCTACGAGCGGGTCGACGCCCGGACCTACGCGGAGTGGGGGGTCGACCTGCTCAAGTACGACTACTGCCACGCGCCGAAGGACCGCGGGACCGCCGAGGAGCGCTACGGAGCGATGTCCCGGTCGCTGCAGGCGACCGACCGCTCGATCGTCCTCAGCGCGTGCGAGTGGGGAGGTCGCCAGCCGTGGAGGTGGGCGGCCGGGCTGGGCGCGTCGAGCTGGCGGACCACCCTCGACATCTTCGACTCGTTCAGCTGGTTCGTCTTCGGCGTGCGCGGCATCGCGCGCCGCAACCTCCGCCTGGCGGATCACGCGGGGCCCGGCGCATGGAACGACCCCGACATGCTCGTGATCGGCAACCGGGGTCGCGGGCGCGTCACCAGTCGACTGGCGGTCCTGCCCAAGGGAGTGCTGAAGGTGCCGCTGCGGGGGCTGAACGACCTGCAGTCGGTCTCGCACATGACCTTGTGGGTCATGATGGCGGCTCCTCTGCTCGCGTCCCACGACCTGGCCGCCGGCAGCCCGCTCGACATGGCGTTGCTGACCAACCCCGACGTGCTGGCCATCAACCAGGACGTCCTGGGCGCGCAGTGCCGCAAGGTGGCGGCACCTCCAGGCATCTGGCAGCTCGTCAAGCCCTTGGCCGACGGGGGCGTCGCCGTCTCGGTCACCAACGTCAGCCCGCTCGCACGGACGGTCGAGGTGGACCTCGCCGCCCTCGCCGGGGCCGCGCCGCCCGGTGGGTGGCGGGCGATCGACGCCTGGAGCGGTGACGAGGTCGACCTCTCGGGACCTCGTTCGGTCCGACTGGCGCGCCACCAGTCGGCGCTGTTCGTCGTCCGGCCTGCCGACTGACCACGCGCCCCCGATTCTGACGAGAAGTCAGCACCGGAACGGTCGGATCTTCACCGTGGAATCCGATCGAGTCGGTCAGAAGTTCGAGGTGCGGATCCCCATCCGGTCGGTCAGGTGATCGGTCAGCCGTGTGACGCCCCAGATCGTGAAGAACATCACGAACGACGGGATGAGGGCGATGTGCGGCGCCGACTCCAGCAGCGGCTTGCCGTCGCCGATGATCGCCCCCCAGCTCGTCGCAGGCGGGTTGACCGACAACCCGATGAGGGCGAGACCTCCTTCGGCGGCGATCGCACCGGCGATTCCCAGCGCAAGGAACACGAGCGCGAACGGCAGCAGGTTGGGCAGCAGCTCGCGCAGGAGCACGCGGTGGTGTCGGGCGCCCATCATCTTCGCCGCGACGACGTACTCCTTCTTGGTCAACGACAGCGACTGGGTGCGCGCCACCAGGGCCACCATCGGGATCGCGGCGACGGTCAGCGCGGCCCAGATGGCGGTGGTGCTGCGGCCGAGCGCCGCCACGAAGCTGATGGCGAGCACCAGGGCCGGGAGCGCCACCATGCCGGCGCTGAGCATCGTGGCCGCGCCGTCGACCCGACCACCGATGTAGGCCGACATCATGCCGATGCCACCCCCGACGAGGAGCGCCGCGAACACCGAGCCCACCGACACCACGACCGACGTGCGGGCACCGGCGACGATCCTGGAGAGCAGGTCGCGTCCGATCTGGTCGTTGCCCAACGGGTGGCGCACGCTGGGTCGGGCCGCGGGCCGGTCGTCGGCGGCCTCCTGGAAGCTGCAACCCGGTTGGGGGACGAGCCGGTAGCGGCCGTCCACGACGACGGGCTGGCCGTTCGGGCCGATCTCACGGGTCGGCTGCTTGGTGGTGCACTCGCCCTGCGCGGATGGATCCTGCAGTGGCAGCAGCGGACCGAACAGCGCGAGGAAGACGATGAGGCCGAGCCAGCAGATGGCGACCCACTCGGCGACACGGAGGCGACGGCCTCCGCCGTCACGCACGGCCGATCCGGGGGTCGGCGAGTCGGGCGACGAGGTCCGCCAGCAGCGTCACCACCGCGAAGGCGATCGCGATCGTGGTCGACACCCCGAGCAGGACCGGGACGTCGGCGGTCACCGCTGCGCTGGTCAGCGACGTGCCGAGGCCGACGGGGAAGGCGAAGAGCTGCTCGACCAGGATCGACCCGCCGAGCAGCGCGCCGAACTGCAGTCCCACCATGGGGATGAGCGACAGCGACGACGGTCGGAAGGCGTGGTGGGTGAGGAGGCGGAGCGGTCGGACGCCCTTGGTGCGTGCGCAGAGGATGAAGTCCTCCTGGAGGGTCGACGCGACGTCCGAGCGCAGCACCCGCGTGTAGCCCCCGATCAGTGGCACCGCGAGGGCCAACGCGGGCAGGAAGCACATCCGCAGGTTCGCCAGCGGATCCTCGAAGAACGACACGTACGCGGCCGCGGTCGCTGGGAACAGGTCCAGCTTCACCGAGAACACCGTGATCAACACCAGGGAGAGGGCGAACCCCGGGTAGGACACGAACGCGGTGGACGCGGTGGTGATCATCCGGTCGGCGCGCTGGCCCTCACGGGCGCCGGCCCACAACCCCAACGGGATGCTGACGGTGAGCGCGATGAGCTGAGCGAGGACGACCAGCTCCAGGTTCACGGGGAAGGCGCGGGTGATCGACGTCGCGACGTCGTCGCTCGAGTCGAGATAGCTGGTGCCCAGGTCGCCGCGCACCGCCCCGGTCAACCAGTCGACGTACTGCGCGATCAGCGGTCGGTCGGTACCCAGCTCGTGGGCCAGGTCCGCTCGCTCCGACTCGATCGAGATGTCGACGCCGCGTGCCGCCCCGACCACGTCGACCGGGTCACGGCTGACGCGGAGGAGGAAGAACGTCGCGACGGAGACGAACACCGCCACACCGATGACTGCTGCGACTCGGAGGGTGATGAAGCGTCCCGCCGCGAGCACTCAGCTCTCCTTCAGCCAGATCCGGTCCAGTGCGACCATGGTGGGCCAGACGGCGTTCGGCGTCTGCACGCCCTGGAGGTTCTTGCGGGCCACGGCCCCGACCTGGTTGAACAGCAGGGGGACGTAGGGCTTGTCGTTCACGACGATGTCGCCGATCTCCTGGAAGATCTCGGTCCTCTCGTCGAAGTCGACGGCGCTCCGCTCCTTCTCGAACAGCGCATCGACCTCCGGGTTCGAGTACTTCGCGACGTTCGCCGCGCTGCAGGTCGTGAGGAAGCCGCCGAGCTCCGCCGGGTTGGCATCGAGCGACGCCGTTCGTGAGCACGCGAGGTCCCAACCGCTGCCGCCGCCGAGGACCTGCGACGCGTACTCGCCGACGTCGAGGAAGGTGAGGGTGGCATCGAAGCCCACCTCGCGGATCTGGTTGACCGCGACGGGCAGCAGCGCCTCCGCTTCGGGGATCTTGGCGCACACGATATTCAGCTTCAGCGCGTCGGGGCCGAGGCGGGTCTTGATCGACTCGACCAGCTCCTTGGCCTTGGCCACGTCCCGCTTGGGGAACGAGCTCTTCATGGGGAACGCGAAGTCGTCGCTGAAGAAGCTGTAGGCCGGAACGCTCGAGGCCTGGGCGTAGGACTGGGCGAGGGCGTCGCGATCGACGGCGAGGGCCAGGGCGTCACGCACCTCCTGGTCAGCGGTGGGCCCGGTGCGCGTGTTGGCGACGACCACCGTGGTCCCACCTCGCGCCGAGGGCAGGACGGTGAACTCGGCGTCGTCCTTGACGGCGTTGAGGGTCGGGCCGTCGGTGACCTCCATGGCCTGGATCTCACCCTTGCGGATGGCTGCGAGCCGAACCGAGGGATCTGCGATCGGAGCCAGGCGGACCTTGTCGACGTAGGGGAGCGCTCGGCCGTTGTCGTCCTTGCGCCAGTACTGCTCGTTGCGCTCGAACTGCAGGGAGTCGCGGTCGACGAGGCGGAACGGCCCGGTGCCGACCGGCGTCTTGTTGCGGTCGACGCCGGCTTCGAGCGTGGACGGCGCAGCGATCGGGTCCGACATGCGGGTCTCGGCGAAGCGGGCGCGGGGCGAGTCGAGCGTGAACTGGACGGTCATGGGGTCGACCGCCTCGACGGTGATGCCCTCGTACGCCGACGCGCAGGGGCACGAGGCCGGGTCCGCACGGAAGCGGAAGCTGTCCACGACGGCCGCGGCGTCGAGCGGGGTGCCGTCGGTGAAGGTGACGCCGTCGCGCAGCTTGGCCGTCCACACGGTGAAGTCGTCGTTGTGCTCGACCGACTCCGCGAGCGAGTTCTGGGCCACTCCGTCGGGACCGAGCGTCGTCAGGCCCTCGTAGATCATGGAGGTGGCGTAGGCCGTCGCCGAGTCTGCGGGGCCGCCGTTGCCGCCGACGAAGTCGATGCTCGCGGGGCTGGCCTCGACGCCGACGACCACGTCGCCGCCGGGGACGACGTCCTTGGTGTCGGTGTTGGCCGGTGCCGTGGTCTCCGACACCGCCTCCTGGTCGGTCGCCGCTTCGTTGCCACCGCATCCCGCCAGCACGGCCAGCGCGACCAGCGCGACCAGCGCCGTCACACGTGCCCGATGATTTCTGAACATCGTTCACCTCCGGTTGGTCGGTTGGGCATAGTAGTGGCACGGTCCGTCGCGCGACAGTGGCGGACGCCGTGCGGCGGGTGGGAGGTTCACGGCCCGACGCACTCAGACGGAGGGACTCGCGGTGAGCACCGGCGAAGGACAGGACAGCAGCGCAGGTCACGGCGACCGGCCTCGCGGCGATCTCGATCGCGGCGACTTCGGCGAGGACTTCACCTGGGGGGTCGCGTCGGCGGCGTTCCAGGTCGAAGGCGCTCCCGACGTCGACGGCAAGGCGCCGTCGGTGTGGGACGACCTGGTCCGACGAGGTCGCATCCCGGGCCCGGGGGCGGATCGGGGCATCGGCTTCTACGACCGCTACCGCGAGGACCAGGAGCTCATCGCCTCGCTGGGCTTCGGGGCCAACCGGATCTCGCTGTCGTGGCCCCGCCTCATGGGTGACGGCACCGGGCCGTGGAACCCCGCGGGAGCGGACTTCTACGACCGAGTGATCGACCACATGCTGGAGATCGGACTCGAGCCGTGGGTGACGGTCCACCACTGGGACATGCCCCTCGGGCTCTGGCGACAGGGCGGGTGGTGCCGGCGGGAGATCATCGAGGAGTTCGCCGACTTCGCGGAGCGGTGCGCGAACCACTTCGGCGACCGGGTGAAGCGCTGGATGGTCTTCAACGAGCCGACCAGCATCGTCAGCCACATCCTCATCGGCCAGCTCCAGGGCCGTCCCGGGTTCCACTACGACGCGATGCTGCGCAGCACCCATCACATCAACCTCGCCGGCGCCGAGGCGGGCCGCCGGATGCGCGCCGCTCTGCCCGCCGACGCAGAGGTCGGCACCACCCACGTGCTGAGCGTCGTGCACCCCTACGAACCCACCGACGAGCGCACCGCGCGACGCAAGCGGGCCATCGAGGCGCTCTCGTGCGACATCCACGTGGATCCCGCCGGTGGGCGTGGGTACCCGTTCGACGCCACCAAGCTGCTGCTTCCGTTGCGCCGGCACATCCGCGACGGCGACCTCGAAGCGGCGACGTTCCGCTACGACTTCATGGGCCTCCAGTGCTACGGGCCGCTCACCGGGCTGCGTCCGGCGCCCGTGATCGGCCCGATCGGCACCCGCTACATCCGCACCGCCGAGGCGCGGATGTTCAACTCCATCGGCATCCCCCAGGACCCCGACTCGATGCTGTGGGCGCTGCGGAAGTACGCCGACCATCCCGCTGCGAACCGCCTGGTGGTGACCGAGGGCGGCTTCGGCGGCAACGACCGGCTCGAACCCGATGGCTCCGGGGTGCGCGACGACCTGCGGGTCTGGATCCACCGACGCAACCTCCAGGCGATCCTGGCGGCGCGGAGCGAAGGGATCGACGTCGACGGCTACTTCGCCTGGTCCTACGCCGACAACGTGGAGTGGTTCTTCGGTCGAGGGCCCCGGTTCGGGCTCGTGTACGTCGACTACGACGACGACGACCGGCGGATCCCGAAGGACTCCGCCCGCTGGTTCCAGCGGCTGCTCACCGGTGGTGAGGACGACGGCTCCCCGCATGTCGGTCGCTCGGACGGATCGATCACCCCGCTGGGGTGATCGATCGAGCCGCGGGGCGTGGTGGAGTCACCCGTGCGGTTCCACGACTAGCGTTCGGATCGCACACCGGCCGACGGCGGTCGGGTCCCACGCTCGGGTCAGCGCAGGCTGCGACCCGGCACCCAGAGGAGACACACCCATGAGCGACGCAGAGTTCCCCGGTCCGGTCGACTACGTGTTGCTCGAGTTCCCCGGTGACGTCCCCCTCGACGACGTCGCCGCCGAGCTGATGGCGCTCGTCGAGCTCGGCGTCGTGTCGGTCTGGGACCTCGTCGCGGTCCGCAAGGAGTCCGACGGCAGCTTCAGCGGGATCGCGCTCGACGAGCTGCACGGCTCCTTCACGGCGTTCGACGGTGCCCGCAGCGGCATGCTCGACGACGCGGACGTCGCCGAGGCCGCAGAGGCGATGGAACCGGGTACCGTCGCGGCGCTGATCGTC
>JAPXRJ010000168.1:0-6830 GCA_033813615.1 Microthrixaceae bacterium | reverse complement strand
CGACGTGGTCACCGTCAGCTCGCGTCGCGGCGAGATCACGCTCCCTGCCGCGGTGGTGACCACCATCCGGCCCGACACGGTGTTCATCCCCTACCACTGGCCCGGCAAGAAGGCGGCGAACCAGCTCACCATCCGGGCGGTCGACCCCATCTCGGCGATGCCCGAGTTCAAGGTGGCCGCGGTGCGTGTCGTCAAGGCGCAGGAGGCTTCGTCATGACGACGACTCGCTACGGCATCGACGACCGCCCGGTGTTCGTGATCGACCAGAGTCGCTGCATCGGCTGCGAGGCGTGCGTGCAGGCGTGCCAGGAGTGCGGCACCCACCGTGGCCAGTCGCTGATCCACCTGGAGCGCATCGACCGGGCTGCGAGCACCCAGACCGCGCCGATGGTGTGCATGCACTGCGAGGACCCGACGTGCGCGCAGGTGTGCCCGGCGGACGCCATCA
This sequence comes from Microthrixaceae bacterium, assembly GCA_033813615.1. Lineage (GTDB taxonomy): Bacteria > Actinomycetota > Acidimicrobiia > Acidimicrobiales > Microtrichaceae > Dermatobacter. The sequence goes on along the minus strand of JAPXRJ010000168.1, from coordinate 6,382 downwards.
AGCAGAACGAGGACGGTGTCGTGCAGTCGGCGCTGAAGCCCCGCTGCATCGGCTGCTCCAACTGCGTGCTGGCGTGTCCGTTCGGCGTCCCCAAGTACGTGGCGGACTTCGACCAGATGATGAAGTGCGACATGTGCACCGACCGGACCTCCGAGGGCTACGCGCCGATGTGCGCGTCGGTGTGCCCGAGCGAGGCGCTCTGGTACGGCACTCCCGAGGAGTTCCGCGACCGTCGCAGCGGCTCTCTGGTCGACGGTTGGCTGTTCGGCCGTCAGCAGGTGACGACCAAGGTGTTCGCCGTGGTCGACGACGTCGGCTCCGGGCCGATCGACGTGCTGTCGGGCGAGACCCGAACCTGGCTCGATGATCCCTTCGGACTGGAGGACGACCGATCATGACCGACGAGACGACCGCTGGAGGGCCGACGACCGACGAGGCGAACGAGACCGGGCCCACCTGGCAGCGCGACTTCCCCTACGAGGCCGCAGCTGAGGACGACGTCACCCGCCGCGAGTTCGCCCGGTACCTCGTGGCCGGCGCCGGCGTCATGGCCGCCGGCAACGTCGGCATCGCGGCGTGGACCCAGCTCCGCAGGATCAACACGGGCGAACCCCGTGAGATCGTGGCGCTCGACTCCGTCGCCGTCGGCGACACGTTCCTGTTCCGGTATCCGACCGACGACGACCCTGCGATCCTGCTGCGCCTGGAGGACCAGGTCGTGGCGTTCAGCCAGAAGTGCACCCACCTCGGATGCGTCGTGTACTTCGAGGCCGAGGAGAACCGCTGGCACTGCCCGTGCCACGAGGGCAACTTCGACACCCTGACCGGCGACGTGATCTCCGGGCCGCCGCCGCGTCCTCTCGGGCGCATCGACGTCGAAGTCCGCGGCGACGCGATCTGGGCGATGGGGTATGAGCCGTGAGGACGCCCCGCCAGGCTCCAAGGGCGTCCTCTGCCCTGGTGATCTACGTCGTGATCCTCGTGGCGTTCCAGGTCTTCCTGCTCACCGTCGCCGTGGAGGCGTTCGCCGCGGACGACGAATCCCTGGCGTGGGCGACGGCGACGGTCTCGGTCGTGCTCGCCGCGGGTTCGGTGGCGCTGTACCGATACCTCCGACCATGACGAGGTCGGACTCCCGTCTCGCCGCCAACATCCGGACGTTGTTCCCCGGCTACTTCGCCATGGTCATGGCGACGGGGATCATCGCCACCGGCGCATCGCAGCAGGACCTCGACCTGCTCGCCGACGCCCTGTACGCGGTGGCCGCCGGTGCCTACGTCGTGCTGGTGGTGCTCCTCGTCGCCCGATTCGTGATCGCTCCCAAGCTGCTGGCGTCCGACATCACCAGTCACGCCAAGGGCTTCGCCTTCCTCACCACCGTGGCCGGCACCAACGTGCTCGGCGGTGCTTCGGGGTTGGTCCACGGCATGTGGTCCTTGGCCTGGGTGCTGTGGTTCTGGAGCCTGGCCCTCTGGGCCTTCTTCGTGTATGCGACGCTGTTCGCCGTCGTGCTCAAGGGCCCGAAGCCGGGTCTGGAGAAGGGCATCAACGGCACCTGGTTCCTGCTCACCGTCTCGACGGAGTCCGTGGTCGTGCTGGGCGCGCTGCTCCTGGTGCGTCACCCCAGCGACCTCCTCGCGTTCGCGCTCATCGCCGCGTTCGCCCTCGGCCTCGTCCTCTACCTCATCGTCATGACGATGGTGTTCCTCCGCTGGACCTTCGCCGAGCTCGAACCGACCGAGGCCGACCCCCCGGCGTGGATCGCGGCAGGCGCGGTCGCCATCACCGTCCTCGCCGGGTCCAACCTGCTCACGGCACGCGTCGTGTCGGAGCGCATCGAGCGCGTGGCCCCGTTCATCGAAGGCGTCGTCATGCTCGCGTGGGCCACCGCGACCTTCTGGTTCCCGCTCATGGTCGCGATCGGCATCTGGCGCCATCTCATCAACCGTGTCCCCCTCCGCTACCACCCGTCGTACTGGGCCCTCGTCTTCCCACTCGGCATGTACGGCGTGGCGACGTTCCGCATGCGGGCCGCCGTCGAGCTCGCCGGGCTCGAGTGGCTGTCTCAGGCGACTCTCGTCGTCGCTCTGATCGCCTGGACCGCGACGTTCGTCGGGCTGGTCCACGAGGGCGCGACGGCGCTGGGACGCCGACGGGCTGCGCCGTCCTGATCGCTGTCAGACCCGCACGTCGGTGTCGAGGAGGCCTAGCCACGGCTCGGCGTCGTCCGCTCCGGTTCGGGTCATGTGACCAAGGTCTCGGTGCGTTTCTCGGCACCCGAGGCCACAGTGTTGGCGTTCCTTCGACGCAATGGGGGTCCCATGCGCGACGACTCCGACCACCGGCCCTGGGATGCAGCGGACCCGCAACCGCGGGTGCTGATCGAATGTCCGGCGAGCTCGTCGCCGTCGATCGTCGCCCGGGTCGTCGAGCGCCATGGGTTCGCGGTGCGCACCTGCGAAGGCCCGCAGGATCGCGGTGGATGCGACCTCATCGACACGGGGGCGTGCTCCCTCGTGAGCGGCGCTGACGTGGTGGTCAACATGCTCGACGCCGACGACCCCGAGGCGTCGGCGGTGCTCGACGCGGTGCTGGGGGAGCGACGACCGCCGGCGACGGTGGTGGAGTTGAAGCTCGCCCGCGTCGAGGCGTCGGACGGCTGCCTCGATGAGCGGATCGACACCCGGCAGGCGACGGTCATCACCACACCGGTGTCGGGTGCGGGTCTGATCCGGGGCATCAAGACCGCGATGGAGCGACGAGACCGAGGTGTGCCGTGGTGGGGGGACGGAGGCCCCTGAGCGACCGTCGTCGCAAGGTGATCGGCTCAGCCGAGCTCCTCGAGGATGTCGTTCATCTCGGCCCGGAACCTTCGGAGCTCGTCGCGGTGCAGCGCGGACAGCGAGGCGAGCAGCGCGTCACCCCGTCGGGTGACGTCGATGAGTTGGCGCCTGTGGTCCCCGGCATCTGGGTGGGTGGTCACGAGCCCGGCCTGTTCGGCGCGTCGGACGAGCTCCACCGTCGAGTGGTTCCGCAGCTGCAGGCGGTCGGCGATGTCGGACACCGACGGTGCTTCGGCTCCGGGCCAGCCCTTGACCGCGAGCACCAGCTGATGCTGCGCCGGCGTGACGCCGGCGGTACGAGCGGCGTCCTCGGAGAAGCGCTGGAACACCCGCAACGCGTAGCGGAACTCGGCCAGAGCGACGTACTCCTGCCGGCTGATGGGCCCCCGACTCATCTGCTCCCGACTCATCTGCCCCCGCCTCCAGCCGACGCAGCATCATCGGCAGGGGGACGGGCTCGCTGCGTCTCGATGAGGTGCACCGAAGCCGAGGCCAGCAGTGCGACCACGGCCGCGATCACCGTGACGGGAAGGAGCGAGAGCCCGGCCATCTCGGTCACGACCAGTGTCGCTCCGATCGGCGTCTTGGTCACTCCGACGCACAGCGCGACCATGGCGCATGCCATGAGGACCGTCATGTTCGTGCCGGGCGCTGCTGCGTGGAGCAGCTGACCTGAGGCGGCACCGATGAAGAACAGCGGGATGATGAACCCGCCCTTCCAGCCCGTCGCGAGCGTCACGGTGGTCCCGGCGAACTTCGCCGCGACCGCGACGGCCAGCGCTCCCGCTGCGAGGTGGGTGTCGGTGAGGGTCTGGATCTGCGACTCGCCGAACGTGAGGGCGTACGGGGACCACATCCCGAGCAGGCCGAGACCGAGTCCGCCGACGACGTAGCGGGCGGACTCGGGGATGCGGGTGACGGCGCTGCGCACGGCTCCCACGGCGAGCGTGAAGGCTCCAGCGCCGAGCGCTCCGGCCAGCCCGATGGCGGCGGCGATCATCAGGTCACCGATGCTCAGCGCGCCGAAGGCGTCGAAGGACCAGACAGGTTCGACTCCCAGGCCGCTCAGGCCCAGGTACACGCCGTACCCGCAGAGGGAGCCGACGATCGCCGGCACGAGCGCCTCGTAGTACTGCAGGCCTCGACGGTGGAGGATCTCGAGGGCGAAGAAGGCCGAACCCAACGGCGCCCCGAACAGGACGGTGAAGCCAGCGGCCATTCCGGTGATCGTGAGGATCCGAGAGTCCTGCATCGGCCGGTGCAGTCGGGTCGCTACGAGCGTGCCGACCGTTCCGGTCGTCTGCACGAGGGGGGCTTCGGGGCCCATCGCTCCACCGGCCGCGACGCAGAGCAGCGAGGACGGGATCAACGACCTCAGGCCTCGAACGCCCTGTGCGCCGCCGACGACGTGGATGTTGTCGACGAGCAGCTCGACGTTGCCGGTCTCGCCGGCGAGGCGGGTGATGACCGCGACGGCGATGCCGACGGAGGTCAGGATCACGAGCTGTGTCGTCGTGGAGTGCTGCTCTGGTCCGAGCACGGAGCTCATCACGTGCAGGAGCCCCACGTAGGCGGCGCCGATGAGGCCGCCGAGCACTCCCACCAGCACCGTCGGTGCGCCCAGGCCGCTGCGAAGTCGAACGGATGTCGAGCCGAGGAGATCTCGCAGCGGAGGTCGCACAAAATGATCGTGTCACGATATGTATGGGTCTGGCCAGTCAGGGGGGCGCGTCGCTCGGGCCGTGGTGCGACCGGCTGGGCGGGGACGGCGCAACCCGATGGCGGGGCTCGGTGGTGGCGGCGCTTGCTACCGTGGGTCGACAGCGGGCAGGTGGGGGATACCTGCGGCGGAGGGTGAGCTCGTGGGTGAGGCCTGGGTCCGGGTGAGGCGCATGGTGGGTGGGGGGCAGAGGAGCGGTCGCCGCCTGCTCCTGGCGACGGTCACCGCGGCGGTCGCGGCCGCCGGTTGCACGCCGCCGCCCGACACCGTCCCTGGCCCTGATCAGCCGCGGTCCTGCGTCCCCAGGATCGGCACCAACCAAATCATCCTGCCGTTGCCGGGGCTGTTCCTGCCGTTGCCGAGCATCGAGGGCCTCTCCGAGTTCGACGACCTCCCCCGGGCGCCCGAGGCGCTCGACCTGCCGTCCCGGGTCGACTTCCGCGACAACACCCAGGGCTTCAACGGCTACGCGGAGTTCGCGCTCGCCGACGGATCGCTCTACACCCGACCTCGCAACTCCGGCGCTCGATGGGGCAAGGCGCCCACACCCGACTGCCTCGACGGTCACATCGTCTCGGTGTCGGTGGACTCCAACATGGCCGTCGCTCTCGACTCCGACGGCTGGATCTACTCCCTCGACAACCTGCTGTCGGGTCCGCTGCTGTGGAACTGGACCCGGTCCTACGGCGCGCCGATCTGGCTGTGGCCCGGGATGAAGGTGCCTGTCGAGGCGCAGGCTCCCGGCAAGTGGGCGATCAGCCATCGGATGTCGGAGAGCTTCGTCGACGCCAAGGGCTACGAGCACCCGATGACCGCCGGGCTCGTCCAGCTGGTCAGCCTCACCGGCGGCGGTTCGCGCATCGTGTACCAGGATCCGTGGCTCCCGGCCGACTACAGCTACGAGATCGGCGGCCCCGTGGGCGGCCGGTTCATCTCCGAGGCCATCTCGGGCTCGGGTTCGGTGACCTTCGTGATGAACCGCTTCGGCGACATGTACACCCGCAAGTACGATCTGGACCTGGCCGGCGCCAACCACATCCCGAGTCGCTACACGTGGCAGGAGCAGGGTGACCTGCCGTCGGCGCCGAACCAGCTCGAGGAGCGGATCAACCCGGCGTACGCCGCGATCTCGCTTCCCGCTGAGGAGTGGCAGCACCAACCGAAGATCCCCGGACAGATCACCGCTCGCATCTCGGTCAGCCAGACCGGTCCGAAGCTGGAGGATCGGGAGCTGCGGGTCGAAGGCCGCAGCGGCGAGCTCAGCGGGTACTGGCACAAGGGCCTCACCGAGGATCGTTGGGCGTTCACCGCCACCGGTCAGCTGCTGACGATGCCGGTGCTCGCCGACGCCGACCCGCTCGTGGACCAGTCGTCGCTGTGTCTCGCGCCGCCGAGCGCGCGGCACTACGAAGGTGGGATCGGGGGCGGCTGGACGGCACGGATCCAGGACTTCGACTGGGCGCAGACCGTCCATGACCTCACGTTGATCTCGCCGGGCGGGAACTCCTACGAGGTCAGCCTCTACACGACCGATGGCCTTCGCCTCGAGGCGCGCGGCCCCGGACTCGACGACGAACGGCGGGTGCTCGAGGGCGCCCTCGACCTGCGAGCGGCGATGAGGACCGCACCGGCCGGGTCCGAGGCGGAGCTGGCCGAGCTCATCGGGACCCGGCTCGGAGGCAGGGCGATCTACGAGGTCTGGGTCCAGGCGACCGTCGACGAGCTCGTCGTCATCCCCGCGCAGTTCTTCGCCGAACCGATGGGAACGCTGCACCGGACCTCGCAGTGAGCTCCGCCGCCGGATCGGCGGGCAACGGGG
>JAPXRJ010000167.1:0-6878 GCA_033813615.1 Microthrixaceae bacterium | reverse complement strand
CGGGCTTGACCGTCGTGGCCCGGTGGGCCTGGTAGACCGCGAGCAACGGGCCGAGGGGACCGCCGAGCAGCGCCCACGGACCGGCGTCATCGTCGGCCACACCGACCTGAGAGCGTTCGAGCACCCGGCCGTGGCCCACATCGATGGCTGTCTGCTCGTCGATCTCGACCGAGTCGAGCACTCGGGTGATCCCTGTCGGCGGGATGATGCAGCGGTCGCCGAGCTCCTGCAGCTCAGCAAGGCTGACGGCGTCGTCAAGGGTGAACGGCCCCACCGCAGTCCGGCGCAGCCCCACCAGATGGGCACCGCCGCCGACGGCATGGCCGAGGTCTGCGGCGAGGACACGCACGTAGGTCCCGGCCGAGCAGTCCACCCGGGCCCTGAACACCATCGGATCGGCCGTGGCCTCGACGTCGAAGCGGCCGACCACGATCGGTACCGGGGTGCGCTCGACGACGGTGCCTGCGCGCGCCAGCTCGTGCAGGCGGCGACCGTCGACCTTCTTGGCCGACACCATCGGCGGCACCTGCAGCTGCTCACCGGTCAGGTCGAGTGCGGCGGCGCACACCTCGGCGAGCGTCGGTGGCGCCATGTCGTGGGTGACCGTCACCGCGCCGTCGGCATCGAGGGAGTCGGTCTCCTGCCCGAATCGGACCTCCGCCGTGTAGGCCTTGGTCAACCCGCTCAGGAAGGCCAGGAGCTTGGTGGCACGACCGACGCCGAGCACCAGCACCCCCGTCGCCATCGGGTCGAGGGTGCCGGAGTGACCCACCTTGCGGGTGCCGAGGATGCCCCGACACTTGGCGACCACATCGTGACTGGTCCACCCAGGGGGCTTGTCGACCACGACGAACCCGATCGGCCCGTCGGGTCCCTCCGATCGGCTCACGGCGGACCGTCGGACGGCGCCCCCTCGACCTCGGACGCACCGGCGTCGGGGTCGTCGGAAGCGCCCTCGTCGGAGCTCATGTCGCGGAGGATCTCGTCGACGCGCAACGCAGAGCGGAGCACGTCGTCGTGACGGAACGATATCTGCGGCGTCTTGCGGGCGCGCACCTCGCGGTTGACCACCTGCTGGACCTTCCAGCGCTGGTCCTCGAGCGCGTCGGCGACCTCGTCGAGACGACCGTCCTCCTCCGCCTGCAGGCAGGAGTAGAAGACGTCCGCGTGCTCGAGCGAGCCGTCCACGCGTGCATCGGTGATGGTCACGAGGTCAAGGCGCTCGTCGCCGATGCGCTCCAACTCGGTCGCGACCACCTCTCGCACCAGCTCCCCCAGACGGTCGGTCCGGCTGTACTGCCGAGGGGCGCGACGGGCTGCAGCGGTGCGGCGACGGGCCATGCGCCATTGGTACCACGCGTCCCGTTCGGATGGGCACCCGATTGACGGACTCTCAGGAACAGGCAGTTCCACCCAGGATGGCGACCGAGCCACCTGGGGCACACTTGTGCCGTGACCGTCGCGACGACACCGGCACCGGCGCGCCCCAAGGCCCGTCGACAGCGCCGGCCCGCCACCCCCGCCCAGATCCTCTCGGTCGTCGCCATCGCCGCGGTCGCAGCGACCATCGCCGCAGCGACGTCCGACGCGTCGCCGACCGGCCAACCCGCCCTGGATGCCGCCTGGCGCGCCGCGCTCGTCGTGGCCTGCACCGTCGCCGGGGCCCGCGCCCGGCGCTGGAGCCTGGTCGTCGCGGCGGGGATCGTCACCATCGGGGCCGCCGACTGGTGGAGCATCGCCGGTCTGGCTGCTCTCGCCACCACGTTCGGGCTGGCATGGGACCAGCGTCGCAGCAGGATCGTCGGCTCGATCGCCGGCGCGTTGATCGGCGTCACCGCCCTGCACCTGGGCTGGCCGACCGCCACGTTCGCCACCGCGGTCGTAGCCGCCGTCGCCGTCGGCGTGGTGTGCGCATCCGCGTACCGGACCAGCAGCCGTCGAGTGCGGCGGCGGGTCCGGATCGCCGCCTACGTCACCGCAGCGCTGATGGTTCTGGGCATGGTCTGCGCCGCGGCATTCGGCCTCACCCAGCGATCGACCGTCCAACAGGCCATCGACGAGGCGATGAGCGCCGCGGACGCGGTCGGAGCGTCCTCCACCGAAGCATCGACGGAAGGGTTCGCGTCGGCGCGGACGAAGCTCGACCAGGTGGTCGCCGCTGCGGAGCGGCCCTGGATGCTCTTCGCACGGGCCGTCCCGGTGCTCGGAGCGAACGTGGGCTCGGTGAGGGATTCGGCGGCAGCCGGAGCGGATCTGGCCGGCGCGGCGGAACGGCTCTCCGCTCAGGTCGACTACGAGCGCCTGCAGCTACCGGGCGGCGGGATCGACCTCGCGGTGCTCCGCTCCTTCGCAGCGCCGGTGGCCGATGCGGAAGCCACGTTGGCGCAAGCAGAGCGGACGCTGGCCGATGCGAGCTCGCCCTGGGTGCTGGCACCGGTGGCAGAGCGGCTGACAGACCTGCACGACCGGGTGAAGGCGGCGCACGGCGACGCCACCACCGCCCGCTTGGCCGTCGAAGCCGCCCCCGGCATCCTCGGCGCCGACGGAGCGCGCCGCTACCTCCTGATGCTCGGCAACCCGGCCGAAGCGCGCGACCTCGGTGGCCACCTCGGCAACTGGGCCGAGATCACGACGGATGGCGGCCGCATCGACGTGGTGCGCGTCGGCACCCCCTACGAGCTGTTCGGCCCGACCGGCCCCGACCGTCCATTCCTGGCGGAGACCGACGGCTATCCGAGATCGCTCTTGGAGATGAACCCGACGCGGTTCCCCCAGAACTGGGGGGGGACCCCCGATCTGCCCACCGTCGCCCGTCTCGCCGCCCAGCTGTACCCCCAGACCGCAGGTGGCGGGCCGCTCGACGGGGTGATCTACGCCGATCCGACGGCGTTCGCCGCCGCGCTGTCGATCACCGGACCGACGACGGTGCCCGGCACGACGACGACGATCGACGCATCCAACGCGGCGGAGTACCTGGAGCGGGGCCAGTACGCCGAGTTCGACCAGGAGTCCAAGGGCGATCAGGCGGTGACCGAACTGGTGCGCCACGTCCTGGACCAGCTGCTCGAAGGTCCGCTGCCATCGCCCGCTGCGGTCGCGACGGCGTTCGGGCCGGCGGTGGATGGCGGCCACCTCAAGTTCGTGACGCTCCACGACACGGACCGCCCGCTCCTCAACCGGCTGGGTGTCGACGGTGCGGTCCAGGTCGAAGACGGTGCCGACCTCCTGGCGGTGATCAGCCGGAACGCGAACCCGTCCAAGATCGACTCGTACCTGGAACGAACCATCGACGACCGCGTCTCATGGAACCCGGACACCGGCGAAGTTCGCTCGCAGGTCGTAGTGACCTTGACGAACACGGCACCGGCAGAGGGCTTGGCCCCGGTCGTCGGGCTCCCACCGCCGGGCGGTTCGCCGGGCACGAACCGCACCGAACTGGCCGTCCTGACGCCCTTGCGGACGACCGGTGCGTCGATCGACGGTGTCAGGGCACCGATCGGCACCCGCACGGACCTCCCGGGCCTCTTGCGCCACACCGTGTCGCTCGACCTCGCGCCCGGTCAGAGCCGCACCGTCGTCTTCGACCTGAGCGGGCATCTGGATCCCGGTGACTACCGACTCCGGTGGGTGGGTCAGGCGCTGGCCAACCCCGACCAAGCCCGCTTGACGATCCACTCGAGCGGTGCTCCCTTCCTGGGTGGGGTCGAGGCCGGCACCGTCGAGCTCACCCCGGGTGGGCAGGACCTCACGGTGCGCGTCGCCCGCTGAACGTGGGTCGGCAGGGTGATGCACGACGGGCAGGATCACCCCACGGATCGACCGGGTCGCTGCTGGACTCAGCTACGCTTCACGTCCACACTGTCCATTGCGATCACCTCGCGTCCGCGTCGCGTTCGCTGGACGAGTGGCTGTGGACAACGGAAGCACTCGAGACTCGATGAGGGAGCAAGGTCGTGGCTGACCAGACGGGCGTGACGACGAAGCGCGGTGCGGCGATCGGCATCGCAGCGGTGTTGGCCATGGTGCTCACCGTGCTCAGTGCGGCACTGGGCGCTCCGGCCGGCGCTGTCGAGGAGACCGGCGACTACCCCGACGGCCCAGGGTCGATCTCGATCGAGCAGGGACCCATCGGCCAGACCGGCTTCTGCCTGCCGTCGGTGTTCGCGTTGTCCTACTCGGCGCAGAACACGCCGACCGCGTTCATCCTGACGATCACGGCTTCGCCGTCGCTCTGCGAGAGCGTCGACGGCATCGCCGCGATCTACGCCATGCCGAACGGCGCGTCGTCCAACTTCAACGCCTGGCCCCAGACGCTGGCCACGAAGACGCCGTTCACCATCCAGGGCCCCGGCACCACCACGATCACCTTCACCAAGGGCTGCCTGCCCGCCCAGTTCGACACCCTTGCCGGCGGAAGCGAGACCCCGCCCAAGATCGACCCCTGGGGCGGCCCCTTCCACGGCCCGATGCTCTTCCCGTGGCCGTACAACATCGACTCGGCGTTCCAGTGGTTCGGTGGCGACTGCAGCGGCACCGGCTGCGAGAGCTACACCCCGACCAACCTGGCCATCGAGCCGACCAGCGTGGCCCCCGGCGACAAGATCACCGTGTCGGGCAACGGCGTGGCGGGCACCACGATCGTCATCTCCTTCCGCCAGCCGCCCGGTGCGCCGATCCCCACCGGCGTCACCGTCGTGGTCCCCGAGGATGGCAAGTGGTCGGTCGAGGTCACGGTGCCCCAGGACATGGAACCGGGCGAATGGGAGGTCGTCGCCGGTGTCGAAGACTGTGATGTCGCCACCACCGCCGACATCACCGTCGTCCCGACGCCTCCCGTCGAACCACCGGTCCCGCCGGTCGAGCCACCGGTGACGCCCCAGCCGCCGACTGACGTGGCGCCCGCCGCAGCGGCCGTTGCGTCCGCCACCACCACGCCACTGCCCGCAGCGGCCGTGGCAGGCACATCTACCACGAACTCGGCAGCGGCAGCCGGAGCCGGACTGGCCTACACCGGCTCGTCGGTGCGGGTTCCCGTCCTGATCGGCATCGTGCTCCTCGTCGCCGGCACCCTGCTGGTCCTGCAGCGTCGCCGCCGCTCCTGACCGCCGGCTCCTGAGCAACACCATCCACTGAACCGCAGAACGGCCCGGGACCATCGGTCCCGGGCCGTCTCGCGTCCTGGTTCGCCCAGCCCGCTCGGCAACAGAGTCGCCCAGCCCTGTCTGCGCCCTCGCTGCAACAGAGGAAGGTGGAGCAACAGAGGAAGGTGAACGATCCCCCGAGAGGGATCAGCCGCGGGGGATCTCCTTGAGGTCGAACGTCTCGATGACGTCGCCCTGCTTGAGGTCCTGGAAGTCCGAGAGTCCGATGCCGCACTCGAAGCCGGCCTGCACCTCCCGCACATCCTCCTTGAAGCGGCGCAGCGAGCTGATCTCGCCCTTCCAGATGATCGTCCCCTCACGGAGGAAGCGCACCTTCGAGCCTCGGGTGATCGTGCCGTTCTGCACCATGCAGCCGGCGACGGCACCCACGCGGGGCACCCGGAAGACCTCCCGGACCTCGGCCTCGCCGGTGACGACCTCTTCGAACTCCGGCTCGAGCATGCCGACCATGGCCGACTCGATGTCATCGAGGAGCTTGTAGATCACCTCGTAGGTCCGGATCTCGACGTCCTCGATCTGGGCGAGCTCGCGGGCCTGGCGGGCCGGGCGCACGTTGAAGCCGATGATCGTGGCGCTGGAGGTGGCAGCGAGTTGGATGTCGGACTCGGTGATCCCGCCGACGCCACGAAGGACGAAGCCGATCTTGACCTCGGGCCGCTCCAGCTTGCGCAGCGACTCGGTCAACGCCTCGAGCGAGCCCTGCACATCGGCCTTGACGATCAGGTTGAGCACCGCCTGCTCGCCGGCCTGGATCTGGGCGAAGATGTCCTCGAGGCGCGCACCGTGGGACATGACCGATGCGTCCCTGGCGCGGGAGGCCTCTCGGTGCCAGCGCTCGCGGGTCTCCGCCACGGCCTTGGCCCGACGCTCGTCGGGCGCGACCACGAAGTCGTCGCCGGCCTGGGCGACGTCGGAGAGCCCGAGCACCTCCACCGGGGTGGACGGACCGGCCTCCTTGACCTGCTCGCCCTTGTCGGTGATCAGCGCCCGCACGCGGCCCCAGGCGGGTCCGGCGACCAGCGGATCGCCGACCTTGAGGGTGCCGCGCTGGACCAGGATCGTGGCGACGGGTCCCCGACCCATGTCGAGGTGCGCTTCGAGCACCGTGCCCCGTGCCCGACCTTCGGGGTCGGCTCGGAGGTCCTCGAGCTCGGCGACGACCAGCAGGTTCTCGAGCAGCTCGTCGATGCCGATGTTCTGCAGCGCAGAGACCTCGCAGACGATCGTGTCGCCACCCCAGGACTCGGGCACCAGGTCGTGTTCGGCGAGCTGCTGTAGCACGCGGTTGGGATCCGCGTTCTCACGGTCGATCTTGTTCACCGCGACCACGATCGGCACCTCGGCGGCGCGGGCGTGCTGGATGGCCTCCAGGGTCTGGGGCATGACGCCGTCGTCCGCTGCCACCACCAACACGACGATGTCGGTCGAGTCCGCACCACGGGCACGCATGGCGGTGAACGCCTCGTGGCCCGGAGTGTCGATGAACGTCAACGGCTTGCCGTCCTTCAGCACCTGGTAGGCGCCGATGTGCTGGGTGATGCCGCCGGCCTCTCCCGCGACGACGTTCGCGTTGCGGATCTGGTCGAGCAACTTGGTCTTGCCGTGATCGACGTGGCCCATGACGGTGATCACCGGCGCACGGTGCGGCAGCGACTCGTAGTCCAGGTCCTCGTCGTCGCCCAGGTCCAGGACCTTCTGGAGCTCGACCTCCTGCTC
>JAPXRJ010000166.1:0-6968 GCA_033813615.1 Microthrixaceae bacterium | reverse complement strand
CCGGTCGTCACCGACAAGCAGGTCGAGGGATTCCACGAGCGTGCGGCCGCTCGTGGCCATGTGCGGCTCGACCAGGGCCAGCAGGTCGGCCATCGTCGTCATCGACTTCGCGAGGGCGCTGGCGTGCAACTCGCGCACACGGATGCCGGCCTGCAGGTCTGCGAACGTGCACTGCCCAGCAAGGGCGCGGAGCTCCTCGGGGAACGGCAGGTCGCCGGGCCTGGTGATGCCGTCGATCGCGATGCGCAACGTGGCGGCGGCGGCCACCCGGTCGGGGTCTGCACCGAAGTGCTCGGCGACGGCCTCGGCGATCCAGGCCGAGCAGTCCGGGTGCAGCACCGCTGGCCGCTCGTCGGTGACCTGGGCGACGACATCGGTGGCGAGGTCAGCGGCGGCAAGCACATCACCACGACGGACCAGAGGACCGTGCGTGAGGACAGCTTTCAGCACATGCGGAACGCCGACAGGGTCGTGGGCGAACAGCTGGGCCAGGACGGTGGCGGCCTCCATCACGTGGTCCTCGAACCGCTCCTGGTCGGCCACGGCATCAGCCGCGCCAGCAGCTGCCAGCTCGACCACCACGGCTCGCTCGGCGAGCTGGCGAAGGACGTCCGGGCCGGCCATCAGGCGGCGTCCTCGAGTGACAGGAGCCGCTCGAGCTCGCCCTTCGGGATGATGCGCCGAGCGCCGTTCTGCACGTAGCGCAGGTCGCCGGTCTTCATCAGCTCGTAGAGCCGCGAGCGGCTGTAGCCGGTCGCCTCCACCGCCTCGCTGATCTGGTAGCCGAGCTTGTCCACCGCTGTACCTCCGAATGTGTGGGGTAACGTCTGGACAAAGTCAGTCAGACTTTGGGCCCTATGGGGAAGCGATGGCGACTACGACCGCAAAGCTCGACCTGACGAAGCCAATCGTGGCGACCGTGCCGCCCGTCTCATCCGATCCGCTGACCGCGCCGTGGCCAGCGGAGAGGCGGCGATGGCGTGCTGGGGAGCAGGTCCGGTGCCTGTCCGTTGGTGTCGGCTCCGACTCCAACGTGGCCACCGTCTGGCTCGAGCACCGACGTCACCCTGGTCTCTCCTATCGGCTGGACGTCAGTCCGATGGGTGAGCTCGTCAGCTTCTACGTCGGACCGCTCAGCTACGTGAACGACGGCGGCACGGTGGGCTCGCCGGCATTGTCCGCCACGATGTTCCGAGAGGTACCGCTCGGACAGCTGCACACCGCTGCCGTCGCAGCTCTGGATCTGGTCCGGCTCGTGGGTGCGCAGCCGCCTGCAGATCGGAAGCGGGCGCGTCGCTCCCCGGTGACCGATCATGACCTCGCCGTGTTCGCCTCGGAGTACGTGGCCGCCATCGCCCAGGGGCAACGAGCTCCTCTGCGCAACCTGGCCGAGCGACACCACCTGTCGTACAGCGGGGCGAGCGAGCGGCGGCGGCTGTGCGTGTCGCGGGGGATGATGACCACGCTTGGCCAAGGGCGAGCTGGAGGCACACTCACGGACCGAGCACGGGAAGCGCTCCGACTGGGTGCCTAAGTGGGGCCAATCACCCCGCTCCACCCCTGGACGGTGGTGTACGGAATCGGCGGGATGACGCGGGTTTCGCTACACCACCGGACACCCTTGGACGCCATGTGGTGGATGGCATGGAAGAGGTCGTGGGTTCGATTCCCATCGGCTCCACCAGCAGGCTGTTGAGAGAGCCGGTTGAGATCGCAAGGCCCCGGCTCGCTCGCCGGGGCCTTCGCCGTCCAGCGGACCTCGACCCACCCGACGCGCATGGGGTGCAGTCGAGAACGCGCCAATGGAGGGGGTTGCACCATGGGTAGGCTCCCGATGATCGGGTCGATCGTTGCCGCTGCGATGCTGATTGGGGCGGCCTGTACGGCGCCACCAGACGACGTGACCGCGACGATCGACGTCGGCGGCGAGGTCGTCGAGGTGTCGGTGCCAGCAGGTCTGACCCTCACCGTCGGATCCGCTGATCTCAGCTCACTTCCACCGTTGCCCCCAGGTCCGCAGTTCCCTCTGGGTGCCTTCGACATCACGGTGGGCGGTGTGACCCCTGGCGGAATCACCCACCTCACCCTCACGTTGCCGAGCCCGGCGAATGCCGTGGTGAAGCTGATCGACGGTGCCTGGGAGCCGTTCACCCACGACGGGACCACTGGCGCCACTCTGTCCTCCGATGGGTTGACGGTCTCGGTCGACTTGGCCGACGGCGGACGTGGCGACAACGACGGCGTCGCTGACGGCACGATCGTCGATCCGATCGCCACAGCAGTCGTCGAGATCGACCCGTGCACCGATGCACCTTGCAACTCGCAGGTCACCCAGCACCTCGGCGACGTCGATTCGCCGGACATCGCTGCAGGCTTCACCGCGGCGACCGGATCCCACTCCATCGAGCTCATCGACTTCGACGGTGACGGCTTCGATGGCCTGTCACCCGGCACGTTCACGCCCGTGCCGACCGATCACTACGCCACGCAGGGCGTCACGGTGCTCGGCCTCGATGCCGTGCGTCCATTCGATCCAGGCTGGACGCACAGTCCTCCGATCGCCGTGTGGGCCACCGGTTTCAACAGCGCTCCCATCCAGCCGTTCAGTCTGTTGTTCGCGCAACCCGTGGCGAGCGTCGGCTTCTTCGCCAACGACGTCGAGAGTCAGGTCACCGTCACCGTGCACCTGTCAGGCGGAGGGACCGAGACGTTCACGATGCCCGCCCAGGGGGGAGCTGCCGTGACGCGTTTCCACGGCTTCACCACCGACCAGAACGCGATCGAGCGCATCGACTTCGATTCGACTGATTGGTACATGATCGACGATCTGCGGATCGGCACCGCCTGAGCCCCTTCAGCCGCCGGCGCGACGCTCGATGGCCTTGCGGATCTCATCGACGCCCACGACGACCGACGTGCCGAGCAGGCACCAACCCCACTGGCGGGCATCGAGCGACGTCGTGAGGAGCCACCGCTGCAGGAACCCGAGCTCGGTCGCCAGGATCGTGACGACGCCCGTCACGATGAGTGACCTGATCAGCCGCGGGTTGTCGAACGGGTCGGACAGGAACACGGAGCCGATCTCGTCCCGACAGCACAGCGCGCACGCGATCGAGGCGAGGGACATGGCGACGAACGCCATCGTGCCCGACACCGTCGCCGCGCCGATCACCGCGTCGTCGGGTCCGATGACCGCAGCGAGCAGCGTGACGATCGACATCGTCACGCCGAGGATCGACAAGCGGACCCACCGCGCCGGGGTCAGCACGGCGACCGTCGGATCCCGCGGCGGCTGGTCCATGAGCCCCTCGCGTGTGTGGTCGAAGCCCAGTGCGATCGCGAGCGGGGCGATGATCACGAAGCTGATCCAGATCAGCTGCACCGGGTTGAGCGGTGCGCCCTGGGCGATGTCGAACAGCGTCGCACCCACGAACGCGACGACGAACGCGATGAGCGACGCCGTCTGGTAGCGGATGTACTTCAGCAGGTTGTCGTACACGCCGCGGCCCTGACGCACCGCGGCGACGATCGTGGCGAAGTTGTCGTCGGTGAGGATCATGCGAGCGGCCTGCTTGGAGACCTCGGTCCCGGTGATGCCCATGGCGATGCCGATGTCCGCGGTCTTCAGCGCCGGCGCGTCGTTCACGCCATCGCCGGTCATGGCGACGACCTCGCCACGCGCCTCGAGCGTCCTGACGAGTCGCACCTTGTGCTCCGGTGCTACCCGCCCGAACACGCCGATCTCGTCGACCTGTGCCGCGAGCTCGTCGTCGGTGAGGCGGTCCAGGTCGGCCCCGGTGATTGCCCGTCCCTCGATGCCCAGCTCCCCGGCGATCGCTGCAGCGGTCACCGCGTGGTCACCGGTGATCATGCGGACGCGGATCCCGGCGCTGCGAGCCGTCGCGATGGCGTCGCGGGCCTCGGTGCGGGGCGGGTCCACGATGCCGAACAGCGCGAGCAGGGTGAGATCCGAGACGAGCGGCAAGACGTCGGCCGACGCGTCGAAGGTCGTCGGGTCGAAGTCGCGGTACGCGCAGGCGAGCACTCGGAGGCCCTGCTCGGCGTAGCTGCGGTTGACGCTCTCGACCAGCTCCGCAGCGGCCTCGATCGGCACCTTGTCGGCCCGGCCCTGCCCGGTGCCGGATCGACCGAGGATGACGTCGGGAGCACCCTTGACGAAGCAGCGGACGATGGGCACGCCACCCTCGCCGGTCCAGTCGTGGAACGTGGCCATCAGCTTGTAGTCGGAGTCGAACGGGAGCTCGGCGCGCCTGGGATAGCTGCTGCGGGTGCCACCGACGTCCACGCCACCCTTGGCTGCGACGCACACCACGGCGCCCTCGGTGGGGTCGCCCAGCAGGTCGCCGTCGGTGATCGTCGCGTCGCTGCACAGCGCCATGGCGGTCAGCGGCAGCTCCAGCACGTCGAGGTCCGCTCCGGCTGGCCGCAGGATGGCACCGTCGGTGCCGTAGCCGCTGCCTTCGACGGAGAACTCTCCCGACGCCGTGGCGATGGACCGCACCGTCATCTGGTTGAGCGTCAACGTGCCCGTCTTGTCCGAGCAGATCGCCGAGGTGGACCCGAGCGTCTCGACCGACGTCAGGTCCTTGACCACGGCCCGCTGCTCTGCCAGCTGGCGCGTCCCGATCGACAGCAGGGACGTCACCACGATCGGAAGTCCCGTGGGGATCGCTCCGATCGCGACGGTGATGGCCAGGAGGAACAGGTCGTCGCGGTTGAGCCCCCGGATCAGGCCGGCGACGACCATGAGCGCGATCGTGGCACCGGCGAGGTAGGCGAAGACCTTCGCGAGCTGGTCCATCTGGCGTTGCAGCGGTGACAGCGACACCTCGACGTCGTCGAGCATCCCTGCGATGCGGCCCATCTCGGTGTCCATGGCGGTCGCCGTCACCAGGAACGTGCCGGTTCCACGCGTCACCTGGGTGTTCATGTAGGCCATGTCGTGACGATCGCCGAGCGCCACCACGTCGCCGGGCTCGCCGACGACGTCGGCGGACTTCGGCGACGGCTGGCTCTCCCCGGTGAGCGCCGACTCCTCGACCTCCAACGTGGCGCACCGGACCAGTCGCCCATCAGCGGGGACCACATCCCCGGCCTCGACCTCGACGACGTCACCGACGACCAGGTCCCGGGCGTCGAGCTCGACCGTCCGACCATCGCGGATCACCCGCGCCGTCATCTGCATCATGTCGGCCAGCGCCGCGACCGCGGCCTCGGCCTTGGCCTCCTGGCGGTACCCCATGAGCGCGTTGAGCACCGTGAGCCCGAAGAGGAGCACGCCGGTCGAGTACTGGCCGATCACGCAGCTGATGACCCCGGCGCCGATCAACAGCAGCTGCATGAAGTCGCGGTACTGGGCGAGGAGCACCTTCCAGACGGGACGTGCGGCGCTCGCCTTCAGCTCGTTGGGCCCGTCGCGCCGCAATCGGGTCGAGGCGTCGACATCGGTCAACCCGGCGTCGACGTCGGTCTGCAGCACCGCCGCGACCTGCTCGACGGCCATCGAGCACCACGATCCCGGTTGATCCACCATCGCTGTCGCCACCCGTCGTCGGTCCGTTCACCGCGGTGCGATCGCCGACACCAACCGCGCCCTCGGCATCTTGGGTGGGCGAGGCTACCGCCGACCGCACAGGGTGCCGAGCCCAGCGCGCTGAGCCGACGAACCGTCGCCCTGCAACACCTTCGGTCGTGGTGGTGCGGTCGCTCTCGGCTCGCGACTAGAACCGTCCCCATGGAGTCGTCGAGAGAAGCCGTGGCCGCACGGGGCAAGGTCCGCCTGGGCACGTGGATGATCATCGCCGGGTCGCTCGGTGCGGTGATGGCGTTGCTGACCTACATCGACGTCTGGGACGCCTCCGACACCAAGCCGACGGCGTGGGCGTTCCTCGCCGCGCTGTGCGCGGTGCTCGCGCTCGGCGGGTTCGTCGTCCTGTGGGGAGGCCTCACCGCCGGAGCGCGGGCCAACGCCGCCCGGGGCGCCGACGGCTCCGGCACCTGATCGTCAGGACCGGTCGACGACAGCGGCGTCGGAGTAGAGGCGCTCGAGTCGGTAGTAGTCACGTTCCTCGGCGAGGAACACGTGCACGACCACGTCGCCGTAGTCCAACAGCACCCATCGACGACCGTCAGCGCCTTCGACGGAACGGGGTCGGTCGTCGAGCTGAGCGGCGATCCGGTCCTCGACCGCATCGACGACGGCCTTGACCTGGCGCTCGTTCGCGGCCGTCGCCAGGACGAAGTACTCGCAGACGCCCACGACCGGACCGACGTGCAGCACCGCCACGTCGGAGGCGAGCTTGTCCTCCGCCGCATCGGCGGCCACGAGCGCAGTGCGCAACGACTCTTCAGGCGGCGTGGCCGTCACGAGTTGCGGTCCGCGCCGACGATCACCCGCACGTCGACGCCACCGGAGGCCGAGCTCGACGCCGTCGCCTTCACACCGAGCGCTCCGGCGATCTCCTCGGCCGCCTCCCGGGCCTCCGGCGCCAGGTACTGGACCTCGGTCGCCTGCTTGTCGAACGAGTCGGCATTGCCGAGGAGGGAGATCTCGCCGCCTGCCGCCACCACCTTCGGCGCGACCAGCAGCGTGGCCTGGTCGTTGGTCGTCCCGTTGAGGAGCTCGACCCGAGCGCGCTGCCCGGGCGTGGCCGACGTCGGGAACGGCACGACCCGTGCCACGTACGTCGGCAGCGATGCCTCGTCCGGGATCATCGTGGTGAAGTACGTGCCGGGGATCGGCTGCTGGACCAGCGGAACAGGTTCGTAGGTGATCGCTCCACCGCCGAGATCGGCCATGAGATCGGCCACGACGGCAAGACCTCCGTCCTCCGAGGTCCCGTCCGACGAGGTCGCCAGCGACGACATGTCCTTCGTGGCGATGCCCGCGAGCAGCTGCTCCCACACCGCGAGGTGACGCAACATCTGACGATCGGGTTCCTCTCCGA
>JAPXRJ010000165.1:0-6974 GCA_033813615.1 Microthrixaceae bacterium | reverse complement strand
ACTTCGACATCCGCTCCATCCCCCGCTCGAACGCCAGCGCATCGGCGATGCAGCCGGCGATTGCGGCGTGCAGGCGGTCGACCTGGTCGCCGTCGAGCTTGTTGGTGGCGGCGAACGGCGACAATCGCGCCCGATGGCAGATCTCGTTGGCGAGCATGCGTCCGATGCCCGCGATGCCGTGCTGGTCGCGCAGGAACGTGTGCAGGCGTGTGCCCTTCGCAGCGAGGGCGGTGGCGAGCTGGTCGCGGGTGACGACGTCCGCGTCGATGCCCAGGTCGGACAGCGGCGACTGGGTCAGCGGATCGCCGGCGAGGACCCACACCCCGGCCTTTCGCTCCTTGCCAGCCTCGGTGAGCAGCAGCGCGGTGCCGTCATCGAAGCTCCAGCGGGCGACGCCGTTGCGAGGCTTGGCGGACTGCGACTCGTCGGGTACCAGTCGTCCGCCCTGCATCAGGTGCACGACGAAGGTGATCGGGTCCTCCTCGGTGACGGCGCCGTCGCCGGCGCGCTCGGAAGGGAAGCGCAAGAGCAGGAACTTGCCGCGGCGATCGACGGTGCGCAGCGGTCGGCCGACGGCCTCGGACGGGTCCGGGAGCGCCGTCTTGAGCGCGGTGAACGTGATCGGGCGGAACCCACCGAGGACGGCGCCGGCGAACCCGCCGTCGTCGACCGGTCGGCTCAGGCGCTCGACGTGGGCCTGCACCTCGGGCAGCTCAGGCATCGGCCCAACCTATGCCTTTGTCATGCACCAGACACCCGTTCGGGTGGCTGGTGCATGACAAAGCGCAGAGATCGGGTCAGAACTGCGTGTCGGAGCGGAGCTCGCCCAGCGCGTCGGCCACGCCGTCGAGCACTGCACCGTCGCGGATCAGCACGTTCACGTCGCCGACCAGCTTCAGGCGTCCCTGCATGAACGCTGCCTGAGCGGCCAGGTCGCCCCGTGCGATGTCGGCTGCCGTCGCGTAGTCGAGCTCGAACGCCACGGGCGCGTCCGTCGAGCCCGGCTCCAGCGACGTCGTGCCGTGGTCGAAGCGCAGTGCATAGGACACCTTGCCTCCAGGGGCCCCAGCCACCTGGTAGGCGATCGCAAGATCGGTGTCCCGGGTCCGCTCGGTCAGCTCGCTGCTCGCTGCCAACGCGGCAGCGGCACGCTCCAGCCACTCCTCGCTCAGGTATGCCACCACGACCGACAACATATCTGGGACCGAGCGCGTCGGTATCGCTCCGATTGGACGTACGCTCGCTCCATGAACAGGAGAGAGCGGATGCTCGCCGGGCTCTTGTACGGGGCTTGTGCGCTGCTGCTCGTCGGAGCCATGACCGGCCTCCTCAAGGAGCTGCTGCCCGATGCGGTCGGCGGTCGGCTGGCGCGCAACTCCGAGGCCTGGCTGGTGATCCTCGTCCTGGGATCGTGGATCCAGTTCGTCCGACCGCGGATCACGGGCTCGTCGATCGAGTGGCCGGTGACCGTCCTGGCGGCGGCCGTGTGCTTCGGGGTCGGCTACTACTTCTGGGAGGTCGGCACGATCGCCGGCGAGACCAGGATCACGACGCTCAACGAGGGGCTGTTCGCACTCGCGTTCATGCTCCCGTACGTCATGATCTGGCGACCGCTACCTCGGTGGATCCCGTGGATGATCGCCGGGCTCGTCCTCGTCGTGACTGCCCTGCTCAACCGAACCGGCTTCGTCACGGACCTGGCGGAGACGATCGGGTTCATGGTGCTGCTGCCGATCGGGCTCGACGTCGTCGATCGAGGGATCCTCGATCCTGAGGCCAGGACCGTGCCGCTGGAGCGGTACGCGTGGTACGCGTTCCTGGTCGTCACGCCCGTCCTGTTCGCCCTGATCGAGACGAACCCGCCCGACGGCCTCGCTGGTGAGGCGTCCCGCTACATGGTTCGACTGACCGAGGGGTTCGTGGCCACGCTGGTCCTCGGCGTGTACTTCGCTGTCGGCCTCGGTCGCACCGGTGTCCCTGACCGTCGCGTGAGCCCCATGGCCAGGCCGTCGATCGCCTGACGAACTCCGCCAACCTGCCGTCTCGGCCCAGCTTGCTGTCTCGGTCAGCTGCCAGACTCTGGCCATGACGCAACCGAACCCGCAGGACGAATCCCGGCATCCGGCGGATCCTGACGAGCCGCTGTGGAACGAGTCGTACTACCTGGACTGGTTCACCGAGGACGCGTCGCTCGGCGGCTACGTCCGCATCGGCTACTACCCGAACCTGAACAAGGTCTGGTACTGGGCGTGCCTGGTCGGTCCGGACCGTCCGCTGGTCACCGTCATCGAGCACGACATCGCCATGCCCTCCTCGCCGTCGTCGCTGGAGCTGCGTGCCGAGGGCCTGTGGGCAGACCACGTGGTGGAGACGCCGAACGAGCACATGTCGATCAACCTCGAGGCGTTCGGGCTGCAGCTCGACGATCCGCTCGACGTGTACCGGCCCGAGCCCCGCGGCACCCGGGTGCCGTTCGGATTCGAGCTCGACTTCCACACCGACCGGGCGGCCTACCAGTGGCCGCCCGTGACGCCTCGGTACGAGATCCCGTGCCGGGTCGAGGGCCACGTGCTCCTCGGTGACGAGCGCATCGAGGTCGACGGGTGGGGTCAGCGGGACCACTCCTGGGGTGCGGCGAGGGACTGGTGGACCAACCAGTGGTGCTGGAACGCCGGACGCCTCGACGACGGTACGCGGTTCCACTCCGCGGGCGGGTTCCTCCCCGGTCACGACTGGGGCGTCGCCTACCGACTCGATCCCGGCTCCGCTGAGTTCGTAGAGGGCGACTCGGTGGGCCTCGACGTCACCGAAGGCACCGAGCGGGTCCCGACCCGGACCGGCCTGCGCATCGTCGACCTGGACCTGGAGCTCGAGCCGGTCGCGCTGTCGCCGGTGCTGTTGGTGCACCCCGATGGCCGACAGGCTCGCTTCCCTCGGGCGATGGCCAGGATCACCGCAGCCGACGGTCGGACGGGAGCGGGCTGGATCGAGTGGAACCAGCCGCCGACCGGAACCCGACTCCCGCCGAACGACGTCACCTGACCGGCACCGTCACGCGCCAGGTGGCCCCTGCACCGGCCGAAAAATGAAGCGGTTGCGGTGGCACCTGCCATCCGCAACCGATCCATCTCCCCACGGAGTCGGGGTCGCCGCCCCCGTCTCCCTCCCGGTTCCCACCGAACCGTTGAACTGACGCTCACGGTACGGGACCTGGGACGGTCGGGACCAGAGGGAGTTCTACCCAACCCGACGATGTCGGGGTCAGCCGGTCTTCTTCTGGCCGAGGCGGCGCAGGTTCACCAGCTTCGACTTGGCGTAGTCCCGGTTCATCATGGCGATGAAGTCGATCGAGATCTCCTTGGGACACGCCTCCTGGCACTCCCCGTAGTTGGTGCAGGAGCCGAAGAACTCCTCCATCTTCTCGACCATCGACTCGGTGCGCGTGTAGCGCTCGGCCTGGCCCTGCGGCAGCAGGTTGAGGTGGTTGATCTTGGCGGAGGTGAACAGGTTCGCCGCCGAGTTCGGACACGCCGCAACACAGGCGCCGCAGCCGATGCAGGCCGCAGCGTCCATGGCGGACTCGGCGGCCTCCTTGGGGATCGGGATCTCGTTGGCGTCGCCCGGTGCGCCGGTGTTGATCGAGATGTAGCCGCCCGCCTCGATGATGCGGTCGAACGCGGCGCGGTTCACGACGAGGTCCTTGATGATCGGGAAACCCGCGGCGCGCCACGGCTCGATCGTGATCTCGTCGCCGTCGGAGAACTTCCGCATGTGCAGCTGGCACGTGGCGGTGCCCCGCTGGGGGCCGTGGGCCTGGCCGTCGATCATCAGGCCGCACGTGCCGCAGATGCCCTCGCGGCAGTCGTGGTCGAAGCTGATCGGCTCGTCGCCCTTGTTGATCAGGTCCTCGTTGACGTAGTCGAGCATCTCCAGGAACGACGCGTCGTCGGCGACGGTGGTCGTGTACTCCTCGAAGTGGCCGTGGACGTCGGGGCCGCTCTGGCGCCAGACCCTCAGCTTCAGGTTCAACATGTTGGCGTGCCCGGCGGTGGCGGCCGGGACGGTGGGGGCGTCGGTGGTGTCGCTCACGGTGTCTCCTCGTTCCCGCGCCGGCTCACTTGTAGGAGCGCTGCGTCAGCGCCACGTTCTCGAACACCAGGTCCTCCTTGTGGAGGATGGCGTCGTGCTGGATGTCGGGCCCGCCGTACTCCCAGGCCCCGACGTAGGCGAAGTTCTCGTCGTCGCGCTGCGCCTCGCCCTCTTCGGTCTGGTGCTCCTCGCGGAAGTGACCGCCGCAGGACTCCTCGCGGTGCAGCGCATCGCGGACCTTCAGCTCGGCCATCTCCATGAAGTCCGCCACCCGCAGGGCCTTCTCGAGCGACTGGTTCCAGCCGTTCGGGTCGCCGGGGATGCGGACGTTGCTCCAGAACTCCTCGCGCAGCGGCGGGATCTCCGACAGCGCCTTCTCCAGGCCCGACTTGTTGCGGCTCATTCCGCAGTAGTCCCAGATGATCTTGCCGAGCTCACGGTGGTAGTGGTCGACGGTGCCGGTGCCCTGGACGGCCATCAGGCGGTCGATCCGGCCCTGGCCCTCGTCGACCGCGGTCGTGAAGGCCGGCTCGTCGGTCGCCATCGGCGACGTGCCGAGCAGGCCCGACAGGTACCCGGCCACGGTGGACGGGCCGACGAAGTAGCCGTCGGCGAGACCCTGCATCAGCGCAGAGGCGCCCAGGCGGTTGGCGCCGTGGTCGGAGAAGTTGGCCTCGCCCAGAGCGAACAGACCGGGGATCGTGGTCTGCAGGTTGTAGTCCACCCACAGCCCGCCCATCGTGTAGTGGGTGGCGGGGTAGATGCGCATCGGCACCTTGTAGGGGTCCTCGCCGGTGATGCGCTCGTACATGTCGAACAGGTTCCCGTAGCGGGCCTTGATCGTGTCCTCCCCGAACCTGCCGATGGCGTCAGCGAAGTCCAGGTACACGCCGTTCTTGAGCGGCCCGACGCCCTTGCCCTCGTCGACGACGGTCTTGGCGTTGCGCGACGCGACGTCGCGTGGCACCAGGTTGCCGAAGGCGGGGTACTTGCGCTCCAGGTAGTAGTCGCGCTCGGACTCGGGGATGTCGGCCGCGGCACGGGACTCGTCGGCCGAGCTCGGCACCCAGATGCGGCCGTCGTTGCGCAGCGACTCCGACATCAGCGTCAGCTTGGACTGGAACTCGTCGGCCGGCGGGATGCACGTCGGGTGGATCTGCGTGAAGCACGGGTTGGCGAACGCGGCGCCCTTCTTGTGGGCCCGCCAGGTGGCGGTGACGTTGCAGGCCTTGGCGTTGGTCGACAGGAAGTAGACGTTGCCGTAGCCGCCGGTGCACAGCAGCACGGCGTGGGCCGAGAATGCCTCCACCTCGCCGGTGAGCAGGTCGCGGCAGGTGATGCCCTGGGCGCGGCCGTCGTGCAGCACGACGTCCTGCATCTCCATGCGGTTGTAGAGCTCGACGGTGCCCAGGTGGATCTGGCGGGCGAGCGCCTGGTAGGCGCCGAGCAGCAGCTGCTGGCCGGTCTGTCCCCGGGCGTAGAAGGTGCGCGACACCTGGGCGCCGCCGAAGGAGCGGTTGTCCAGCAGTCCGCCGTACTCGCGGGCGAACGGGACGCCCTGCGCGGTGCACTGGTCGATGATGTTGACCGACACCTCGGCCAGGCGGTGGACGTTGGCCTCACGGGACCGGTAGTCGCCGCCCTTGATCGTGTCGTAGAAGAGCCGGTGCACCGAGTCGCCGTCGTTGCGGTAGTTCTTGGCGGCGTTGATGCCGCCCTGCGCGGCGATCGAGTGCGCCCGTCGCGGCGAGTCGTGGTACGTGAAGACCTTGACGTTGTAGCCGAGCTCCCCGAGGGTGGCCGCGGCCGCCGCGCCGGCCAGACCGGTGCCGACGACGATCACGTCGAACTTGCGCCGGTTGGACGGGTTGACGAGCTTCAGGTCGAACTTGTGCCTGGTCCACTTCTCGTCGATGGGACCTGCGGGGATGTGCGCGTCGAGGGTGATGGTCACGGGGGTTCCTCTTCTCGCTCGTCAGTTGGCGACGACGCCGAGCTGGATGGCGACGACGAAGGCGCAGTTCATGCCGATGGTGACGATGACGAATCCGGCGGCGAAGGCCCTGCGAACGCCGTTGTAACGAGGGCTGTTGATGCCCATCGACTGGAACATCGACCAGGCCCCGTGGAACAGGTGGATGCCGAGCGCGATGTTGCCGACCAGGTAGATGGCCGCCACGTAGGGGACCGAGAGGCTGGCGACGAGGTTGTCGTAGGCGGCGCCGTGGACGAAGTCGGGGTTGACCCAGCCCCAGGTCAGGTCCGCAAGGTGGTAGGCGAGGTAGAGCAGGACGATGATCCCGGTCCAGCGCATGGTGCGAGCCGCGAAGTTCGCCGCGATGTAGTCCCGCGGCGACTGGTAGCGGATCGGTCGGGAGCGGCGGTTCATGGCGGTGAGCTGCGCGGCGGAGATGATGTGGAGGGCGAACATCACGATCAGCCCGATGCGCAGACCCCACAGCGCCCAGCCGTGCGGGATGATCGGGCTGAAGAGGTCGCGAAGGCCCTCGGCGTAGTGGTCGAACTCGGTGCGGCCCAGGAACATCTTGAGGTTCCCGAACATGTGGGCGAACACGAAGCCCATCAGGCCGATGCCGGTGAGGGCCATCACCCACTTCTTGCCGACGGCGGAGCGCCACAAGTCGATGAGTGCGTTGCTGGAGGACCGGTGGGTCCCGTTCACGTCGGGTGCGTCGGCACCCTCGCGACGCTCCATGGCGTGGGTCGCTCCACGCTCCGTGGTGTTGGTCGCTCCACGCTCCGTGGCCTGGGTCATGCCCGTAGCTCTCCTGGACGGCGGGTCACCGACCGTGACGATCGGTTCACCCCGGAACCTACCTGTCGCTGAGGATCCACTCACAAACGGCATGCGCTTTGTCATGCAC
>JAPXRJ010000164.1:0-6985 GCA_033813615.1 Microthrixaceae bacterium | reverse complement strand
GATCGACAGCGGCCAAGTCGACCGCCAGCAAGCGGGTCACCCCCAAGACGGCCGACCGCCCCAGCTCCCGATACACACCGCCCGGTACCGGTGCCCCCAGGGGCCCGAGCCCGCGCTGGGTCCCGATCTTGATGTTCGGCCTGTGGGGGCTCGGCCTGCTCGTGATCGTCCTGAACTACATGGGCGTGCTGCCCGGTTCGGCGGACGGGGGCAACGGCTGGTACCTCGTCGGCGGTCTCGCCGCCATCCTGGGCGGCATCATGGTCGCAACCCAGTACCGGTAGGTGAACGCAGGGTTGCCTTCGTTGCAACCACATGACAAGTCCCAGAGTCGTCCACAGGCTGTGGACGATGCTCAGTCGATGGGAGCCTGCAGCTCTCAGTCGATGGGAGCCTGCAGCTCTCAGTCGATGGGAGCCTGCAGCTCCATGTCCTCGAGGCAGTGGCGGGGTGGCTCAGGGTCCTCCGTCGGCGCGGCGGTCATCCGCACCTCGGCACCGCAGATCGAGCACCGGTAGACCAGCTTCACCTTGCGGATCGTGCCCTCGTCGGGCGGTGCCGGCGGCGGTGTGGCGAACTGCTGCAGGAAGAACCAGCCGACCCGCAGGATCACCACGCCGAGCAGCACGGCACCGAAGGTGGCAGCGATCGGGGCATCGAGCACCAAGGCGAACCCGATGGCGATCAGCGCGATCACCCCGAGCCAAGCGATCAACCGCACCCATCGCGTCATACGACGCCCACGGTACCGACTAGCCGAGCCGCTCGATGATCGTCGCGTTGGCCATCCCTCCGCCCTCGCACATGGTCTGCAGGCCGTAGCGGCCACCCGTGCGCTCGAGCTCGTTGAGCATGGTCGCCATCAGCTTCGTGCCCGAGCCGCCGAGCGGATGGCCCAGGGCGATCGCGCCGCCGTTGGGGTTCACCTTGCTCATGTCCGGGTGGTGCTCCTTCTCCCACGCCAGCACGACCGAGGCGAAGGCCTCGTTGACCTCGATGTGGTCGAAGTCGTCGATGCCCAGGCCGCTCTTCTCCATCGCCTTGGCGGTGGCCGGGATCGGTCCGGTCAACATGCGGACGGGGTCGACGCCGGCCAGGGCGAACGTGTGGAACCGGGCCCGTGGCGTGAGCCCGAGCGCGGCGGCCTTGTCGGCACTCATGATCAGGGCGGCCGACGCGCCGTCGCAGATCTGCGAGCTGTTGCCGGCGGTCACCTTGCCGTCGGGAAGGAACGACGGCTTGAGCTTGGCCAGGCCCTCGGCGGTGGTTCCCGGACGGATGCCCTCGTCCGCGCTGACGACGGTGTCCAGCTCCTTCACGTCGCCGGACTCCTTGTCACGGATCTTGGAGCGGACCGGGACGATCTCGTTCTCGAAGCGGCCCTCTGCCGTGGCCTGCTCGGCCCGGGACTGCGACTGCGCTCCGTAGGCGTCGAGGTCGTCGCGGGACAGACCCCATTCGTTCGCGATGATCTCGGCCGAGATGCCTTGGCCGACGAGGCCCTTGTGACCCTCGATCAGCTCGACGTCGGAGTAGCGGTGGTAGGCGGCGCCGAACGGGAAGCCCACGCCGCTGCCGATGGATGCGCCCATCGGGACCAGGCTCATGACCTCGACGCCGGCGGCGATCGCCACGTCGTAGGCGCCGGCGATCACGCCCTGGGCGGCGAAGTGAGCGGCCTGCTGCGACGAGCCGCACTGGCGGTCGACGGTCGTCGACGGGATCTCCTCGGGCCAGCCGGCGGCGAGCACGGCGTTGCGTCCGACGTTGAGCGCCTGGGCTCCGGCCTGCATGACGCATCCCATGATCACGTCGTCGACGAGTGCCGGGTCGAGGTCGTTGCGCTCGGCCAGGGCCTTGAGCGTCTCGGCGGCGAGGTCGACCGGATGCCAGCCCGAGAGCGCACCGTTTCGGCGGCCTCCCGGCGTGCGGACGATGTCGATGATCACTGCGTCGGGCATTCGGGATCCCCCTCGGGATGGACTGGTCGGGCCGTGGAACTAGACCGATCGGTCAAGAGTCTGCTGCCTGGACGTCGGCTCGGCCAAGTCGGCGCACGGGCTGCTGGCTCGTGACCCCGGTCACCCCACTAGGCTCATCGCCTCACCACCGAACAGGGGAGGCATCCGATGGGTTCCGTGACCAAGGCCGACATCGACCAGATGGTCGCAGGCAGGACCGTCGCTCGAGAGTTCGTGGACACCGTCACCAAGTACGGCGCCCGGACCGCGCTGCGCTGGATGCAACCCGACGGCGAGCTGGCGTCGATGACCTTCGCCGAGGTCGGCGAGCGGGCGGCGCGCGCCGCCGCCGGTCTCAAGGACCTCGGCGTGCAGCCGGGGGACCGCGTCGTCCTGATGATGCGCAACATCCCAGAGTTCCACTGGCTCGACCTCGCGGTGCTGCTCTGCGGCGCGACGCCGGTGTCGATCTACAACTCGTCGTCGCCTGATCAGGTGGAGTACCTCGTCGGTCACTGCGGCGCCGTGGTCGCCATCGTGGAGAATGCCGACTTCCTCGCCTGCTTCGAACCGGTGCGGGCGAACCTGCCGGAGCTGCGCACGATCGTCACGATCGTCGACCCCGCAGAGCTGCCCGACGGCGTGGTCGGCCACGACGTCCTGACCGAGCCGGAGCCGCTCGACCTCGCCGATGCCGCCGCGATCGGGTCCCCCGACGACCTCGCCACGATCATCTACACCTCGGGGACCACCGGGAACCCCAAGGGCGTGATGATCAGCAACTACAACGTCTGCTGGATCATGGAGTCCCTGCTCCTCTGCTACGGCTGGGCCCGCGAGGACATGGTCGGCAAGAGCGTCGTGTCCTACCTGCCGATGGCCCACATCGCCGAGCGGGTGGTGTCGCACTACTCGCTGGTGCTGGCAGCGCTCGACGTCACCACCTGCCCCGAGACCTCGGCGCTGCTGCCGCACCTGGTCGCGGTGCGCCCGAACATCGCGTTCGGCGTGCCCCGTGTCTGGGAGAAGCTCTACGCGGGCGTGACCGCCGCCCTGGCCGCAGACCCCGAGAAGGCCGAGAAGTTCAACGACGCCGTCGCAGCAGCCCTCCCCATCGTGGAGAAGCGGACCTGGGGCGAGGCGTCAGAGGAGGAGGTCGCGACCTACGAGTTCCTCGACGCCGTCGCGTTCAGCACGGTGCGGGAGCTCGTCGGCCTGGACCGCTGCGAGATCGCGGTCACCGGAGCGGCACCGATCCCGACCGACGTCATCCGCTGGTTCCGCACGATCGGCGTGCCGATGGCCGAGGTGTACGGCATGAGCGAGAACACCGGCGCCATGACCTTCGAGCGCGTGCTGGTCAAGCCGGGCACGGTCGGCAAGGCCATGCCCGGCTCCGAGCTCGCCATCTTCCCCGACGGTGAGGTCTGCTGCCGGGGCGGCCACGTCTCCGCCGGCTACCTCAACGACCCCGACAAGACCGCCGAGGCCATCGACGAGGACGGGTGGCTGCACTCCGGCGACATCGGCACGATCGACGACGACGGCTACCTGACGATCATCGATCGGAAGAAGGAGCTGATCATCACCGCCGGCGGCAAGAACGTCAGCCCCGCCAACCTGGAGGCCGAGCTCAAGTCCATCCCCCTCATCGCCCAGGCGGCCGTGATCGGCGACAACCGCCCGTTCGTGGCGGCGCTGCTGGTCCTCGACGCCGAGGTCGCGCCGGGGTGGGCCGAGCGTCACGGCATCGAGTACACGACCCTCGAGGAGCTGGCCGCAGATCCCGAGGTCGAGGCCGCGATCGCCGACGGCGTCGAGCAGGCGATGGCCGGCTTCAACAACGCCGAACGGGTTAAGAAGTGGAAGGTGCTCACCGAGGAGTGGCAGCCCGACACCGACCTCCTCACACCGACCTTCAAGCTCAAGCGCCGCGGGATCAACGCCCGCTTCGAGGCCGAGATCGAGGCGATCTACAGCTGATCAGCGCCGGCGCGGATCCCTCGGGAGGCGCTTGGCCGGCGTGCCGTCGCGCTCCGGGTCGACCTTGACGAACCTCGGGTCGATCTCTCCAGGTCGGAGTGGCCGCATGAGCAGGTCCATCGCCGTCCACATCATCCGCGACGACGGGAAGAACAGCAGCGGACCGAGCACCGCGATGGCGATCTCGGCGATCAGCATCGCTCCGTACGGCGGGTTCGGATAGAAGGCCAGGCTCCCGCCGAGCAGCACGAGCAGCATCACCCCGAAGACGACCGTGGTGTTCAGCCCGAGCGAGCCGATCCAGTGACCCTCGACCCGCTCGAACTTCAGATCACAGGTGGGGCAGCGCTGCTGGATGCGGAACCAGTGGCGGAACACGTGGCGTCCGCTGCAGGCGGGGCAGCGGTGGCCCAGACCCCGCAGCAGCATGACCGTCGGCCGGACGTCGAGCTGGATCGCCGTGGGGACCTCGACGCGAGGAGTGCGGCGCTGCGGAGGACGCTGGGGAGAAGAAGGCATCGGACTCATCTTGGTGCCGCACCCAGCAGGGCGTCGAGATCCTCGATGTCGAGTCGGCGGGCGTCGGGGAGCAGGCGGGCAGGGAACTGCTGCGGTGACGCCCCGACGAGCTTCACGGTGGAGCCGTCCACGAGGTCGAGGACGTACAGGCGCCACACTCCCCGCCGGACGTGCGCCGCGGTGATCGACACCTGGTCGACGCGTCGCACCGTGATCCAACCGGCGACGTCTCGGACGGCACCGTCGGGACCCCCGACCTCCACGAAGCATCCGCGCACGGCCAGGAGCGCGACGATCCCGACCGCAGCGGGAACGACGACCGCTGCCGCCACCCCGGCGTCGACTGCCCGGTCGCCGAACGCCACCCAGATCGTCGACGCCACCGCGAGCGACAGGCCCATCACCGCGATGACGAGCAGCGGGGCGGCCAGCACGCTGGTGCCGCGCAGGCGCACGTGATCTGAGGGAGGACGCAGGGACATGGTGGGGTCGAACCTATCGCCGGGCCACGTCCCGTACCGTGGGCGTCGTGACGTCCCCGGTCGACGCCGAGCGCCCGGCGCGCATCCTGATCGCCGACGACGACCGGGCCATCCGCGAGTCGCTCGATCGCCTCCTCAGCATGGAAGGCCACCAGGTCCTCGCCGTCGCGGACGGCGCCGCCGCGCTCTCGGCCGTGCAGAGCGGTGGTCTCGACGCGATCCTGCTCGACCTCATGATGCCGAACATCGACGGCCTCACCGTGTGTCGACTCCTTCGATCGGAGGGCAACCGCGTCCCGATCCTGATGCTGACGGCCCGGACCGAGACGTCGGATCGCGTCGCCGGGCTCGACGCCGGAGCGGACGACTACCTCCCGAAGCCGTTCGATCCCGATGAGCTGCTCGCACGGGTGCGGGCGCTCCTGCGACGGGGTCGACCCGACGTGGTTCCTGCGTCGTCGCCGGTCCTGCGCGTCGGGGACCTTCGGCTCGACCCGGGCGCACGTCGGGTGTGGCGTGGCGAGCGTGAGATCGAGCTGTCCAAGACCGAGTTCGATCTGCTCGAGCTGCTGATGTTCAACACCGGCATCGTGGTCGACCGCACCCGCATCTACGAGGAGATCTGGGGCTACGACTTCGGGCCCGACTCCAAGAACCTCGCGGTCTACATCAGCTATCTGCGCCGGAAGGTGGACGAGGGCGAGCCGATCAAGCTGATCCACACCGTGCGCGGGGTCGGCTACACGATCCGGGAGAGCTGAGCGTGAGCCTCCGGGTCCGCTTCGTCCTTGCGCTCGTCGGACTCGTCGCCGTGGCCACCGCAGCGATCGGAGCCTTCAGCTACCGGACGACCCGCAACGAGCTCGTCGACCAGCTCGACAACTCCCTGCGTCAGACGACGCAGGACCTGCAACGACCCGGGGGGACCGACCGGATCCTCGGCCAGCGCGAGCGCGGTGCGGTCCGGGGTGGCAGCGACGTGATCGTGCAGGTCGTCGCCGCCGATGGATCGGTGTACTCACTCGACGGCGACACCTCGGTCCCCGTCGACGATCGCGACGTGGGGCTCGCTGAGACCGGCGGCGATCCGTGGCTGCGCGACGTCACGGGCGACGACGGCCGCTTTCGGGTCCTGACCACGTCGTTCGGTCGCTCCGGCGCGGTGCAGGTCGCCCGGAGCCTGGCCGAGACCCATCGGGTGCTCGCTGCGCTGCGGATCCGCATCCTGGCGGCCTCGTTCGTGGTCGTGGCGGTGGCGGCCGGGGTGGGTTCGGTGCTCGCTCAGCAGCTGACCAGGCGCCTGACGCGGCTCACGCAGGCCGCTGAGCAGGTGCGGAGGACGGGTCACCTCGACGTCGACGTCCCGACCGATGGCACCGACGAGACGGCTCGCCTGGCAACAGCGTTCCAGCAGATGCTCGACTCGCTGGCCCGTTCCCGGCAATCCCAGCAACGCCTGGTGCAGGACGCCGGCCACGAGCTTCGCACCCCGCTGACCAGCCTCCGCACGAACGTGTACACGCTGCGGCGCGCTGACGACCTCGACGCCGACTCCCGCCGCCGTGTTCTCGACGACCTGGAGAGCGAGTCGGTCGAGCTGTCGCGATTGGTCGACGAGGTCGTCGAGATCGCCACCGACCGGCGAGGCGACGAACCGGAGTCGCTCGTCGATCTGGGGGACCTCGTCGAGCGCGTGGTCCAGCGGGCTCGACAGAGGTCCGGTCGCGAGATCGAGCTGCACCGACTGGACCCGGCGACGATCACCGCGGCACCGCTGGCGCTGGAGCGGGCGGTCGCCAACCTGTTGGAGAACGCACTGAAGTTCGACACGACCGGTGGTCCGATCGAGGTGACCTGCGAGCGTGGCCGGGTCGAGGTCGCCGATCGCGGTCCGGGGATCGCCCCCGAGGACCGGGATCGGGTCTTCGACCGCTTCTACCGCTCCGACGCCGCCCGCAGCCGGCCGGGTTCGGGTCTGGGCCTGAGCATCGTCGCCGACGTGGTCGAGCGTCACGGGGGTCGGACCTTCGTGGCTGAGCG
>JAPXRJ010000163.1:0-7038 GCA_033813615.1 Microthrixaceae bacterium | reverse complement strand
TGGGCGCGGTGGACCTGATCGTGTCGAACCCTCCCTACGTGGCGACGATCGCCGAGCTGCCGGCGTCCGTGGCCGACTGGGAACCGCCCGCCGCGCTGTTCGCTGGGGCCGACGGGCTCGACGACATCCGCACGATCGTCGCCGATGCACACCGCTGGCTCACCGACAGCGGTGTGCTCGTGTGCGAGCTGTCGCCCGAGCAGGGCCCGACAGCGGTCGCGCTGGCACTGGCGCACTTCGGCCAGGCAGATCTGGCCCCCGACCTCAGCGGCCGCGACCGCGCGCTCGTGGCCCGCGACCCCCTCCGCTGACGACGCCACCTCCCGTTCTGTTCGGCGTTTCACAAGGAAAACCTTGTGAAACGCCGAACAGAACGGGAGGACGTCGGGGTCGGAGCTCAGGTGGTCGCGCCGGGAACGACCAGGATCTTCGCATGGGCCTCGGGGTCGCCGAGGGCGGTGAACGCCTCGGCCACGCCGTCGAGGTCGACACGACCGGTGACCATCGGCGACACGTCGAGCTCACCGTCCGCGATCCGGTTCAGCGTGGTCTGGAACTGCAGCGGGTCGTAGCCGAGCACGAACTGCAGGTTGAGCTCCTTGCCGACGGCGATCATCGGTCGGACGGTGTCGGGTGCCATGCACACGCCGACGACCACGATCTGCGATGCACGTGGCGCATCGACCATGGCGGCGTCGAGCATCCCAGGGACGCCGACGGCTTCGAACACGATCAGCTGCCGTCGTCCGTCGACGCGACGCCAGGCGTCCACTGCGCCTTCCTGCGACGGGTCGACCGCCTCGGTCGCCCCCATCGTGAGCGCGAGTGCCCGGCGGGCCGTCGAGTAGTCGGCTGCCACGATCGTCTCGACGCCGGCGAGGCGCAGGGCGGCGATCACGGCCAGGCCGACGGGCCCGCAGCCGAGGACGACCGCCGCGTGCCGCGGCGTCACGCGGCTCATCTCCACGGCGTGCAGGCCGACGGCCATCGGCTCGGTGAGCGCTGCCAGCTCGGGGTGGAGCCCGTTGGGCACCTTCATGGTCAGCATGTCGGACAGGACGAGCTGCTCGGCGTAGCCGCCGGGGTAGTCGTTCGAGTAGCCGACGGCATGGATGCCGCCGGCGTCCATGACGATCGGCAGCGACACCACGACGTCGCCGGGTGCGCAGTTGCCCACGTTGTCGCCCACCTCGAGCACACGGGCCGAGAACTCGTGGCCCATGACGACATCGTGATTCGGATCCATGATCCTGGGCGCGATGCCGCCGGGTTCCGATGTCAGCTCCGACATCTCGACCATCCTGTCCGCGTGCGCGAGCGCATGCAGGTCCGAGCCGCAGATGCCGCAAGCCAGCACCTCGGCCAGCACCTGACCGGGCTGCAGGGCCGGCACCGGCACCTCGTCGACGACCAACCCGGCGTCGCGCATGACGACGGCTCTCATGACGATGCTCCCATGGGATCCCCCTCGGTCGTGGATGTGGGCGGTGTCGATCCCGGTCGTCGCCCTCCCGACGGATCGGCTGCGGCAGAGGGACCTGGCCGACAGTAGTGTTCGCCCAGTCAGCGCACCGTTCGGATCGGGGGAAGGCCATGGCGAGGAAGAGCGACGAGGTCGACTGGCTGGCGTCGGTGCCGTTCTTCGAGGGCTTCTCGACAGACGACCTGCGCCGCGTTCTGGACCTGTCGGATCAGATGGAGGCCACCACCGGCACGGTGCTCGTCGACCAGGGAGATCCGGGGACGTACTGCTTCGTGATCGTCGAGGGGACCGCCAGCGTCTACGTCCGAGGTGAGTACGTGGCGAGCTCCGGCCCCGGGTCGATGGTGGGGGAGATGTCGTTGATCGACCACCGTCCTCGCACCGCGACCGTGGTCGCCGACTCCGACCTCTTGGTGCTCAGGTTCGGAATCAGGGCGTTCCGTACCCTGCTCGAGGAGATGCCGAAGGCGTCCGAGCGCGTCATGACCGAGCTGCGGGCTCGTCTCGAGCGGGTGGAGGGCGACCGATGACGGTGCGCGTCGCCCTCGGCGCCGACCACGCGGGTGTGGACCTCAAGGACCTGCTCGGCGCGCACCTGGTCGCGCGTGGCGTGGAGGTCGTCGACCTCGGCACGAACGGACACGACCGGGTCGACTACCCCGACTTCGGAGCGGCAGTCGGACGGGCTGTGGCGACGGGAGAGGTCGATCTCGGCCTGTGCGTGTGCGGCTCGGGGATCGGCATCGCCATCGCCGCCAACAAGGTGCCCGGCGTGCGCGCCGCCACCGTTCACGACCACACGTCGGCTCGCCTGGCGCGAGAGCACAACGATGCCAACGTCATCTGCATCGGTGAGCGGCTCACGGGCGTCGAGGTGGCCAAGGACGCGCTCGACGCATGGCTCGACGCCGAGTTCCAGGGTGGCCGCCACGCGGATCGGGTCGCCAAGATCTCCCACCTCGACGCGAAGCTGGCCGACTGAGCCGTCGCTCGCCCCCTGACCGACCACGACTCCACCGAGAAGAGGACAACTCTGATGCCCTGGCCGACGACGCCGGACACCCAGATCGCCGAGATGATCGACCGCGAGGTCGAACGCCAGAACAGTGGGCTGCAGCTCATCGCCTCGGAGAACTTCACCTCACCGGCGGTGATGGCAGCCGTGGGGTCGGTGCTGACCAACAAGTACTCCGAGGGCTACCCGTCCAAGCGCTACTACGGCGGCAACCAGGTCGTCGACGAGATCGAGGACATGGCCATCACCCGGGTCTGCGAGCTGTTCGGCGCGGAGGCCGCCAACGTGCAGCCGCACTCCGGTGCGAACGCCAACCTGGGCGTCTACCTCGCGCTCCTGGAAGCGGGCGACACGGTGCTCGGACTGAGCCTGGACCACGGCGGCCACCTCACCCACGGTTCGCCCGTCAACATCTCGGGCCGCTTCTACGACTTCGTGTCCTACGGCCTGACGCCGAGCGACGAGCGCCTGGACCTCGACCAGCTGCGGGACCTGGCGTTGACGCACCGGCCCAAGATGATCGTCGCCGGAGCGACGGCCTACCCCCGTACGATCGACCCCGAGCCCATCCGTGAGATCTGCGACGAGGTCGGCGCGCTGTTCTTGTTCGACGCGGCGCACATCGCCGGCCTGATCGCTGGTGGTGCGCACCCCAACCCCGTGCCGTTCGCGGATGTCGTGACGTTCACCACGCACAAGACGCTGCGTGGACCCCGTGGCGGGTGCATCGTGTCAAGAGCCGAGCACGCCGCGGCGATCAACAAGGCCATCTTCCCCGGCCTGCAGGGCGGTCCGCTGGAGCACGTGATCGCCGGAAAGGCGGTCGCGTTCCGGGAGGCGGCGACACCGGAGTTCGGCGACTATGCAGCTCAGGTCGTGTCGAACGCGTCGGCGCTCGCGGCCGCACTGGGCGAGCGAGGGTTCCGTCTGGTCTCGGGGGGAACGGAGAACCACCTGATGCTGATCGACCTGCGGACCTTCGACGGGGAGCTGACCGGCAAGGACGCACAGAACGCGCTCGATGACGCCGGCATCACGCTCAACAAGAACACGGTGCCCGACGATCCTCGGTCGCCGTTCGTGACCTCGGGTCTGCGCATCGGGACGCCCTCGGTGACGACCCAGGGGATGCGGGAGCCCGAGATGGTGCAGATCGCGGAGCTGATCACACGGGTGCTGCGCGACGCGTCGAACCGGGACGAGATCCACGCGGTGCGATCCGACGTCGCTGCGCTGTGCGCGAGCTTCCCGGTGTACCCATCGGGCAGCGGCGCTTGAACGACCAGCTGGTCAGGCGCCGCCCTTGCGGCTCAGCACGACTCCGACCGTGCGAACGAGGATCGCCAGGTCGGTGATGAGGGACCAGTTGTCGACGTAGTAGAGGTCGAGTCGAGCGTAGGTCTCGAGGGACGCGGTGTAGCGTCCGCTGACCTGCCACATGCCGGTGATGCCCGGCTGCACGCGCAGCCGCTCCCACAGCGTGTCGTCCCACTGGTCGGCCTCGTTCGGCAACGCGGGTCGAGGCCCGACCAGGCTCATGTCGCCCTTGACGACGTTGAGCAGCTGCGGCAGCTCGTCGATCGACGTGGCGCGCAGGATGCGTCCGATCGGCGTCACGCGGGGGTCGTCGGCCATCTTGAACATGGGTCCGGCGGCCTCGTTGTGCGCCTGCAGCTCGACGAGGCGTTCCTCGGCGTCGGGGACCATCGTCCGCAGCTTGTAGAGCCGGAACGGCACGGCGTCCTTGCCCACGCGCTGCTGCTTGAACAGGACCTCGGGACCGGTGGTGACGCGGATGGCGATCGCCGCACCGATCAGCACCGGGCTGAGGAGCACCAGCCCGACCGACGCGACGACCAGGTCGAACGCACGCTTGGCGACACGTCGCCAGCTGAGCTGCGCCACCGGCTCGACGCACATGACCGGGTACGGGCCGAGCGGGCGCAAGGAGATGCGGCTCGGCGAGATGTCGCGCATGGAAGAGGTGAGCTCGACGAAGACGCCCTCTCTGGTGAGGTCGCGGATCAGTCGGTTGGCGGAGGTCTGGTCGATGCCGGTCGTGGCGACGATCACGCCGTTGGCCCGGGTCGAGCGGACCAGGTCGAGCACGTCGCGGGTGCGGCCGAGGTACGGGCCGAGCTCGTGGCCGGCCCGGAGGTCGATCACCGGGCCGACCGGCGCGTCGGCGACGAACCCGACCACTTCGTAGCCGAGCTCCCGGTTGTCGCCGAGCGCAGCGGCGAGCTCGTTGGCCTCTTCGTTGCGCCCGACGATCACCACGCGACGGGTCAT
Organism: Microthrixaceae bacterium; assembly: GCA_033813615.1. Classification (GTDB taxonomy): domain Bacteria; phylum Actinomycetota; class Acidimicrobiia; order Acidimicrobiales; family Microtrichaceae; genus Dermatobacter. The sequence continues at coordinate 2,248 of JAPXRJ010000163.1, read as the reverse complement.
GACCCCGCGGGCGCGGAACTCGTGGATGACGCGCCGGGCGAGCTCGCGTTCGAGCAGCATCGTCGAGGTCACGCACACAGCGACTGCCAACAGCCAGCCGCGGGACAGGTCGACCTGGAAGAGCACCGCCACGCCCGAGAGCACGAGCAGTCCGGCGATCACGGAGTTGACGATGCGTCGGCCTTCGTCAGGTCGTCGGCTGATCTTGCGTGCCTGGTAGAGGCCCTGATGGGCATACAGGATGGGCCACATCGCCAGCGCCACCATCGCCGTCGGCAGCAGTCGTTGGACGTCGGGCTCGGCCCAGCCCATCCAGGCGGTGATGCCGAAGGCGATCGCCAGACCGCAGCAGGTGGCCACGAAGTCCGCACCCACGAGGGCGATCTTGACCTGGGAGGAGAACGGCAGGCGCTGCCGGGACCTCCGACGGGCGGTGGTGACGTCGCCGGCGAGCGTCAGGTCGGGGACCGACAGGTCCGACGCGGGACCGATCGACTGCCGCCTCGAGAGGCCGCCCGCGGCCGACGGCAACCTCGGTGTGCTCTCCGGTACTCGCGAGGCGTGGCCCCACTCCGGCTGCATTGGTCTCCCTCCTATGGGGAAACGCCCGATGCACCTGGTCGACCGGTCTTCCCGTCCCGGTCCTCGTCGATTCCCAGCTGACCCAGCGTCACCATTCGTTTACCGGGCGTTTGTACCACATCCACCGTGGACCCGTGAGCGTTCGGAGCGTCTCGGACGAACCTTCACGGAGCTGTCACACAACCGCCGCCCGGCGGTCATGGCACTACTGTCAGCAGGTGCGCGACTACCTGATCGTCATGGCGGTCTCGGTCGCCGCCACGGCGGCGTCGGTGCCCCCGCTGCGGTCCCTCTCACGTCGGCTCGGCATCCTCGCCCATCCCAACGACCGCACCGTCCACGCGGACGCCACCCCGATCCTCGGAGGTGCTGCGCTGTTCGTCGGTCTGCTCGCCGGCGTCGGCACCGCCGCGTTCATGCCCGGGCTGCGGGAGGTGTTCGAGACGCCGTCCACGATCATCGGGGTGCTGGTGTCGGCGACGGTCATGTTCGTGACCGGGCTCGTCGACGACGTCCGGGACGTGTCACCCCCGGCGAAGATCGCCGGGATGGTGCTGTCGGGGTCGGTGCTCACCCTGGTCGGGCTCACGATCATCTACTTCCGGGTCCCGTTCCTGGGGTTCACGGTGCTGCCGCCGGACCTGTCGGCGTTGGTGACGGTGCTCTGGGTCGTGATCCTGGCGAACGCCGTGAACCTGATCGACGGGCTCGACGGCCTGGCCGCCGGAATCGTGGCGATCGCGTCGATCGCCTTCTTCCTCTATGGGTGGCGACTGCTCGAGAGCGGGGTCGTCGACCTCTCGAACGTGGGCCTGCTCGTCGCGATCGTCACCGCGGGGGCGTGCATCGGGTTCCTCCCGTTCAACATCAACCCTGCCAGCATCTTCATGGGTGACAGCGGCGCGCTGCTGCTCGGGGTCCTCCTGGCGTCGTCGACCATCGCGGTCGGAGGTCAGTCCGACGACCCCTTCTCCGGACAGTCCTGGTTCTTCTTCGCTCCACTCGTCATCCCGCTGTTCATCCTGGGCGTCCCCCTCGTGGACACGGTCTTCGCGGTGATCCGCCGCGCTCGACGTCGATCGGGGGTGGCCACGGCCGACAAGGCCCATCTGCACCACCGGCTGATGGACCTCGGTCACGGTCACCGCCGAACCGTCGCGATCCTCTGGGCGTGGACCGCGCTGCTCAGCGCGTTCGTGCTGGTGCCGGTGTTCACCAATCGGGGCAACGGCATCGTGCCGCTCGGGCTGGCGGCGCTGGCGCTCGGGTTGTTCACGTTGCTCGCGCCGCGGCTGCGAGAGCTGCGGACGCGGTCGTGAAGCGCGTCCTCGACCTCAGGATGCGGTGACGGTGTCGGTGTCGCGGCCGGAGCGGATGACCGAGCCCGGCCGGGCATCGGTCGGTCTGCCGTCGTGGACGACCTCGACGCCCGAGACGAACACCGAGCGAACGCCGACCGAACCCGCATAGAGGCGCTCGGTGCCGCCCGGCAGGTCGCCGACCATCGACAGCATCTCGGAATCGATCGTCTCGGGGTCGAACAGCACCATGTCTGCGTGCGCGCCCTCGCGGATGACGCCGCGGTCGCGCAACCCGAACAGCTCGGCGGGCACCGTCGTCAGCATCCGCACGGCGTCTTCCAGCGTGGTCAGCTTGCGGCCGCGAA
>JAPXRJ010000162.1:0-7109 GCA_033813615.1 Microthrixaceae bacterium | reverse complement strand
TCTACGACCTGGGCCGCCTGCTCACGTCGACCGTCGGTTGGGCCGCCGAGCTCGCCGGTGCGCCGGCGCCGCTGCGCGACGTGGTGAGGGACAGGGTCCGCTTCTGGTTCACCGATCCGACGGGCACCGACCGGACGTTCCGCGACACCCGTCGCTTCGACGAGGTGCGCCTGGACCTCGACGACGTCGCCGACGCCGTGGACGAGGCCTGGCCGTAGGCTCCGACGATGAGCGCCGGCGACGCGAAGGGGCTGGATCCGGAGGTCGAGTTCCGGCGAGCGCGGGAGCTGCTGAGCGACGCCGATCGGGTCGTCGTGCTCACCGGCGCGGGCATCTCGACCGACTCCGGCATCCCCGACTTCCGGGGCCCCGACGGGGTGTGGACGAGAGATCCCGAGGCCGAGCGGCTCTCGACGATCGACGTCTACATGTCCGAACGGTCGGTCCGCGAGCGGGCGTGGCGGCGGCGGATGGACCACCCGGCGTGGGCCGCGGACCCGAACGCTGGGCACCTGGCGATCCGCGACCTCGACCTCCAGGGTCGACTCCGCCTCCTGGTGACCCAGAACATCGACGGCCTGCACCTCGCTGCCGGCCACGACCCCGATCGCGTCGTCCAGGTCCACGGATCGCTGCCCGAGGTGCACTGCACCCGCTGCGACTGGAGCGGCCCGACGATCGAGGTGCTGGACCGGGTCCGCGCCGGCGAGGCGGACCCGCCGTGTCCGGCGTGCGGCGGGATCCTCAAGCCGCGCATCGTGTTCTTCGGCGAGTCGCTGGTCGAGAGCGACATCGCTCGAGCGTTCGACGCGGCCGGCGAGGGCGACGTGCTGCTGGCCGTGGGCACGACCTTGTCGGTCTACCCGGTGGCGCGCATGGTGCCGATCGCCGCTGCCGCCGACATCCCCGTCGTGATCGTGAACGGCGAGGCCACCGACATGGACTTCATGGCCACCGCCGTGGTGCGCGGCGGCATCTCAGAGGTGCTGCCCCTGCTGGTCGCCAGCGGGTTTCGGGAATGTTGACCAGTTCGGTAGGGTTTTACCCGTGTGAGCCGCGCGACCTGCGGTGACGTCCGAACAAGTGGAGCACGAAGATGGCGAGTTTCCGGGATCTCCTCAGCGCAGCGAAGTCCGAGATCCGTGAGGTCACCACGGCCGAGGCCGAGGACCTGATCGCCGGTGGGGCCACGTTGCTCGACGTGCGCGAAGCCGACGAGTTCGAGCAGGGGGCCGTGCCCGGTTCGGTGTTCCTGCCCCGCGGCCACCTCGAGAGCCAGGTCGAGGGCAGGCTCGGCGACAAGTCCGGCACCGTCGTCGTCATGTGCGCCGGTGGTGTGCGCTCGGCGTTCGCCGCCCGCACGTTGCAGGAGCTCGGCTACGCGGACGTGGTGTCCATGGCCGGCGGCTTCAACCGCTGGAAGGACGAGGGACGCAACTGGCGCACGCCCGAGGTGCTGAACCCCGACCAGCGCAACCGCTACAGCCGTCACCTGCTCCTTCCCGAGGTCGGCGAGGAGGGCCAGCAGAAGCTGCTCGGCGCCAAGGTCCTGTTGCTCGGAGCCGGCGGTCTGGGCTCGCCCGCCGCGCTGTACCTGGCCGCGGCCGGCGTCGGCACGATCGGCATCGTCGACATGGATGTCGTCGACGACTCCAACCTCCAGCGCCAGATCCTCCACAACGTGGACAGGGTGGGGGAGCGCAAGGTCGACTCCGCCAAGAAGACGATCACGCTGCTCAACCCCGACGTGAACGTCATCGCGTTCGACGTGCGCCTCGACGCCTCGAACATCGCCGAGATCATCAGCCAGTTCGACATCGTCGTCGACGGCGCCGACAACTTCCCGGTGCGCTACATGCTCAACGACGCGTCGGTGAAGCTCGGCATCCCGGTGGTGCACGGCTCGATCTTCCGCTTCGAGGGCAACGTCACGGTGTTCGACCCCAAGCACGGTCCGACCTACCGCGACATGCTCCCCGAGCCGCCGCCGGCCGAGCTGGCCCCCAGCTGCTCGGAGGCCGGGGTGCTGGGCGTGCTGCCCGGCATCGTCGGCTCCATCCAGGCACTCGAGGCGATCAAGCTCATCCTGGGCATCGGTGACCCCCTCATCGGCCGCTACCTGGCGTTCGACGCGCTGGACATGGAGTTCCGCGAGTTCAAGATCCGCAAGGACCCGAGCAACCAGATCACCTGGGAGAACCGGGACCAGATCCAGGTCGTCGAGCTCGACGGGCACTGCCAGCCGGCACCCCTCCAGGCCCCGCTGACCTGAGCCCGAGCCTGTTCTGGCTGTCGTTCGGGTCGCCGTGACGACCGGAACGACAGGCCAGGACGCGCAGGTCAGGAGTGGGACGCGAGCCGACGGGCGATCTCGGCGCCGATCTCGAGCGAGCTCGTCGCCGCCGGTGACGGAGCGTTGAGCACGTGCAGCTCACCGGGCCGCTCGACGAGCAGGAAGTCGTCGACGAGCGACCCGTCGGGCAGCACCGCCTGGGCACGGACACCGGAGGGCGACGGCACCAGGTCAGCCTCGGTCAGCTCGGGCACCAGCTGTTGCAGGCTGGTCAGGAACCGGCGCCGTGACACCGACCGCAGCATCTCATCGAGACCCTGACGGGCGTGGCGCGCCACGAGGTGGCGGAAGCCGGGCGCACGCAGCGTGCCGACCAGCTCGGCCGGTACCACGTCGCGCCAGCGGTAGCCCTCGCGGGCCAGCGCGAGCACCGCGTTCGGTCCGGCGTGCACCGAGCCGTCCACGCCGCGGGTCAGGTGCACGCCCAGGAACGGGAAGTCCGGGTCGGGCACCGGGTAGATGAGGCCACGGACCAGGTGGCGGGCGTGCGGTGCCAACTCGTAGTACTCGCCGCGGAAGGCCACGATCGTCGCCGGCGGCTCCGCTCCGGCAGAGCGGGCCACGAGATCGCTCTGCAGGCCGGCGCAGTTCACGAGCTGGCGAGCCCGGACGTCGCCGGTGGTGGTGGCGATGCGGTGCACGCCGTTCACCTCGACCGCCGCGAGCACCCGACATCCGGTCCGGACCTCACCGCCCATCTCTTCCACGTCGTCGGCCAGGTGCCTGCTCACCCCGACGAAGTCGATGACGCCGGTCTCCGCCACGCGGAGCGCGGCGAGGCAGTCGAGGTGCGGCTCCTGCTCCCGCGCTTCCTCCGATGACAGCCGGGTGACGACGAGGCCGTGGTCGTTCCCACGCGACGCGAGGGCCGACAACACGTCGAGCTCGTCGGGCCGGGTCGCCGCGATCAACTTGCCGGTGATGTCGACGGGCACGCCGCGCTCCCGGGCGTACGCAGCGATCGACGAGCTGCCCGCCCTGCAGAGCCGGGCCTTCAACGACCCGGGCCGGTAGTAGATGCCGGAGTGGATCACCCCGCTGTTGCGGCCGCTCTGGTGCCGGGCCACGCCGGGCTCCTTCTCGAGCAGGACCACTCGTCGTTCGGGACTGCGGAGCAGCAGCGCCCGCGCTGTCGCCAGCCCGACGATGCCCCCGCCGATCACCGCGACGTCGCGGATCGCAGTCACAGGGTCGGTGTCTCGATGCGCTGCTCGTCGGGGTGGCGCAGCTCCAACAGGACGAGTCCGACGACGATCACGACCGCTGCCGTCCCGGCGCCCACCATGCCCAGCTCGACCCGCAGGAAGAGGTCCCGGCCGTTGGTCGCGACGATGGCGAGGAACGCTGCGGTGGCGATTCCCCACGGCCAGCCGGTCTGGCGCTGGTGGTGCAGCGCGATCTGGGCCTGGTTGAGCGTGAGCGCCGCGGTCATGAGCATCGACGCCAGCGTCAGCAGGGCCATGTCCCGGTGTCCGAGCAGCGCGAACTCGTCGCCGAAGAGGATCCGCACAGCGAGCGGCCCGAACGCGCCCGCCGCGACGGTCGCGGTGACGGTGCAGGCGATCATCGCCAGGTTCAGTCGACGGAGATCGGACCTGAAGCCATCGAAGTCGCCCAGGGCGGCGAGCCGGGAAAGCCGAGGCAGGACGATCGCCTGGATCGCCTGGAACAGGAACAGGGGGATCCGGGCGATCACCAGGCCCGACAGGAAGATGCCCGCCTTGGCGGCGTCGACGCGGTCGCCGACGACCTCGATCGCCAGCGTCCCGATGTTGATCACCAGAGCGCTGAGGAAGGAGGTCAGGAGGAGGAACCCCATCGACGTCGACAGGCGTCCCCATTCCGGCGGTTCGTCAGGACCCGCTGCTGCCGTCGGCAACGCTGCTGCAGCATCGCGTCGCCGTCGGAACCGAAGGGCCGCGTAGGAGATGGCGATGCCGACGTACGCGCTACCCGCGACGATGAAGCCATAGGAGGACGGGCGCATCGCCCCCCACCAGAGCAGGCAGACGCCCGGGATCGCCTTGGCGAGCGCATCGGCAGCGAACATCAGGCCGTACGCGTGGAGGTGGTGCTCCCCGGACAGCGCGCCGCGGAGCACGAACATCAGCCACATGCCGCACAGGCCCAGCATCAGCAGCCAGACGAAGGTGACGTCGCCCCGGAACAGCGAGTCCGCGATCCGGTCTCGGGTGACGATGGTGACGACCAGCGCGGCGGCCAGCAGCGCCCCGGACGCGACCGACACCCGCCGGACCAGCGAGTGCCATCCGGCACCGCGGGCAGCGCGTGCGGCGATCGAGCGCGACAGCTCCTGTTCGACCGGGATGAACAGCCCGTTGCCGACCAGGAACAGGACGACCCACAGCACCGACACCACGGCGAAGCGGTCCGGGCCGAGGTCCCGCCCCGCAGCGGACAGGAACACGTAGGACGCCACGCCGTCGAACAGCAGGCCCAGCGTCAGCAGCGACCGGCCGTCGGCTGCTGCGGTGCGCAACCAGCCCGCAGCGCTGCGCGGGAGGCGTGGGGCGGGGATCGCGGTCGTCTGGGTGTGGACCGCGCCTCCGCCACGGTCTTCGACGTCGGGATCGGCGAGCCGACCGGTGGCGTCACGGGCGGGCACAGCGCCGAGCTTACGTGTGGAACCGATCGCCGCCTCGTGACCGCTGGCGTGCGGTTCACGATCCGCGTCGCGTTCGACTCCTGGGTGAAATCAGGTTGGGACGGTTCAGCGACCGAGCCCGAACGGCCGATAATGGCTCCATGGGTCGTCGCATCCCCTCGTTCGCTCTCGTCCTCGTGCTCGCGGTGTCCCCGGCGGTCGCGACCGGATTGGTCATCGACGCGCCGCAGGTCGCCGCGCAGGCATCCACGGTGACGCCGAACCGAGCGACGGTGCCACCGCCGGAGGAGTACTTCCAGTCGCTCTGGCAGGACCCGATGGACTTCAACAACGCGGAGGACTTCAACACCACCCCGGGCCACATGGTGCAGCAGGGGACGGCGTCGATGAGCGGCGGTCGGCTCCACATGCAAGGGGTCCAGCAGGCGTTCCTGCTCCGGTCCGATCCTGGGTCGGCCCCGACGACAGCGACACGCGATCCGCGCTCACGGCCGCTGAACGGGTGGAAGTTCCGACGGACGACCTTCCGCATGTACTCCGATCGCCAGTCCAACGCGGCGATCTTCTTCCGTCAGTGCAACTCGTGCGAGAACGGCATCAAGTACTTCGAGATCAAGCCGGGATGGCACTCCTACGACCTGGACATGACAGGTCCGTGGGATGCAGACGCCCTGATCACGAACCTGCCGATGCGAGGGGCGCCGTGGACCGGCTGGATCGAGATGGTGTGGATGATCACTTCGTTCGATCCCGCCAGCACCCCCGTGCTGGCCATGGAGGACTTCGGGATCATCGACCCGTCACCCGACGTCGCGCTGTCTGTCAACGCGCCGGTGGGCTCCGAGCTCTGGATGGACCTCGATGGCAACCAGGGTAACGACGGCAGGTCCAACGGTGCGGGCGAGTCGGCGTCGTACCTGGGGACCGTCGCTCGGCAACCAACCGTGGTCGGTGCCGCGTCCGGGATCATCCCCCGCGGCGCGACCGCTCGCTTCTACACGGTCACGAACGGCGTCCGCTCAGCCCCGTCGAACCCCGTGACGGTCCCAGCCAACGGCCGCCCGTCGCCCCGTGCGTTGTCGCCGTGGGAGGGCTCGGGTGACGACTGGTCCGCGGTGGCCCGGTGGGATCCGTTCGACATGGATCAGGCGTCCGACGCCTCGGTCAACAACGCCGGCGCGGCGTTCAGGTGGGGGGCGCTGTTCGGGTGGACCGCCGGTCCACGACCGAACGACCCGGAGGTGGTGCTCAACCTGGGCAAACCGCTCGATGGCCAGCTGTTCCACAAGGTGGCGATCACGATCAACTACGAGGGCGGATGGGGGCTCCACGGCTGGCCCGGTGGCGGCATGGTCGGGCGGATCATGTGGCACCCCTACGGTGCCGGCCCCGGATCGTGGCAGGTCTCCGACGACATCGTGGTCCGCACCGGGCGGGCTACCTACATCGTCGAGATGCAGACGTGGCCGCCCCATGCGATCCTCGAGCCTGGCGCCGTCCGTGACCCGATCGGATGGGGCGTCGGCCGTTCCGTGTGGATCGACGGCCTGACGTTCCATCCGCACGAGGACCCGGGCGCACGGAACTGGCAGATCGAGGACGTCAAGATCCTGCGCAACGCCGTCGTGGATCCGGCTCAGGGCGGCTACGACGTCTACTTCATCGACGACACGTGGGCACCGGGGACGACGGCGACGATCGTCGCGGATCCCAACCTCGATGTCGGCGATCCCGCCCAGGTGGTGTTGGCGAGCGGTCTGGCCGTCGGACCGGGTGTGAACCGGTTCCGCTGGAGCGGGTGGCCTGCGGCGCCGGGCTCGTACCACATCCGGGTGGACCTCCATCGCAACGGCGTGTCGGCTGGGAGCTACTCCGGTGGAAGGGTCGACTACGGCCCTGTGGCTGCGACCTGGCCCCCTCGTGTGAAGTGACGCGACTCGACGCAGCGGTCGATCCGGAAGCCGTCGTCGGCCGTCGCAGCGGCGTCTGATCGCAGATCATCCGAGCCGGTACGGTTGGCCCGTGCCGTCCCAAGTCGTTGGTCGCGCCGCCGAGCCGTTCGTGCGCGTCGTGGTGCTGAACTGGAACTCGGCCTGGTTCACGCGCCGATGCATCCGCGCGTTGCAGGAG
>JAPXRJ010000161.1:0-7131 GCA_033813615.1 Microthrixaceae bacterium | reverse complement strand
CGTTCGAGGGTCCCCACGACGTGTTCATCCCGCTCGCCCTCGCGGCGGCGGCGACCGACCTGTCGGTGATGACCAACGTGGCGATCGCCTTCCCCCGCAACGCCGTGCACATGGCGCACGCGGCATGGGACCTGCACGTCCTCTCCGGCGGACGCTGCACCTTGGGGCTGGGCACGCAGGTCCGCCCGCACATCGAGCGCCGCTTCGGCGAGCAGTGGGACAAGCCGGTGGATCGGATGCGCGACACGGTGGAGGCCGTGCGATCGGTGTTCCGGACGTGGCAGGACGGCGTGGCGCTGGACCACCGGGGCCCGTACCGGACCCACACCAAGATGTCGCCGATGTTCTCCCCGCCGCCGCACCCGGCCGGGGCACCTCGCATCGCCGTCGGCGCGCTCGGGCCCCGGCTCACCGAGTTGGCCGCCGAGGTCGCCGACACGCTGGCGGTCATGCCGGTCACCTCCGACGAGTTCTTCGCCACGGCCACGCTCCCCGCGGTCGAGCGCGGCCGGGCGATGCGGTCGGAACGGCTGGCGGACGTCGAGATCCTGCCGGAGCTCATCGTCTGCAGCGGTCGGACGCCGGGGGAGCAGGCCGCAGCGGACGCCGGGTGCCGGGCGCTCCTGGGGTTCTACGTGTCGACCCCGTCCTACCGGCCGGTGTTCGAGATGGCGGGCTACGGACACCTGCAGCCCCAGGCCCAGCAGCTGACGCGCGAGGGCCGGTGGGACGCGCTCGCCGACCTGATCGACGACGACGTGCTGTCGACCGTCGCCGTGCGGGGTACGCCGGAGCAGGTGGCGGCCCAGGTCGGCGACCGATACGGCGCCCACGCGACGCGGGTGTGCACCTACATGCCCTACGGGCCGCCGGACGACCTCGTCGCCGACGTCGTGGCTGCCATCCATGGGGTCTGAGCGGACGAGACGGACGAGGCGAGACGAGGCGCGTGTCGTGTGCTCGTCCCGGTCGTCGCAAGGGTGACCGGCCGGTGGCCACCGGGATGACCTTCGCTGTGCACGTGCGGCCAGGCGGTCGTCGTGACGCGCTCGAGGGCGACCACGGCGGGGCGCTGGCGGTGCGTGTGTCGGCGCCACCCGCCGACGGTCGGGCCAACGAGGCGGTCTGCCGGCTGATCGCGACGGCCTTCGGCGTGACGCGGTCAGACGTCGCGATCGTCGCCGGCCGCACGTCGCGCCACAAGCGGGTGCACATCGAAGGTGACGGCGTGATCCTGGCGGAGCGCCTCCGGCAGCTGCTCGAGCCCTGATCGAGCTGGGACTTGACGGAGTGGAGCGATGGTGCGAAGTTTTCCGATGTGCCTTCGGAAATCGTCGATGCGTCGCCAGCAGCAGCAGCAGCAGTCGTCGTCGGAGCCGAGCCGACGCCGGACCGGCGGACCCGCAAGCGCGAGGCGCGGCGTGACCACCTGCTCGACCTCGCCGCGGACCTGGTCGCCCAGCACGGCATCGAGGGACTGACCATGGCTGCGCTGGCCGACGTCGCCGACTACGCCACCGCGTCGCTCTACACGTACTTCCCGTCCCGCAGCGCGCTGCTGGCCGCGCTGCAGACCCGAGCGCTGGCCATCCTCGGCGACGTCGCCGCCGACGCGGTGGCCGACTGGGACGCCCGGACCGCGGGCCAGCGGCTGACCCCGCACGTCGGGGCGCTCGCCCGGCTGTGGGCGTTCGGCGAGCTCCTGCTGGCCGCCCCCGAGCGCCACCCGCGCGAGTTCCAGCTCCAGCAGCGCCTCCTCGTGACCGACGGCGGCCAGGACGCCGACGACGTCGCGTCGGTCGTGCCCGCCGCCATGGCCGTGCTGCACGTGCCCCGGCAGCTGCTCGTCCACGCCGCCGAGGTCGGAGCGCTCGACGCCGCGGGCGATGCGGTGGATCCGCTCGGCCAGCCGGCCGACGGCGACCTCGTCCGCACGATCTCGTGGGTGGTCGCCCTCAACGGCGCGCTGCTCACCGACGGCCTCGTGATGGGCCTGCCCACGACGGGCACGGTCCTCGGCCGGGAGCTCACCGCTGCGTTGCTCGCCGGGTGGGGCGCCGACGCCGACGACCTGTCCGCCGCCCGTGCCGCCGCCCTCGGCTGGCCGCCGCACTGAGACCTGGAGCCCTCCCGTGAACCCGATCCTGATCGCAGCAGCCGCCGTGGTCGGCGCCGGCCTGTGGACCCTCGCCGAGTACCTGTTGCATCGCTTCGCCATGCACGCCCTGAACGGCCGGGGAATCATGAGCCGCGAGCACCTCGAGCACCACGTCGGTTCGGGCTGGTCGTTCTCCTCCACCCACCTGCTGAGCTGGGCCGGGGTGATCCTGGTCGGCGCGCTGCTCTGGGCCCCCGTCGGCTGGCTGGTGCTCGGTGCGCCAGGCCTCGCCCTCGGCGTCGGCTGGTGCGTCGGCTACGCCGGCTACGAGCACCAGCACGCGGTGGCGCACCTGCGCGGCCCCAGGGGCTGGTACTCGAGCTGGCTCCGGCGCCACCACTTCCACCACCACTTCGGGCACCCCCGGTCCAACCACGGGGTGACGACGTCGGTGTGGGACCACCTGTTCGGCACCTACGAGCGCCCGGACCGGGTGCGGGTGCCCCGCCGGCTGGTGCAGGCGTGGATGCTCGACGGCGACGAGCTTCGCTCCGACCTCGCGGATGACTACGTCCTGGTCGGCTCGTCGGATCCGACGTCCCGGGCGGCGCAACTCGACCGGGCCCGGGCCTTCGCCTCGATCGCCCCCGAGGACTGATCCCGCTCCCGCGCCCGCCACCGACACCGTACCGCTCGGAGGGGGTCTTGCTGCAAGGACCTCGATCGTGCTGAGGATGTCAAGCCGCCGTTCGATCGGCGGCGACGGACCGCAGGAACGAGGACTGAGTCGTGGGCGCAGCAGCGAGGGCAGCGGAGCACGCGGTGGTGGTCGTGGGCGGGGGACCGACCGGCCTGATGCTGGCCGCGGAGCTGACACTCGCCGGCACCGACGTGGTGGTGGTCGAACGTCGTCCGGACCAAGAGCTCGACGGTTCCCGGGCCGGCGGGCTGCACGCCCGCACCCTGGAGGTCCTGGACCAGCGCGGCGTCGTCGACCGCTTCCTGGCCGAGGGCCAGATCATGCAGATCGTCGGCTTCGCCGGCATCCGCATGGACATCTCCGACTTCCCGACCCGACACCCGTACGGCCTGGCGTTGTGGCAGCGCGACATCGAGCGGATCCTCGCCGGCTGGGTCGACGAGCTCGACGTGCCGTTCGTGCGGGGCGAGGTCGTCGGCGTCACCGGTTCGGATGCCACCGGTTCGGATGCCATCGGTTCGGATGCCATCGGTTCGGAGGACATCGACGACGACGGCGTGGTCGTGACGTTGGCCGACGGCCGCACCGTCCGAGGCCGGTACGTGGTCGGTTGCGACGGCGGTCGCAGCGTCGTGCGGAAGACGTCGGGGATCGAGTTCCCCGGCACGGCGGCCACGACCGCCTGGTTGCTCGCGGAGGTCGAGATGACCGACGAGCCGCCCGTCGGGATGCGCCCGGAGGGCGGCGGCATCGGCCCGGTCGACCGCGAGCGGGGCGGCAGCCCGTACGGCGTCGTGCTGGTCGACGTGCCTGACGAGGACGCCGGACCGCCGACCATGGACGACGTGCGCACGGCGCTCGTGGCGGCCTACGGCAGCGACTTCGGCGCGCACGACCCGATCCGCATCTCCCGCTTCGACGACGCCACCCGCCAAGCGGCCACCTACCGCTCCGGACGGGTGCTGCTCGCCGGCGACGCCGCGCACGTGCATCCGCCGCAGGGCGGCCAGGGCCTCAACGTGGGTGTGCAGGACGCGGTCAACCTGGGGTGGAAGCTGGCGCAGGTGGTCGACGGGCGGTCACCCGAGTCGCTGCTCGACACGTACCACGCCGAGCGCCATCCGGTCGGGGCCGGGGTCCTGCACAACACCCGGGCGCAGGTCGCGGTGGCCGGTGCGGACGACGGGCACCTGGCGCTGCGCGACGTCCTCGGCGACCTGCTCGCCATGGACCAGCCCCGCCGGACGATCGCCGCCATGATGTCCGGACTGGACGTGCGCTACGACACCGTCCACGACCCTCTGCCCGACGACGCGGCCGACCCCGACGGCGAGATGGACCTCCACCCGCTCGTCGGTCGGCGGATGCCCGACCTCGACCTGCGGACCGATGCGGGCGCGACCCGCGTGTACGAGCTGCTGCACGGCGCTCGTCCGCTCCTCCTCGACCTCCGACCGCCGTCGGATCGAACCGTCGCGCCGCTCCACTCCGACGCCGGTGGGCGCGTCGACACCGTGCGTGCCGCGACCGATGGGCCGTGGGAGCTGCCCGTCGTCGGCGCGGTGCCGGCGCCGACGGCCGTCCTCGTCCGTCCCGACGGTCACGTCGCCGCGGTCGGCGACCCCGACGACCCGGCCGTGCTCGACGCGATCGGCCGCTGGTTCGGCGCCGGCTGACGGATCGCCAACTCCTGCTCGACGCCGACCCCGCCGGTGCCAGACTGCGCGCCATGGTGGACCTCCCCGACGCCGGTCGCATGACGAACGCGGTGACGGCGGTGCCCGCAGCGCCGCCCGCCGAGGCGCTCGAGCACTTCTCCGCACTGCTCGAGCACGAGACGGACTGCTGGGACGTGCACGAGTCGATCGGTCCCGACGGCCGCGGCGCGGCCGGGTTCGTCGTGCTCGACGTGCGCAGTCCGGAGCAGTTCGACGCGGGCCACGTGCCCGGCGCCGTCAACCTGCCGCACCGGCGCATCGTGGAGCGGAACCTCGAGCAGTTCGACGATGGCATCCTCTTCGTCGTGTACTGCGCCGGGCCGCACTGCAACGGGGCCGACAAGGCGGCCATGCGCCTCGCCGCGCTCGGTCGGCCGGTCAAGAAGATGATCGGCGGCATCGAGGGCTGGAAGGACGAGGGGTTCGACCTCGATCGAACCTGAGCTCTGGACATCTGGTGTCGGCTGGCACCCACCGGTGTCCCGAGGACGCCGTGGTCCGAGAACGAGGTCCAGCGCGCTGGCTGACAGACTGCGGCCATGTCCGACGGCGCAGCAGCGAACGCTGCATCTGACCACCCGGTACCTGACCACCCGGTACCTGACCACCCCGCACCTGGCCACCCCGAACCTGAGCATCCCGTGTCCGAGATCTTCGACCCCGCCGCGTGGGCGCCGGTGCCGGGCTTCGATGACCTCGACGACATCACCTACCACCGGGCCGTCGACGTGGGCGTGGTGCGCGTCGCGTTCGACCGACCAGAGGTGCGCAACGCGTTCCGCCCCCGGACCGTCGACCAGCTGTACCGGGTGCTCGACCACGCCCGGCAGAGCTCCGACGTCGGCTGCGTGCTGCTGACCGGCAACGGCCCGTCACCGAAGGACGGTGGCTGGGCGTTCTGCTCCGGCGGCGACCAGCGCATCCGCGGTCGCGACGGCTACCGCTACACCGTCGACGACGAGACCGGCGAGCCCGGCCTGACCGCGGCGGCGATCGACCCGGCCAGATCCGGTCGTCTGCACATCCTGGAGGTGCAGCGCCTGATCCGGTTCATGCCCAAGGTCGTCATCTGCGTGGTGCCAGGTTGGGCGGCGGGCGGTGGCCACAGCCTCCACGTCGTCAGCGATCTCACCCTGGCCAGTCGAGAGCACGCCCGGTTCAAGCAGACCGACGCGGACGTCGCCAGCTTCGACGGCGGGTTCGGCTCCGCCTACCTCGCCCGGCAGGTCGGCCAGAAGTTCGCTCGGGAGATCTTCTTCCTGGGTGACGAGTACACCGCCGAGGACGCTCACCGCATGGGCATGGTGAACGCGGTGGTCGACCACGCGGAGCTGGAGCGCGTCGCGCTCGAGTGGGGACGAAAGGTGATGGGGAAGTCGCCGACGGCCCAACGGATGTTGAAGTACAGCTTCAACCTGATCGACGACGGACTGGTCGGCCAACAGGTGTTCGCCGGCGAGGCGACCCGCCTGGCGTACATGACCGACGAGGCGGCCGAGGGTCGCGACTCGTTCCTGGAGCGCCGGGACCCCGACTGGTCAGGGTTCCCCTGGCACTACTGATGGGCGGGCGGCCCTGGGGTCGCGCCGGGCGAGCTAGTGCTCAGGCCGCATCCGCGAGGATCAGCGCCTCGTCGGCGAGGGCGACCGCTTCGAGCGCCATGGTCTCGGCCTTGCGGGCCGTGCGAAGCCGCCGCATGACCGGGAAGCCCCAGATGAAGGTGGCCGACGCCCAGCGGAACGGTCCGGCATCACCCCTGCGGCGGGTGGAGCGCCACACCAGCAGCGCCTCGATCGAGTGGAGTCCGAGGGTGCCGAGCAGGATCGAGCGGATCGTGCTCCGCGGCACCGTGTCGCCGACGGCATCTTCGACCGCCTCCCACGCCTGGTCGCTGAACGAGAGGGCGGTGAGCGAACCGATCCCCACGAGGACGAACAGCCTCCAGATCAGGCTCGGCTGGCGACGGACGGACATTGGACACCCCCGGGTTGGTTCGACGAACCCAACCTATCCGAGCTGAACGGGCCGGTTCAGACTTCGATCGTTGCCAGATCCTGCGGCGCCAGGATCGTGCCGTCGAAGTGCTGCGCGGCGAGGTCGATCCACTCCTGCTCACCGCCCGGTGGCGGGGCCGGGACCATGTGCGTCATGACCAGCGTTCCGACCCCTGACCGCGCCGCGGTCTGCGCCGCCTGCGTCACCGTCGAGTGGTAGTCGCACACGTCCTGCAGTCGCTGCAGCGGGATCTGCCCGATGACGTCGTCGCGGATCACCGTCTGCACGTACACGTCCGCGCCGGTGACGAGTCGATCGAGTCCGTCGCACGGGACCGTGTCGCCGGCGATCACCACCGAGGAGCCGTCGTGCTCGATCCGGTATCCGACGGTGGGCGCCACCGGTCGGTGGTCGGTCGGCGCCGCAACGATCGTCACACCCGCGGCGGCCAGCGCGTCGAGGTCGACTGGACCATCGGCGATCTCCGTCACCTCCACCTGGGGTCCGACGGTGAGGTCCTCGTGGTGGGCGATCCGGTAGCTGACGTCGTCGCTGAGCATCTCCATGGTCCGCTCCACGAACCGCTGCGTGCCGACCGGTCCGACCAACGGGAGCGGTGC
>JAPXRJ010000160.1:0-7172 GCA_033813615.1 Microthrixaceae bacterium | reverse complement strand
GGTTGACGGCGGCCCGACCGCCCCGCCGGGCGTTCGCGACCTTCTGCGATGAGGCGAAGGTGATGATCCGCACCAGCCGCGCCGAGGGGTCGTAGGAGAACCCGACGGGCACGACGTGCGGTGAGCCGTCGGCCCGCAACGTGGTGAGGCTCGCCAGGTGGTACTCGTTCAGGAACGAAAGGGCGTCGTCGGACAGCTCTCCAGGAGCGGTGCTCATGGCCGCCAGCCTGTCAGCTCACCCCCACCGCTCGTTCTGTTCTGCAAAATCGACCCAAATCGGTCGATTCTGAAGAACAGAACCGGTGAGAGGGGTGTGAGGGTCAGGGGGAGGAGATGGCGGCCAGCACGTCGAGCCGTGCCGCTCGCAGCGACGGGAGCCACGCGGCGACCACGCCGGCCAGAGCGGCGACCACGGTGATGATCGCGAGCTGGCCGACCGGCAGGTTGAACGTGAAGATGCCGGGGTTGCTCGCAGCGATCGCGACCGTCAGCGCTCCCGCGAACGCGATGCCGAGCACCAGGCCCATGAGCGCACCGAACACGGCGATGATCGCCGCCTCGTAGCGAACCGTCCGCTTGAGCTGCTTGCGGGACATGCCGACCGCCCGCAACAGGCCGAGCTCGCGCGTGCGCTCCAGGATCGACAGCGACAGGGTGTTGGCGATGCCGATCAATGCGATGACGATCGCCAGACCGAGCAGGCCGTAGACGATGCGCAGGAACGTGTCGATCGGCCCGGTCTGCGCTTCGATGTACTCCTGCAGGTCCTGCACCGTCACGGTCGGCAGGTCCTTGACCAGATCGTCCAGCTGCGTGCGCAGCTCGGCACTCGACGCGCCGTCCTCGGCGGTCACGAAGATCTGGTAGTCCGAGTTGAACAACGGCAGCTGGTTGGCGGCGAAGGTCTCCATCGGCAGCCAGATGCTCCCCTGGCCGATGTTCGTCTCGAAGATCGTCGCGACCTTCAGCTGCTGCTCGCCGGAGGTTCCGAAGTAGACGGGGATGGTGTCGCCCAGGTGCCATCCACGGTCCTCAGCGAAGTCCTTCTGCACTGCCATCGTGTCGGCCGTCAGATCCGACGGCGAACCCTCCAGGCTGCCGGCGTCGACGACGTCGAACCACGTCGAGGGGTCGATGCCGAGGACCGTCGTGTCGTCGCCCGCCGGCGCGTCGTCGGTGATGCCGAAGGTCCCGGTCGGCACGGTGGTGGTGGTCGTGTTCGCGGCGTTCGCCAGGGCCTTGGCGTCGAGCAGTCGCATGAAGCCGAACCGGATCGGGCTCACGGACTCCACGTCGTCGAGCTCGGCGATCTGCGTGCTCAGGTCCTGCGGCATGGAGCCGAACGACGTGATCGACGCGGTGGCGACCACGTAGTCGGCCTTGATCGACTGGTCGATGACGGCGTCGGTGCTGGCCTTGATCGACGACGCGATGATCGCGATCAGCGTCACGAGCGTGACGCCGATGGTCAGCGCGGCCGCGGTGGCGGCGGTGCGCTTGGGGTTGCGCGCCGCGTTCTCTCCTGCGAGCCGGCCGGCGACGCCGCCGACCGCAGCGAAGGGCATGGCCAGGAGCCGGCTGATCGGCGACGCGATCGTTGGACCGATGACCAGTGAGACCGACACCAGCACCAGCACTGCGCCGAAGCCGACCAGGAACAGCGGGCTGGGTCCGAGGTCGGCCAGGCCCGAGCCGATCAGAGCGGCACCGCCGACGAGCAGTACGACGCCGAGCACGATCCGCGACCGAGACAGGTTGGATCGGTCGATCGACACCTCGCTCAGCGCAGCGATCGGCGGGACGCGGCTGGAGCGCCAGGCCGGTGCGAGTGCGGACACGACCGTGATGCCCACGCCGACGACGACGGCGAAGACGAACGTGCTGGGGCCGGGCAGGGTGATGCCGCTCGACGCGGGGAAGAACGATCCGACGAGCGACACGAGCCCCGTCGAGAGGGCCACGCCGCCGATCAGCCCCAGGAGCGAGGCGATCGCGCCCACGATCACGGCCTCGAGCAGCGCGGCGCCCAGCACCTGACGGCGACGGGCGCCGACCGCCCGCAGCAGGGCGGTCTCCTGGGTGCGCTGCTGCACGAGGATGGAGAACGTGTTGTAGATGATGAACACCGCGACGAACAGGGCGATGTAGCCGAACACGCTGACGAAGACCGCCAGGATGTCGACGAACTGGGAGATCGCCTCCTGGTTCTCCTCCACGAACTGCGACCCCGTGACGACCTGTTCGTCGGGGAGCGCGTCGGCGAGCCGGGTCGCTATCTCACGTTCGGAGATCTCGTCGTCGGCTCTGGTCACGATGAAGTTGAACTGGTCGGGCTGGCCGGTCAGCGCCTGCGCCTCGGCGGTGGTGAAGAAGATCGGCTTGGCGCCGGTGCTGCCCTTGCCGTCCTCGCCCAAGCCGACCACGCCGACGAGGGTGTAGGTCTTCACGCCCTGGTTGAGCGTGGCGATCCGGACCTCGTCGCCGAGCTCGAGGCCCAGCGCATCGGCCGACGTGCCGTCCATGGCGATCTCTGCGTCGGTCGTCGGTCCGCGACCCTCACGCACGCCGCCCGTGCCCATGATGGAGTCCTCGACCCAGTTGTAGGTGATCGTCGGCGGACCGATGCCGCCGCCGAACACCTTCCCGTCCTGGTCGACCAACTCGTTGCCGGTGGACTCGACGATGCCCTGGGCGACCGACACCCCGTCGACCGCTTCGACCTGTGGCAGCAGCGATGCCTGGACCGGGTTGCGCAGCGGCTGGCCGAACGGGGTCTGGGTCGTGTCGGGGGAGCGGACGACGGCGTCGACGCCCTCGTAGACGTCGCCGACCAGCGACTTGATCGAGTCGCTCAGCGTGGCCGACAGCAGCTGCGTCCCGGTCAGGAACGCGATGCCGAGGAGGACGGCGATCGAGGTCGTGACCAGGCGGCGCTTGCGCGCCATCAGGTCCTTGATGGCGACCCGGAGCACGCGATCAGTCCCCGAGCTGCTTCATGAGGTCGAGGACGCCCGCCACCGTCGGGTCCGACATCTCGGTCACGATCTGACCGTCGGCGAGGAACACCACGCGGTCCGCGTGGGCGGCGGCGCCGGCGTCGTGGGTGACCATCACGATCGTCTGGCGCAGGTCGCTGACGGCGTGGCGCATGAACTGCAGGATCTCGCCGCCCGAACGCGAGTCCAGGTTGCCGGTCGGCTCGTCCGCGAAGACGATCTCGGGCTGGCTGGCGAGCGCTCGTGCGACGGCCACACGCTGCTGCTGGCCACCGGACAGCTCGCTCGGGCGGTGCGAGAGCCGGCTGCGCAGGCCGACGGTGTCGATCACCTGGTTCATCCACTCGGTGTCCGATTTGCGGCCGGCGAGGTCCATCGGGAGCGTGATGTTCTCTGCAGCCGACAGCGTCGGGATGAGGTTGAACGCCTGGAAGACGAAGCCGATCTTGTCCCGGCGGAGCTCGGTGAGCTGTCCTTCGGACAGATCGTCGAGGTAGGTGTCGCCGATGAAGACGCGGCCCGCGCTCAGTCGGTCGAGGCCGGCGAGGCAGTGCATCAGCGTGGACTTGCCCGAGCCGGACGGGCCCATGATCGCGGTGAAGCGGCTGCGCTCGAAGCTGATCGTCACGCCGTCGAGCGCTCGGACCTCAGTGTCGCCCTCGCCGTAGACCTTGCGGGCGTCGATCGCCCCGGCGGCGGCGACGTTGGTCGTTGCGGCCCCGACGGGCGGCGGGCTGGCGGTGGACACGTGGGTACCCCCTGGTCGGTCCGAGCGGTTCGTCGACACTACCCGTAGCGCTCGCGCGCAGAACCTCGAAGGTGGGACTCGTCAGCAGAGACAGGTGCCGACGTCCGCTGACCTCACCCGAACGAGGGGCCAGGTGCCTCGGTGAACATGCGCTGACCCAGCGGGCCGAGGTGCGCGGCGAACAGCCGTGTCCAGTGGTCGCGCACCTCGGGCCGTGCCCGGCACGCGATGCGCAGAAGGCGACGGGCGTCGCGACCCTGTTGGAGGCGCGCCGCGGCAACGCCGCCTGAGGTCGCGTAGCGGGCCAGCAGCTCGCCGTCGGGGATCGGGGTGCGGGCGAGGGCGTCGATCCCCTGGTACGCCAGGTGCAACCGCAGCTCGTCGTCGGTGAGGAACGACGGCTCGGCGGCGTCGATCCCGGCCGGCTCGTGCCACGACACCAGCAGCTCCGGGCTGTGCACCACGAGGTCGCCGTCGAGCACCGCCAGGTCGAGCGCGATGCGACCGAAGTGACCGGCGGGATCGGTGGTGACCTCGCCATGACGCGGGTCCAGTTCGGATCCGATGAGGTCGACCGCGGCCCGAAGCCGCTGGATGGTGGTGGCGAACGCCCCAGCTCTCAGGCAGGCGAGCGACCCGCCTCCGGCGGCGACGGGTCGGAACTCGGTGACCGAACCCCGGTCGTCGATCTGGCGGCCCCCGCAGCTCACGAAGTGGGCCTCGGTGGAGTCGACCAGCCGGCCGATGCGGGCCAGCCAGCTTGAGTCGACCTCGCAGTCAGCGTTGAGCACCGTCGCCCATTCTCCGCGGGCGGTGTCCAACGCAGCCACGCACGGCGACAGGTCGAGCTGGCCGGCAGCGGCGCGGTCGACGACCACGACCCGGTCGTCGGCGACCTCGTCGACAGCATCGAGGGTCCTGTCCGACGAGCCGAGATCGACCACGAGGAGCTCGAGGTCGCCGAAGGTCTGAGCCAGGACGGCGGCGACTGCTCGGCCGACGATGTGGGCCCGGTCGCGTACCGGCAGCACCACGCTGAACCGCGGTCCGGAGGCCTCGGACCGTCGCGTGCTGGGACACATGTCACCATGATGGGCGCTGGGGCGGTCGAGGGCGCGGACCATGCGCCGCGGAACGTCGCACGGACTTCGCCCGGACGCGGCACGAGGCGGACCGACGGCCCGCCTCGTGCTCTCCGTTCGTGGGCTCAGGTGAGACGAGCGGCCGGTTCAGCCCGGCTGCTCGTCGGTTCAACCCGGCTGCTTGACGTAGCGAAGGTACGGCTTCTCCTCGCGCCAGCCGTCGGGGTAGATGGCCTTGGCGTCGTCGTTGGAGACTGCCGGGACGATGATGACCTCCTGGCCGTTCTCCCAGTTGGCCGGCGTGGCGACCTTGTGACCGGCGGTGAGCTGCAGGGAGTCGATGACCCGGAGGATCTCGTCGAAGTTGCGGCCGGTCGAGGCCGGGTAGGTGAGGATCAGCTTGACCTTGTCGTCGGCGCCGATGATGAACACGGAGCGCACGGTGAGCGTGTCGTTGGCGTTCGGATGGATCATGTCGTAGAGGTCGGCGACCTTGTGGTCGGGGTCCGCGATCAGCGGGAAGTTCAGGCCGATGCCCTGTGTCTCCTCGATGTCCTTGTTCCAGCCCTCGTGGTCCGACAAGCCGTCGACCGACAGGCCGATCACCTTGACGTTGCGCTTGTCCCACTCGTCCTTGAGCTTCGCGACCGTGCCGAGCTCGGTGGTGCAGACGGGGGTGAAGTCCTTGGGGTGGCTGAACAGGACCGCCCAGCTGCCCTTCTTCCAGTCCAGGAAGTCGACGGTGCCCTCGGTGGTGTCGATCGTGAAGTCGGGGGCGTCGTCGCCCAGCCGGATGGCCATGTGGTGCTCCTCTGATCTCCGTCGACGCGGCAGCGGTTGCCGCAGTCGTCACTGATACCCGACCAAGTTAGTCAGGTATCGCGTCCTCGGACAACGGAGATCAGGTCCCGAACATTCCCGGGCCATGACCGAGTGCGAACTGCAGCAAGCGAAACGGTTGACATAGCTCGCAGGTGCTTGCTAGAGTAAGCACATCACGACGGCCGGCTGAACCCCCCGCTTCCGAGCGACGGCCGCCCCTCTGGAGGAGGACAACATGGACAACCTGCTCGACCCCGTCACCGAACTGCAGGACAAGGTCATCACCGGTGTGAAGAGCACCAAGCAGCCCGTCGCCGACGCGGTCGCCGCCGTCGTCGAGTTCCTGCTCGAGCGTGTGCCCGAGGTTCCGGCGCTGCCGTACGCCGAGGTCTTCCCCAGCCCCCTCGAGCTCATCGACAACCAGGCGAAGTTCGCCACCAAGGTCGTCAACGCCACCAAGTCCGTGGCCGTGGCGGCCGCCAAGTCGGCGACCCCGCTGACCGACCAGCTGCTCGACCGCAGCGCTCCCGTCGCGTCGGTCGCGGCTGCCTGAGCACACATCAACCGAGGCCCGCACGGCGCGGCCTCCACGATCTGGCCCGGACGATCCCCCCTCGTCCCGGTGACCAGCACCGCCACGACACCCCCCTGACGTGAGCGGTCGGCCGACGGCGGACCCGCAAGGGTCCGCCGTTGCGCGTGGAGACGCCTGGAGCTGGGTTCAGCTCGATCGGGGCTCAGACGTCGAGTGCGTCCCGGTCGACCAGGTCGGAGTGAGCGAGCAGGTACTGGCGACGCTTGGCGACGTCGTTGCCGAACAGCGTGTCGAACAGCTCGGCGGCCTCGGCTGCCGCGGTCGCGTCGTCCATCGTCAGGCGTCGCAGGATCCGGGTGCCCGGATCCAGGCAGCTGACGGCCAGCTCCTCCACGTCCATCTCGCCGAGGCCCTTGAAGCGGACCCACTGAAGGTTCTCCGCCTTGCGGTTGCCTCGGGTGAGCTCGTCGGTCAGCGTGAGCTTCTCCTCCTCGGAGAAGGCATGGATGTTCCGGTCGCCCACCTTGACCGTGTAGAGCGGGGGCTGCGCTGCGAACACGCGACCGTCCTCGAGGAGCGGGCGCATGTAGGCGTGGATGAGCGTGAGCAGGAGGCAGCGGATGTGGCTGCCGTCGACGTCCGCGTCGCACAGGATGATGATCCGGCCGTACCGGGCGTTCTCCAGCTTGAAGTCCTTGCCCGAGCCCGCGCCGATGGCGGTGAACAGCGCTTGCGCCTCGGCGTTCTCCACCACCTGCTTGAGCGTGGACTTGCCGGCGTTGACGACCTTTCCCCGCAGCGGCAGCACCGCCATGTACTCGGCGTTGCGCCCCGCCTTGGCGGGGCCGGCCGCGGAGTCGCCCTCCACGATGAGCAGCTCAGAGTCGGGACCGTGGACCCGGCAGTCGGCCAGCTTGTCGGGCATGCCCGCCGAGCTGAGGGCGGAGGCCTTGCGACGGGCGTCGAGGTTGGCCTTGGCCTGCACCCGG
>JAPXRJ010000159.1:0-7184 GCA_033813615.1 Microthrixaceae bacterium | reverse complement strand
GACCCGATGCCCCAGAACCTTGGCGGTCGATCCAGCCCGCAACACGTCGACGTCGTCGATGCAGTCCGCCCCGGCGACCATCGCCTCGATGACCGTCATCGCCTTCACACCCGCGTTCGCCGCACCCGGACCATCCAGCCGGATCATGTCCTGGGCAGCGTCGAGCAAGCCGAGATGCTGCGCGGTCGTGGCGGTCAGGACCAGCCCAGCGTTCGCGACCGCACGATCGTCATCGAAGGTCACCCGGACCGCGTCGAGGTTCTGGCAGGCTTTCACTCTGAAGGTGCCCTTTCGTTTGCGACTGCTGGAGGCGTAGAGAACCGCCATCGTCGCAACACGAAGGGCACTTTCCGCGGATACGCGCCGATCAGCTACCGATCACATCGGTGGATCCAGGCTGAGCCACGAGGGAGTCGTTCTGACCTGACGTGCCAGACTTCGGGTTGATCGTCCCGGCGGCACACACTGCGAGGAACCATGCCGAAGCATTTCAACGGCTGCATCGAGCTGGACATCCGTGAGTCGGAGCCTGACTGGGCGCCGTATCTGGCGCCGAGGGCACCTGAGGGTGCGCCGAACGTGTTGTTCCTGACCTGGGACGACTTGGGCTACGCCACGATGGACCTCTACGGCGGTCCGGTGGAGTGCCCGAACATGCGTCGCATCCAGGAGATGGGCGTCACGTTCTCGAACTTCCACACCACGGCGCTGTGCTCGCCGACACGCGCCTCGTTGCTGACCGGACGCAACGCCACGTCGAACGGCATGGCGACCATCGCCGAGTTCGCGTCGGGCTTTCCGGGCATCTCGACGCGCATCCCGTTCGAGAACGGCTTCATCTCCGAGGTTCTCGCCGAGCAGGGCTACAACACCTACTGCGTCGGCAAGTGGCACTTGACCCCGGGTGAGGAGTGCAACCTGGCCGCCTTCAAGGGCCGGTGGCCGCTGGGCCGGGGGTTCGAGCGCTTCTACGGATTCCTGGGTGGCGAGACGAACTCGTACTTCCCGGATCTGGTGTATGACAACCATCCGATCGAGCCGCCGGCGCGGCCGGAGGACGGCTACCACCTGGCCGACGATCTGGCGGAGAAGGCCATCTCGTTCATCCAGGACGCGAAGGTCATCGATCCGGGCAAGCCCTTCTTCATGTACCTCGCCCCCCAGGCCGGGCACGCACCACACCTGGTGCCACTGGAGTGGGCCGACAGGTACAAGGGCGTGTTCGACCAGGGCTACGAGGCGATCCGCGAAGGGATCCTGGCCCGACAGATCGAGTTGGGCCTGCTCCCGGAGGGAACGCAGCTGTCGCAGATCAACCCGCACGGCGAGCCCGAGTGCACCGGCCCCGATGGCCAGCCCTGGCCCCAGCTGGACACGGTGCGGCCATGGGACACGCTGAGCGCGGACGAGCAGCAGCTCTTCACGCGCATGGCCGAGGTGTTCGCCGGCTATATCTCGTACTACGACGATCGTCTCGGCAAGGTGCTCGACTTCCTCGAGGAATCGGGCGAGCTCGACAACACCCTGATCGTGGTGACCTCCGACAACGGCGCCAGCGGCGAGGGTGGTCCCAACGGCAGCTTCAACGAGTGGCGCTTCTTCAACGGGGTGCCCGACACGTTCGACACGACCTTCCCCCACTTCGACGAGTTGGGCACCCCGGCGTCGAACAACCACTACAACACCGGCTGGGCGTGGGCGTTGGACACTCCGTTCCCCTACTGGAAGCGCTGGGCGGGGGCCGAGGGCGGTGTGGCCGACATGTGCCTCGTCGCCTGGCCGGCACGCATCGCGGCCGACAGCACCCCTCGACCCCAGTACATCCACGCGGTCGACGTCGTACCGACGGTCTATGAGCTATTGGGCATCGAGCCGCCCGAGCTGATCAAGGGCCACGTGCAGAGCCCGATCGAGGGCGAGAGCTTCGCCGCAGCGCTCACCGATCCGACCGTGCCCGGCAAGCGCACGCAGTTCTACACGATGCTCGGTCAGCGCTCGATCTACCACGACGGCTGGCTGGCCTGCACCGTGCACCCGCCGCTGTCGAGCTGGGGCAACTTCGACAAGGACGAGTGGGAGCTGTTCCACCTCGAGACCGACCGCGCCCAGAGCACCAACGTCGCGTCCGACCACCCCGAGCGGCTCGAGCAGCTGAAGGGCCTGTGGTTCTACTACGCGGGCATCTACAACGGTCTGCCCATCGACGACCGCAACGCGCTCGAGCAGGTGCTCTCACCCCGACCGCACGGGGCGCCGGACCGTGACCAGTACGTCTTCTACCCGGGCGCCAGCGACGTGCCCGAGTCGGCGGGACCTCAGCTGCCCGGCCGCTCCTACACGATCGCCGCCGGTGTCGAGGTCACCTCGGACGATGTCGAAGGGGTCATCTGGGCCGCCGGCGGTGTGCCCGGCGGACATTCGCTCTACGTCAAGGACGGCACGCTGCGCTACACGTTCAACTGGGTCGGCACCCACCTCCAGGACGTCGTGTCGTCGACCCCCTTGTCCCAGGGTCGACACCTGTGCGTCGCGGAGTTCACCGCGTCGGGTCCCAGCACCAACCCCGAGATGCCGGGCACCGAGGGCACCCTGACCCTCTACGTCGACGACCAGCAGGTCGTGCAGTCCACGATCGTCACCCAACCCGGCTACTTCTGCCTCACCGGCGACGGCATCTGCGTCGGCCGAGACAGCGCCTCGGCGGTCACGCCTGAGTACCAGGCGCCGTTCCCGTTCACCGGCGGCACGATCGACAAGGTCGTGGTGGACGTGTCCGGCGAGGGCTACGCCAACCACGAGCAGAAGGTCGCCGCCTGGTTCGGCATCGACTGAAGCCGGCAGATGTGCCGGTCGGGGCACGCTCTCTGGACTTGTGGTCAGAGCTTCAGACCGTTGGAGACCCGGCGCGAGCGCCCCGCGAAAAACCCGCGGCCGCACCGATTCGCTCGGGTTCGTGGCTGTTCGTTCGATCGCGAGAACCCCGGAATTGCAGTCGTCTGCGTCCGTCACCATCCGTAGAAATCGGCCCAGGGGTCGCTCTCAAGGTGGCGGCACGGGTTCGAATCCCGTTGGGAGTGCCAGCACAGAAGCCCTTGGCAGGGCGCCGGAATCGGCGCCAGGTCAAGGGTTTCGGCGATTTTCGGGGCGGTCACGCGTGCTGGGTCGTGACGGCTGGCGACGGTCCGTACCACCCGGTACCACCGCGATTTGTGCCCGATTGTGCCCACCGATCGGCGGTCAGCGGGCGCCCGGCGCGTGATGTCGTGTCCGCGACCTGGATGCGGTCAACGTGCCGGAGTGCATGCTCCGCGTCGCTATTCGGCGGACGTGGTCTTCGACCTACCGGATGAGGCCGAGAGCGTGGTCGCCGTCTCCGACGTGCTACTGAGCCTCGATCGCGCCTTGACGAGGATCGATCGCGACGGCGAGCAGATCGTGCGCATCTCGCGGCTCCAGATGTCGAGTCCGTTGCTCATCCAGCTGACCGGCAACGCCGTCGTCGACACGTTCGCTCACCTCGTGCCTGCGGTAGTCGCATTGCGACTGGCGTGGTACCAGGGCACGAAGGCCAAGCGCGAGGCCGACGGCGTCGACCTCGACAACGAGCTCAAGCGCAGGAGTCTCCAGAAGGATTCGGACCAGGAGCTTGTCGAGGCGCTCGAGCGCGAGGAGTCCGCGGACGACACTCCGGTCATGGACGAGATCGACGTTCCGGGATGACGCGACGACAGTTCATCGAGATGGTGCGTTCGGTGATCGCTCTTCCGATCGGCACCACGATCGGCGACGTACGTCGACCGTAGGACGAAGAGCGCCGACCGCCGACTCTTCAGCGGTAACCCGCCAGCCCGGTCGATTCGACCTGGTGGCGATGGCCAGGGTTGCACGCTGACCACCGCAGTTCGTCGGCGTCGAGGTCGGCGAGGAAAGCGAAGCGTCGTAGCACT
This sequence comes from Microthrixaceae bacterium, assembly GCA_033813615.1. GTDB lineage: Bacteria > Actinomycetota > Acidimicrobiia > Acidimicrobiales > Microtrichaceae > Dermatobacter. The sequence continues at coordinate 3,237 of JAPXRJ010000159.1, read as the reverse complement.
GTCGCGAGCCAAGCGGACAGGTCGACGGGTTGGGTGAGGTAGCCGATGTCCTCGGGAAGGAAGTCGCGCTTGTCGCGATCGCGAAGCACGTCGTCGGGTGACAGGGCCGGGTCGCCCCGGTGGTCGTCGACGACGTCGAAGAAGACCTTGATCACCCACAGCCGGCGCACGAGGGCCTCGTCGAGCAGTCGGTCGGCGAACCACGCGAGGTCGTAGAGGTCACGGGCAAGCGACACACGCCGGAAGCGGGCGAGCTTCTCAGCGATGGCCTCCTCGACCGCGATCACCGGCGTTGGCGGCAGAATCACGTCGTATCGGTCATGCACGGGAAGAGCGACGAGCGGAAGCACGTCCGGAGCAAGCAGCAGCGGCCGCTGCGACACCTCGATCCGTGCACCGATGTCCGGACGACTGAAGGGAGTGTCGACCTCCAACTGCGCGCGCCGCCCATCGCCATCGAGCTCGGGGATGCGGAACACGAACCCATCGACGTCGACATCGGCGAGCGCTTCCATCGTGGCGAGGGTGACGTCGTCGTCCGGGGCGTAGAAGTCGAGGTCCGTCGAGAACCGACCCGCCGATCCGGCACGGAACTTCCGCAGCGATGTGCCGCCCTTGAACACGAGACCCGCCTCGAACAGGCCGACGGCGTGAAGGTGCGCGAGGGCATGGTCCTGCGCGATGTCGAGCAGCGCTGGACCTCGGCCACCCTTGCGTCCCTGGTAGTGGCGAGCCAGGTGGCCTTCCGTGATCCTCACGGCTTGACGCCGCTGAAGCTCGGGGCGAGCACGGAGTCGACGATCTCGAAGCGCCGATCGAACTGCCCCTTCTTCTGCCGCGGACCGAGGTAGGCGGGCCCTCGACCGGGAGGCGCTTGCTGGAACACCTCGAAGGCTGCGGCTTCCTGGCCTCCCATCGCGAGCAGGTAGCTCGCCCGCAGCCATGCGGCCCGGGGGGCATCCACGAGCGATCCAGCGACCGAGTTGGCGTCGGCCTGCGACACCGCGCGTGCGAGCCACTCTCCGACGTTCGGCCAGTCGTGAAAGCCATCGGGGCGCACCGCCATCCCGGCGAGCAACGCCTCCACCCGCCACGTGGGAAGCCCGTCCACGGGCGCGATCGCGTCGTCGGTTACCGCCAACCGCACCACGCGCCAGTCGCCAAAGGACTTCGGCACCCGGCACCCGGGCGGAACCCACAGCACCTCGCGGTCCGGGACTCGTCCGGCCAGGCCGAGGGCCACCGCGGCCGACTCCATCGCAAGGGCACCCCTGAAGCCGGAGTCCACGGCGAGCGCAGCGCGCAATTCGATGTGCCGGTCACCAGCGCCGAAGCGGCCGGCGCGCGCCCCGGGGACGAACTCCCACGCCCCCTTCGTCCGCAGACCGATCAACCAGCCCAATCGACGAAGCTCGTATGCGAGCTGTTGTCCATCGGTGTCGGTCCCCAGGTCCCCGGCGAGGCTTGCGAGGGTGTCAGCAGTGACGACGCGCGGCTGGTCCAGCTCCAGCGCCTCGAGCACCGGAGCCAGACGGGATGGGATCGACCTCGGCTCATCTGCTGTCATTGGAACACCGTTCTGGACACAGAGTACCCATATCAGGGTCTGATTGACAGCAACTCTTGCGACATCCGGTGGTCACGACCTTCCGCTACCAGTCTTCGGCGGCAGCGGTGACGGTGGCACCGAGGTCCCCCGCAAGCCGACGTAGCGGCTGAGGATGAACGCTGCGTTGGCGTGGCCGAGCAGCGTGGCGACCACCGCCGGATCGAGCCCGACGTCGACGAGCGGCCAGCACGCCGCCACGTGACGCAGGTCGTGGAGGTGCCACACGGCCGCCGTCTTGCGCTTCATCGGCCAGCCCGCCTCGCGAGCAGCCCGAGCCCAGACACGCTGGAACCAGCGACGGTTGGCGAACCCGCCGTCGGCGTCGGGGAACAGCAAACCTTCGCTGCCTCGCTCGGTCTCGACTCGAGACGACCACGCGTCGAGCGGCTCGATGAGGCTCGCGTGGAAGGTCGAGACTCGCCGCTGGCGGTTCTTCGTTCCCCTGACAGACAGGGGGATGGACGCGTGTGAAGCCGGGCCAAGGTGCCGTCGGGGCGGGGATCAGCCTTGGCGGCCCTCCCGATCTGAAGGTCGGGATGGTGCTCGGCTCGTGGCTGACACGCTCCGAGCAGCACGTCGCTCATACTGACGACTGAAGCAGCTCGCGTTGTGTCAAAGGGGCAGCGAGGTAGGCCCGTCCGCCCATCCGCCCGCCGGCCGCACGCTGCATCCCCTAGCAGGGCGCGGAAAATCGCGGTTCGTGGCTGCGGCGGTGGGTTCGCGGGCTGACTGGGTGGTCTCGCCGACGTGTGATCGGGGTGTCGGGAAGCTGGCGGCGGGGTGATTGGCTTGGCTGTTGCAGCGGCTGGCGGTCTCGGTCCTGTCGCCGGGCTGTGGGTTCTGCTGGGTTGGTCGGTCAGCGGAGCCGGGCGGCCAGTTCAGAGCGCTGTTGCGGTGTCGAGTGCTGCGATGCGGATGACGTTGTAGGTCGCTGCGGTCATCTTGAACCAGGCCCGGTTTCTGTCTTTGCCGATGTAGCGGAGCTTTCGTCCTCCGGCGATGGTCTTGGTCCACCCGAACGGTTCCTCGATCCGCGCCCGGATCCGCAGACTGACCTTGTGGCCCGCGTGTCGGGTGGTGCGAGCGTCGATCGCGGATCTTCGGTTCGTGGTGTTCTGCGCGACGTGTGGGGTGAACCCGAGCTCGCGGACATCCGCGACGAAGCCGGCGGTGTCGTAGGCCTTGTCGGCTGCGATGGTCCGTCTCCGTTTCGACTTCGGCAACCGGCCGAGCATCTGCTTGGCGGTGTCGCGTTCGGCGTGACCGTCAGCTGTGGCGAGCTCAGCGTCGACGATCAACGCGTTGCGGTTCTCCATCAACAAGTGCCCCGAGAAGCACAGTCGGGCTGCGGTGTTCAGGCTCTTGCGCGCCAGCCGGGACTCCGGATCCGTGGTGGACTCATGAGTGGCGTTGGAGCGCTTCTGGCCTTTCCGGTCGACCTCGCTGTTGCGTCCCGAGGACGCCGCGCCGTCGCGGTCGGGACGGTCCTTCGGCTTGAAGCTCTTGTGTGACGCCCACGCTTCCAGGAGGGTGCCGTCGACGGAGAAGTGCTCAGAGGACATGTAGCGGCGCAGCTTCGCCTGACGGACCACGGTTTCGAAGAACCGGAGCGTGTCAAGTGTTCTGTG
>JAPXRJ010000158.1:0-7224 GCA_033813615.1 Microthrixaceae bacterium | reverse complement strand
GTTCCGAGCAGCGACGCACCGAACGCGACCACCACGTGTGTCGGGCCACGATCGGCACCGGCGAGGTCGAGGATGGACCCGATCACCTTCCGAAGCGCCGTCACGTCGACGCCGCCGACGACCTCGTACTGCTGCGCACAGTGGCAGGTGGTGGACTCGTCCAGGATCCCAGGCTGGATGTTCATCTGCGGCACACTACGGCTCGTGCCCGCACCCTCTCGACCAGCGCCGCTGTCGATCGGCCCGCTGTCGATCGACCCGCCGGTGGTGCTGGCACCGATGGCCGGCGTGACCGACGCGCCGTTCCGGGTGCTGTGCGCCGAGTTCGGTGGCGGCCTGTTCGTCAACCAGATGGTCACCGCCCGCGCGCTGGTCGAGCAGCACCCGACCACGTGGGCGCTCACGAGGTTCCACCCGTCAGAACCGATCCGGTCGCTGCAGCTCTACGGCACCGACCCGGGCTACCTGTCCGAAGCGGTGCGCCAGCTGGTGGGCGACGGACTTGTCGACCACCTCGACCTCAACTTCGGCTGCCCGGCCGCCAAGGTCACCCGCAACGGCGGCGGTGCCGCGCTGGCCTACAAGCGCAAGCTCCTCGGCCGGGTGGTCGCAGCGGTGGTCGATGCAGCGGATGCCGAGTCGGGTGGACGGGTTCCGGTGACGGTGAAGTTCCGCATGGGGATCGATGACGACCACATCACGTTCCTCGACACCGCCCGCATCTCGGTCGACGGAGGGGCGGCCTGGGTGGCGCTGCACGCCCGCACGGCGCTGCAGCACTATGCGCCATCCGCACGCTGGGAGGCGATCGCCGAGCTCGCGGCCGCCGTCGAGACCGTGCCGGTGCTCGGCAACGGCGACGTCTTCACCGCGGACGACGCACTGGCCATGCTGGCCCGCACCGGCTGCGACGGCGTCGTCATCGGTCGTGGCTGCCTGGGGCGCCCGTGGCTGTTCGGCCAGCTCGACGACGCGCTCGCCGGACGACCGGTGCGTCCAGAGCCACTGCTCGGCGAGGTGGTCAGGACGATCCGTCGCCACGTCGAGCTGATGGCGGAGTGGTCCGAGCTCACCGGTGACGGCCTGCACACCGACGGTCCGCTGGACGGACGGCTCCGCCTGGCACCGTTCCGCAAGCACCTGGCCTGGTACCTCAAGGGCTATCCGGTCGGCGGCTCGATCCGCCAGGCCGCCGGCCACGTCGGCGACCTCGACGAGCTCGACGCGCTGCTCGACTGCCTGGGTCCGCTCGCCGACGCCGCCCCGGTGACCGACCCCGCGGCGATCGCCCGCAGCCACCACCACGCGCTCAAGAGGGTGGCGCTGCCCGACGGATGGCTCGACGACCCCGACGAGGACGTGCAGCTGTCGGCCGCCGCCGAAGCACTGGTGTCGGGAGGATGAGCGCACCCGGTCCAGCTCGGCCGGAATCGCTGCCACCTCCGCTCGTCCTCGCCTCCGCGTCGCCGCGTCGGGCAGAGCTGCTGGAGCGGGTCGGCTACTCGTTCTCGGTCCGAGCCGCGGACGTCGACGAGTCCGCGTTCCCCGACGAACGGCCGTCCGACTACGTCGCTCGCCTCGCCGCCGCCAAGGCCGAAGCCGTGTGGGAGCCGGGTGTGGTCGTCGTGGCGGCGGACACGTGCGTCGTCGCTCCCGACGGGTCGATCCTGGGCAAGCCCGCCGATGCCGTCGATGCGCTGCGGATGTTGCGGTCACTCGCCGGCCGGACCCACTCGGCGCTGAGCGCCGTGCGAGTGACCTCGGTCGACGGCACGACCACCGACGTGCTCGGTGTCGCGCTGGTCAGGTTCGCGCCGACGGATCCCGACGTGCTGGCCGGCTACGTCGCCGGCGGCGAGCCGCTGGACAAGGCCGGCGGGTACGCGATCCAGGGCCAGGGTGCGGCGTTGGTCGAGTCGATCGACGGGGACCCGACCACCGTGATCGGCTTGCCGCTACGGGAGACCATCGACGCGTTGCGGGCGCTGGGCCTGGCGCCCCCGGCGTTCGGCGCCTGAACCAACCGACCTCGCCGACACCCCAGTGAGGGTGATGCCGAGGCCGGGGCGGTCGGACCGCAGCACGACGCGCTCGCCGTCGTAGCAGCGCACCAGGTCGCCCGGGTCGTCCACGACCATCAGCGGCCCGCCCATCTCCACCGTGGCGACGTTGTCCAACGCCATCGCCAGGTGCAGGCCCGCAGCGGAGGCCACCGAGCTCTCCACCATCGTGCCGATCTGCGTCCCGATGCCCGCAGCCGCGCACAGCGCGTCGGCGCGCACGGCGTGGACCAGCCCGCCGGTCTTCATCAGCTTCAGGTTGACGAGGTCCGCAGCACCGAGCTCGACCACCCGTCGGACGTCGGCCTCGCCAGCCACCGCTTCGTCGGCCATGACCGCGACGCCGGGCACCCGCCGGCGCACCTCGGCGAGGCCTTCGATGTCGAGCCGATCGACCGGCTGCTCCACGTAGCGTGGCTCGCTCGCTCGCATCGCGCTCATCGCGATGACCGCCACGTCGGGCACGCGCCAGCCCTGGTTGGCGTCGACCTTGATCCCGATGTCGGGACCGACCGCAGCGCGCACCGCGGCCACGCGCTCGACGTCCAGCTCCCAGTCCTCGGGTTCGCCCACTTTGAGCTTCACGGTGGAGAAGCCGGCCGCCACGTGAGCGGCGGCGGCGACCGCCATGGCGTCGGGATCCAGCTTGCTCACCACCCGGGAGATCTGGAGGTGGTCCTTGCTGGACCGAACGCCCCCGACCGCCGCGATCCGCCGCTCGAGGAACCGCCACAGCGGCAGCCCGGAACGCTGCGCCGCAGCGTCGTGGACGGCGACGTCGATCGCCGCCCGAGCGGCAGGGGTCGCGGGCGCGACCTCGTCGATCAACGCGACGATGCCGTCGACGTCGTCGACGCTCAGCCCGACCACCGCCGGTGCCAGCCGATCCCGAAGCGCGGCCACCGACTCCTCGAACGACTCACCCGTCACGTGCTCATCGGGCGTCGCCTCACCCCAGCCGATCGTCCCGTCGTCGACGGTGAGTCGGACCAGCACCGTCTGGACGTGCTCGATCGTGGCGTAGGCGACGGCGAACGGCTCGCGCAGACGGAGCCGCAGCGGCAGCACCTCGACCGAGCGGATCGACGAACCGCTCATGGTGCGACCTCGGCGGAAGAGAGCACCAGCGCCGGGCGACCGACCACGTCGAACATCGAGCCAACGGTAGAGCGCGATAGCTTGATCCCGTGGCTGACCGAGTCGTGACCGTCGAGGACCTCCAACGGATGTCTCCCGAAGAGCGCCTCGACCTGCTCAGGGAACGGACCGCCACCGACCTGTGCGACGTCGATCCCGAGTTCCTGGCACGGGCCAACGCCGATGCGGGCCAGGCTCTCCGAGGACGAGGGGCCACCGAAACCCAACAGCGGTGACGAGACGTCTCGTTCGGGTCTCAGAGACCGTGTTCGAGCTGCTCGAGTCGTCACTGGGTACGGAGCGGGGTCCGAACGACGAGCCTTCGGCTCACGACTTCGCTTACCTGGAGCTGATCTCGATCACCGTCGACCCATGGCCTGACTTGCGTCACGAGTAGTCGGTACCGCGTCGCATCTGGCAACGCACTCAGCAGAGCCAGGACCTTCCTGACCGGTCACAGCACCGGCAGCGGCGCCCAGGGTCGAGCCTGCTCCAGCTGCGAGGCCACGCGGAGGAGGACGTCTTCACGCCACGGGGCTCCGACGATCTGCACGCCGACCGGCAGTCCGTCCGTCGACACGTGTGCCGGCACGGAGATCGCCGGCTGACCGGTGGCGTTGAACATCGACGTGTAGCAGGCCATCGGGATGGCGTTGGTGATCGGCGCGGTGGGCGCCTCGTCGATGCCGTCCATGATCGTGCCGGCCGGGATCGGCAGGACCGACATCGTCGGGCTGATCAACAGGTCGAAGCCGTCGGTCGGGTCGGAGCCGGATGCGGACGGGTCGTTGCGGAACTGCGACACCAGCGATCGTGCCGCGTCCTGCAACGCGGCGTCCGCGCCCAGGTAGGCGAACGCGTCGGTGGCCCGGGCCGCGTCGAACGCGGCCCGGTTGTGCGGCTCCAAGAGCGACTCGTCGACCACCGGGGCGAGGATGGCCAGGCAGTTCCAGATGGTGATGAACTTCTCCAGGAACACGCCGACGTCGGGCCACTCGGGCGCCTTCTCGACCACGTCGTGACCGAGGTCGGCCAGCGTGTCGGCCACCGAACGTGCCGCGGCGTCGCACTCGGGGTCGACCGGGAGGCCCAGCGCGTTCTCGACGCTCAACCGCACCCTCAGGCGACCAGGATCCGCACCGACCTCCTGCGCGTACGGGCGTGTCGGCGGCGGCGCCACCACCCACGACCCGGGGTCGAGCTCGCTGAGCACGTCGAGCGCCGCGGCGGCATCAGCGACGTCGACGGTGACCACGCCGTGGGTCGACGCGCCGACCACGCCGTACACCCGGCTGGTGATCCGACCTCGCGCCGGCTTGAGGCCGACCAGACCGGTGCACGACGCCGGGATGCGGATGGAGCCGCCACCGTCGGAGGCGTGGGCGATCGGGGCCATGCCCGCGGCGACCGCGGCGGCGGCACCGCCGGAGCTGCCGCCCGGGGTCCGCTCGGTGTTCCACGGGTTGCGGGTGATGCCGGTGCGCCGGCACTCCGTCGCCGACACCGCACCGAACTCGGGCGTCGTCGTCTTGCCCATCAGCACGAACCCGGCCCGGCGGAACCGTTCGACCGAGAGCTCGTCGAGCGGTGCCGGCTCGTCGCTGACGGCGAGCGAGCCGTGACCGGTCACCCAACCCTCGACGTCGTAGAGGTCCTTGATCGGGATCGGCACGCCGGCGAACGGGGGCAGGTCGGTGCCGTCGCGGCGGGCCGCGACCACCGCGTCGTCGGCGGCGCGGGCATCGGCGCGGGCCCGCTCGTCGTCGCGGAGGCTGAACGCGTTGAGCTGCGGGTCCAGCCGGTCGACCCGCCCCAGGTACTCGTCGAGCACCTCGCTCGGACTGACCTCACCCGAGCGGATGGCGGCGGCGACCTGCAGAGCGGTGGGGTGGGTGTCCATGCCGCGGACCCTATGCCGATCGGCCGGGCCGGAGCCGACAAAAGCCCTTCCGCCTCACGACCGCGTCCACCTCACGACAGCGACGCGGCGAGCGGTCGGAGGTGGGCGAGCATCTCGTCCGCGTCGAGCATCTCGTCCGCGTCGCCGATCACGAAGTTGCAGACGTAGATCACCTTCTCCCCCGACAGGCGCTCCAGCAGCGGCACGACCTGGGCGGCCAGGTCGGGACGCTCCTGTTGCACGGCGAGGAGGCCGGCGGTGGCCCAGAGACCGGGCGACACCCAGCTGGTCGGCAGCGCGGCCAGCTCCAGTGCGGCCGCCCGGTCAGCAGCCGCGGCGGCGTCGGCCGAGCGGCCGGCCTCGCCCGCCAGCCACCCTCGGGTGACGTTGACCAGCTCCGGATACGGCAGCAGCACGATGAGGTCCAGGAGTGCGAGCGCGGCGTCGAAGTCACCGGTGAGGCGAGCCAACCACATGCGCTGCACGACCGATCCCGCCTGGAACATCGGCTCCTCGCCAGCGAGTCGGTCGACCTCGTCGATCCGCTCCCGAGCCGAATCGAGTGCTCCCTCGGCCATGTCGATCATCGCCAGCTGCTGGTGACCGGCGGCGACCAGGACGGTCGCACCCCGCTCCGTGGCGAAGTCCACCTGGTCGTGCGCCGCCGACCGTGCGTCGGCCCATCGGTCCATCCTGATGAGCGGGTACGCCCGGGCGAGCACGGCGTTGATCAGCACCCACGGGCTGACCCGGCCGCGGTACGACAAGGTCCGATCCGCGTGCTCGAGAGCAAGCGCGGCCGGAACGGCGGCTTGGAAGGCATACGAGATGGCCGAATGGGACTGCGCCATCGCTTCGTCGCTGCCCACCAGCTGGGCCTCGCGCAGCAGGTCAGCGGCGGTGGCCTCGAAGTCGGGGGTACCGATGTAGACCGCTGCGCCGAGCTGCATGGCCAGCAATTGCACGCGCTCGATCGTTCCCGGCTCCGACTTCTCCAACGCCTCCGGCAGCAGCGCGAAGAAGTCCGGGTCCAGCGCGAAACCCGCCGAGTGGCTCAGCGCCGAGACCGCGAGCACGAAGGCCCGAGGGTCCTCGACGTCCCGGGACAGTGCGACCGCCCGGCGGGCCAACTGGCCGGACGTGACGCGGTCGCCCTGGATGAACGCTGCGACTGCGCCGCCGACGAGGAGCTGGCACCAGGCCTCGGAGCCCGATGCGCCGAGCGCCTGTCCGAGCTCGTCGACCCGTTCTGCCAGCACGACCAGCGCGTCGGGGTCCATGGTCTGCATGAGGGTGTACTCGGGAGCGCCGAGGATCTCGTCCAGGCGACCGAACCCGAGGATCGGCGCACCCTCGATGGCGTGGTGGACCGCTTCGAGCCACGCGTCGAGCGAGGACCCAGCCCTCGGCGCCAGCACGTCGGCCAACGTGGCGTGGATGCGGAGTCGGCGAGCGCCCGTCAGCTCGTCGAGGATCGTCTGACGGACCAGCGCGTGCGGGAACCCGTACCGCGGGAACGACCCCGCCTCCTCCACCAGCAGCGCCGCCTCGACGGCCTCCTCCACCGCGGCGATCACGTCGATCCCCCGATCGCATGCGCCTCGGAGCACCGAGAGCTCGATCGGTCGAGCACCGACGGCCACGACGGCCAGCACCGCGTTGGTGTCCGGCGACAGCCGCGACAGCCGCTGGCCGACCACGTCGCGCACCCCTTCGGGCAGCCCCACCTCGGCCAGGTCCACCGTGGCGGTCCATCGTCCGTCGTCGTTGACCAGCGCGCCCGACTCGGCCAGGTGCGCGAGCACCTCGCCCACGAAGAACGGATTGCCCGACGTCTCGGTGACCAGCCGCTGCGACAGCTGACGGGCACCGTCGCCCAGGTCGTGGTCGGCGAGGGAGCCGAGCAGGTCGAAGACCGCGTCGGAGTCCAGGCCATCGAGCAGGATCCGCTCCACGTCGTGCTCGCGCCGCAGCTCGACCAGCAACGATCCGAACGGGTGCATCCGGTCGATGTCGGTGTCGCGGTACGTGCCGACGACCATGAACGGCAGCTCGCCGACGGCCCGCAGGACGTGACGCAGCATCGCCAACGTGCCGGCATCGGCCCAGTGGAGGTCGTCGAGGGCG
>JAPXRJ010000157.1:0-7313 GCA_033813615.1 Microthrixaceae bacterium | reverse complement strand
GGCTCGTACCTGGTGTCGCGCCGCATCAGCATGCACATCGAGACGTGGGACCGGACCTCGATGCGCGAGCAGGAGACGATCATCGGTCGCGACAAGGGCGAAGGCGCCCCGCTGTCGGGTGGCTCCGAGTTCACGCCGGTGGACCTCGATGCGAAGGGCGACGACGGCGTGCCGTTGGTGGGCCTGGCGTCACACGTGCGCCTCGCTCACCCCGACGACAACGACGGCGTTCAGATGCTGCGCCGGGGCTACAACTTCACCGACGGGACCGACGGGCTGGGCCGGCTCGACGCCGGGCTCTTCTTCATCGCCTTCGTCCGAGACCCCCGAACCCAGTACGTCCCGATGCAGACCAAGCTCGCCCGCGACGATGCCCTGTCGGAGTACCTGCTGCACACCGGTTCGGGCATCTTCGCCGTCCCGCCCGGTGTGCCGGAGCCGGGTGACTGGATCGGCAGCACGCTCCTGTCCTGACCAGCCCCGGGAGCTCTGTCGCGAGTGGGGCGGTAGCGTCCGATCCCGACGGGATCCGAGCACCTGGAGCGAATCCGACGATGAGTGACGTCCTCAGCCCCACGACCACCACCGACCCCAGGGGTCTGATCTTCATCACCCCGTCGGCGTTCGCCGACATGGACTCGTGGCACGCCACCGCCGCGGAGCTCCGCGAGGAGTCGCCGATCCTGCGGGTCGAGGCGGACGGTTGGCAGCCGTTCTGGGCCGTGACGAAGCACGCGGACGTGTTCGAGGTCTCTCGTCGCAGCGACGTCTACTTCAACACAGAGAAGTCCGCGCCTGGCCCCGATCTGCAGTACGACATGCTGCAGGCGTTCGGCATCGAGCTGCCCCGCACGCTCGTGCACCTCCACGGCGACGTCCACAGCAAGCTCCGCGCGGTGACCAACGACTGGTTCAAGCCCGCCGCGGTCAAGCACCTGCAGCCGGCGATCGACGACATCGCGGACGAGTTCGTCCAGAAGATGGTCCAGATGGACGGTCGCTGCGACTTCGCCGCGGACGTCGCCGTGCCGTTCACGATCCGGGTGATCATGAGCATCTTCGGCGTGCCCCAGAGCGACGAGGCGCTGATGCTGTCGCTCACGCAGGGCCTGTTCGGGGCTGCTGATCCTGAGTACCTGGGCGACTTCTCGGACCCGCTCGCCGCGATCACGTCCTCGATCAACACGTTCGAGGAGTACTTCGACCGGCTCGCAGCCGATCGCCGTGACCACCCGACCGGCGACCTGGCCACCGTGATCGCCAACGGCCTGGTCGACGGGGCGCCCATGGGGGAGCGCGAGCGGCTCTGGTACTACATCATCGTCGCGACCGCCGGCCACGACACCACGTCGTTCGCCCTGTCGGGTGGCCTGGAGCAGCTGGTGCGCCACCCCGACCAGCTGCGGGCCGTGCAGGACGATCCGTCGCTGGTCGGTCCCGCTGCGGAGGAGATGATCCGCTGGACCAGCCCGGTGCGCAGCTTCATGCGCTGGGCGCAGGCCGACACGGTGCTGGGCGGCGTCGACATCGCCGCGGGCGACGCGGTGCTCACCTCGTACCCGTCGGCCAACCGCGACTCGGAGGTCTTCAGGGACCCGATGCGCTTCGACATCGCCCGACCGGATGCGGACAAGCTCCTGAGCTTCGGGCTCGGGATGCACTACTGCCTCGGGGCACAGGTGGCGCGGCGCGAGGTGCGCACGATGCTCGCCAAGGTGCTGGAGCGGGTCGACACGATCGAGCTCGACGGCTCACCGCAGTACTCCGCAGCTCACTTCGTGAGCGGCGTGAAGCACCTGCCGATCCGCTACACCCTGCGTTGACCGCGTCCGCCGCTTGCCGTCTGCCGTCCGCCGGCCAGCAGTAGGTGGTCGACCGAGCCGGCGAGGAGCGACGGGCTCGACACGCGTTCGACTCAGCGGGCCCGGAGCCGGTCCCAGGCCTCGGTGAGCGCCGTGCGCAGGATCTGCTCGATCAGATCGAGCTCGGTGTCGGTCGAGATCAACGGCGGTGACAGCATGACCATCGGATCGGAGCGGTCGTCGGATCGGCACATCAGGCCGAGCTCGAACAACCGGTGCGAGATGAAGCCCTTGAGGAGCCAGGAGCACTCCTCGTCGGTGAACGTCTCGAGGGTGTCGGGGTCGCGGACCAGTTCGACGGTGCGCAGGAAGCCATCACCGCGGACATCGCCCACGATGGGCAGGTCGCGCAGGCCGTCGAGGCGCTCCTCGAACCCGGGCGCGCGTCGGTGCACGTTGCCGAGCAGGTCCTCGCGCTCCATGAGGTCCAGGTTGGCGATCGCGACCGAGCAGCTGACCGGGTGGCCGCCGAACGTGATGCCGTGCAGGAACGTGGAGGCGGACTCCACGAACGGCTGGGCCAGCCGGTCGCTGACCAGCACGCCACCGAGCGGTGAGTACCCGGAGGTGACGCCCTTGGCGAAGGTGATCATGTCGGGTCGGTAGTCGAAGCGGTCCGAGCCGAACCAGTGGCCGAGCCTCCCGAAGGCGCAGATGACCTCGTCGGAGACGAGCAGCACGCCGTGGCGGTCGCAGATCTCACGCACCCGCTGGAAGTAGCTGGGCGGGGGAGGGATCGTGCCGCCGGTGTTCTGGACCGGCTCGAGGAAGACCGCAGCGACGGTGTGCGGTCCCTCCATCAGGATGCGGTCCTCGATGTCGTGGGCGCAGATCTCCGCCCACGCCTCGTCCGCCTCATGGCCGGTGCGGAACGGGTTGGTGTGGCGGACCTTCACCGCCCCGGGAACGAGCGGCTCGAACGGCTCCTTGATCGCCGGCAGTCCCGTGATCGACAGCGCCCCCATCGTCGTGCCGTGGTAGGCGAGGTCACGGGAGATGACCTTGGTGCGCTCGGGCTGGTCGACGGCCTTGAAGTACTGACGGGCGAGCTTCCACGCGGTGTCCACGGCCTCGCTGCCGCCGGTGGTGAAGAACACGCGGTTGAGATCGCCGGGCGCCATGCCCGTGAGCCGCTCCGCGAGCGCCAGGGCCGGCTCGGTGGCATAGGACCAGATCGGGAAGTACGCGAGCGTCGACATCTGCTCGGATGCGGCGGCGGCGAGGTCCCGTCGTCCGTGGCCGACCTGGACGGTGAACAGCCCGGACAACCCATCGAGGTACCGGTGCCCGGAGCGGTCCCAGACGTAGCACCCTTCGCCGCGGACCATGACCGGCAGCTCGTCGTTGCCGAGCGCGGTGAAGTGGCCCCAGAACGGGGACCCGGCGGCGGTGGGACCCGTCGGACCTGCAGGGGCGGTCCGAGGGGACGGGTGGGACGGTTCGGACGGGGATGACACGGGTATCTGTCCTGGTTCGGCGACCGGACGACGCTACGCCCAACCGAGGATCCGGCGCAGCCTCAGCGCTGGATGCCTCAGCGCTCGATGCCTCAGCGGTAGTTGCCGGTGTGGCCGAGGGAGAATCGTCCAGGTTGAGGGAACACGGCGAGGCCGTGGGGGCCCTTGCCGACTGGGATCGTCGTCACGACCTCGCCGGTCGCGGTGTCGAACACGTAGACGACGTCGTCGTAGCGGCCCGAGAGCCACAGCTTGGTGCCGTCGGCGGACACCCCGCCCATGTCGGGGGAGCCGCCGCCGGGGATGGCCCACGTGTCGATCACCTTCAGGGAGGCGAAGTCGACGACGCTGACCGTGCCCCCGCCGCCGGTCGCTCCGCCCTTGTGGCTCACGTGGCCGCGGTTGGAGACGTAGGCGACCTTCGCGTCCCGTGACGGGTAGATGCCGTGGGCGCCCTCGCCGGTCGGGATGAAGCCGACCTTGCGCAACGTCGGGCCGTCGATCACGTGCACACCGCCGGCCATCATGTCGGCGATGAGGAACGTCGTCCCGTCGGGAGCGACGCGGGCGTCCTGGGGCATCAGGCTCGGGCTGTCGAGGTCGAGGGTGCCGAGGATGTTGCCGGTGGTCGTCTCGGCCTTGACGAGCCGGCCGGAGAACTCACAGGTCGCGATGAACCACTGGCCGTCCGCGGACCAGTCGGCATGGTTGATGCCGCCGGTCGTGGCGCCCTTGCCGTGGCACGGCACGTCGACGGAGTGCGTGCGCTGCCACGTGGTGGTGTCGTAGTAGTCCATGCGGTTGCGCCGCTCGGCCATGACGATCGCGGAGCCTCCGTCTGGCGTGAAGTACAGGTTGTAGGGGGCGTCCACGTCGACTGGGGTGCCGGGCTGACCGGTGGCGGGGTCGAAGGGGATCAGCTGGCTGGAGCCCGACGCGTTGGCCCAGAGGATCGTCATGTCGTGGTTCGGCACGACGTGCTGCACCAGGTCGCCGACGTGATGCTTGCCGACAACCTCGTAGGTCGCCTGGTCGATCACCCAGACGGTGCCGTCGTCGTTGTGGGGCACGTAGACGTAGTGCCGGGCGTTCGCGATGGCGGGCGAGAGGTCGTCGGGGCCGGTCTCGGAGTACACGTTCGTTGCGTCGAGCACGGGCGCCATGCCGTCGATCTGGTTCGGGACGACCGGAACCGTGGTGGTGGGTCCGGTGGTGCTCGACACGGTCCCGAGCCCGGTGGTGCTCGACGCGCCTGCCCCGGCGTCGGAACCCTCATCGGAGCTGCAGGCGACTGCCGCGAGGATGAGCGCGAGTGCGGCGGCAGCGGCGAGGAGGCGACGTCGGAGCACGGGGGTCGACAGTACCGGGTGCACTTCGGCGCGTAGGTTGCGCCCGACCCGTCACCGACGAACGCAGGAGCGCGCACCCGTGGCCGACCCCTACGACCAGTTCCCCGGACTCACCTTCGACCGTCCCGCCGACGGCGTGTTGCGCATCACGCTCGACGGTCCGGGGCTCAACGCCGTCGACCCCCAGGTGCACCGCGAGCTCGCCGATGTCTGGCTGGCGGTCGACCGCGACCCGGAGACGCGGGTGGCGCTGATCCGCGGTGCCGGGAAGGGGTTCTCGGCCGGCGGCAGCTTCGATCTGATCGACGGGATGATCGAGGACTACGCGGCCCGCACCCGCGTGCTGCGCGAGGCCAGGGATCTGGTGTTCAACGTGATCGACTGCTCCAAGCCGATCGTCTCTGCGATGCACGGACCGGCGGTGGGTGCCGGCCTGGTGGCGGGGCTGCTGGCCGACGTGTCGATCGCTGCTCGCTCCGCCCGCATCATCGACGGCCACACCCGCCTCGGTGTGGCGGCCGGCGACCACGCCGCGGTGTGCTGGCCGCTCCTGTGCGGCATGGCCAAGGCCAAGTACTACCTGCTCACCTGCGAACCGCTGACCGGCGAGGAGGCCGAGCGCATCGGGCTGGTGTCGCTGTGCGTCGACGACGACGAGTTGCAGGATCGGGCGCTCGCCGTGGCCGCGCAGCTCGCGAGCGGAGCGCCGTCTGCCATCCGCTGGACCAAGCACGCGCTCAACAACTGGTATCGCGACCACAGCTCGATCTTCGACGCGTCGTGGGGACTCGAGTTCTACGGGTTCGGGGGACCCGACGTGGCCGAAGGCGTGGCGTCGCACCGGGAGCGGCGCCCGCCGCGCTTCACCGGCCCCACGAGCGAATAGCGCCCGCTCTGCCCTCCCGTTCTGTTCGGCCTTTCACAAGGAAAACCTTGTGAACGGCCGAACAGAAAGGGAGGGCGGGGTCAGGGGTGCGGGGTCAGGGGTGCGGGGTCAGGGGTGCGGGGTCAGGGGGAGGGGACCAGCACGCAACGGGTACCCGAGTAGATCGTCGGGAGGCACTTGTTGCAGTGCACGCACAGGCCTTCGTGGCCGGGATCGGCCTGCATCCGGTTGATCAGGTCGGGTTCGCGGAGCAACGCCCGGGCCATCGCGACGAACTCGAAGCCCTCGGCCATGGCGCCGGTGATCGTCTCCTGCAGGTTGATGCCGCCCAGCAGGATCAGCGGCATCGACAGCGCGTCGCGGAACTGGCGGGCGAACGGCAGGAAGAACCCCTCCTCGAAGGGGTACGCGGGGAACAGCTTGGGCCCGTAGAACTTGAGGCCGAGGCCGACCACGGCCGGCTGGCTCGCCCGGAACTCCTTGAGCGGCACGTCACCCCGGAAGAAGTACATGCCGTTGAGCAGCGAGCTGCCACCCGTGAGCTGCATGGCGTCGAGGTGGCCGTCGGCCTCGATCAGCCTGGCCATCGGGATGCTCTCGTCGAGCCACAGCCCGGCGTCGACGCCGTCGGCCATGTTGAACTTCGCGGTGACGGCCATGTGGTCGGGCGCCGCCTCCCGGACTGCGGCGAGCACCCGTCGCGGGTACGCGGTGCGGTTCTCGATCGACCCGCCGTAGCGATCGGTCCTCTTGTTCAGGTTCGGGCTCATGAACGAGCTGAGCAGGTAGTTGTGACCCAGATGGACCTCGACGGCGTCGAAGCCGGCATCCGCGGCCACCTGCGTCGCCCGGACGAAGTCGTCGACGACCCGGTCGAGCTGGCTGTGCGTGGCCGCCTGCACCCGGGCCATGGCCGGGGCGCTGAAGCGCGTCGACGGAGCCAACGTCGCCATGCCGTTCGAGCGGGTGTTGGCCACCAACCCGGCGTGGCCCAGCTGCGCGGCGATCGCGGCGCCCTCGGCGTGGACGGCGTCGGTCAGCCGCTGCAGATCGCCGACGCGCTCCGGATCCATCACCAACGTGTCGCGCTGCACCCGTCCGTCCATGGACACGGCGCAGTAGGCGACGGTCGTCATCCCGGCACCTCCGGCGGCCACCCTGCGGTGGAACTCGACGAGCTCGTCGCTCACAGCGCCCCGCCGCATCACGCCCTCGAAGGTCGCCGCCTTGATGATCCGGTTCCTCAGCGTGAGGGGCCCGAGCCGAGCTGGGGCGAAGGGGTCGGGGTGGCTCATGGGCGGTGTCCTCCTCGAGTCGCAAGCTGCACGCGGGTCGAGTCCGGCGCTCGGCTTCGAGCGGCCTTGTGTCCGCACCGTGGCTCGCGTTCGCACCATAGCGTCGCATCCGGGCCTCCAGTCCGTAGCATCGGGTTCGTGCACCTGCCGATCGATCGCCGCCTCCCCGACTCCCTCGGGCTCACACCGGGCGCTCCTTCCGAGGAGGACCTGCGCGCCGGTGTGCTCCCCGACGAGCGATGGAGCGAGCACGTCGTCGCCGAGCTGGCACCCGACCTGCTGGTCCTCGTCGACCCGATGCTGCGTGCCGTGTGGACGAGCGGCGCGGTGTCGCGCCTGCTGGGCATCCCCCGGGGTGAGATGCTCGGGTCCTCGGTCAGCGATCACGTGCACCCCGACGACCTGGCGATGGCCTTGGGAGCGCTGAACGAGGTGCAGCGATCCGACGGCTACCACGTGGCCAC
>JAPXRJ010000156.1:0-7447 GCA_033813615.1 Microthrixaceae bacterium | reverse complement strand
GATGAGGGCTTCGCCGAAGCTCACCGTCTCATCGAGGTTGTCGGGGTCATCGGAGTCGCACTCGTCCTCGACGAACACGGTGGCGATCCTGATGTCCTCGAGCGCGTGGGCTGCTCCGACCAGCAACTCCGGTTCCAGCTCGCGTCCTCTCGCCGCCCAACTGTGCCGTGCCACCACGAGGGCGGCGTACGCCTGAGCCTCGGTGTCCCCGAAGGCCATCTCGCTCGCGACTGTCTCCACTCGCCGGCGGAGGCGCTCGCGCTCGAAGTCGAATCCCGTCGGCGCGAGGTATGCCCCGTCGCGAGCGAGACCTGCCTCCGCGATCAGGTCGTCCAGCGGCGGGATCTCCGATCCACGCAACTCGGGATGCAGCACGAAGATCTCGGTCAGCACTTCGACCGAACGGCGGCACGCTCGTGACGATGACGCCGAGGCGAACGAACCGACAAGCGCATCGACGAACGCCGGCGCGGGCGCTGTCGCGTGGTCGGTGCCCTGAGCCCGGACCACATCGCCGTCGAGTCGGAGCAGCAGGAACTGCCCGCTCTTCGCCCCGTGGTCAGCAAGCCAACCCTCCGGAACGGCGACGCCACCACGTTGAGCGACACCGAGCCGATCAGCGACCTCCTTCCGACGACCTTCGGTGTCGAAGTCGATCGTTCCGCCCCCGTCGAGGGCGCACCACTCGTTGAAGAGCAGTGCGAGCAACGGTCCGAGAGGTTCGATCGCAAGGGTGTCGGACGCGAGGTCGAGCTCGTCGATGGGGATCGTCCACGTGCTGCCGTCGAAGAGGGCCAGCCGGTCGAAGCACACGTCGATGGGCGCCCCCGCCTCGTCGGCTCCCTCGTCGTCGACGACGTCGACCCGCTCCATCGTGGCGAGGACGTCGTCGAGGCGCTCCTCAGGTTCAGGGCCGAGATCCAGGCCACGGTCGACCAACGCCGACAGGAGGTCATCGAAGCTGACAGGACCCTCGGAGAGGAGCTCCGCGATGTGCCGTCGCACTCGCGCTCCGGGGTCCAGTCGAGGCATCGCCGCACCGTAGCGGCACAGGCCTGACGGGGCCGTCCGGGGCGGTGTCGGTGCCCCCACGTAGGATGCGCGCCATGGAATTTCGGGACGATCGAACGCAGACCTCCGCGTTCGGTGTCGGCAGGAGGGAAGGCCACGACGCCAGCGCGTTCTACGCCCGGTTCACTCCACCCGCGCTCTCCGAGGACGAGCACGTGGAGCGTCCGCCGGAGCTGATCGAGATGCTCGGCCGGGGTCGGATCTTCCACGGCTCCAGCACCGACATGAGCCAGCTGCCCGACTCCAGCGTGGCCTTGGTCGTCACGTCGCCGCCGTACTTCGTCGGCAAGGAGTACGAGCTCGCCGTCACCGGCGAGTCCGACGCCGACTCCCGCATCCCGGCCACCTACATCGACTTCCTCGACATGCTGCGGGCCGTGTTCGCCGAGTGCGAGCGGGTGCTGGAACCGGGTGGCCGCATCGCCGTCAACGTCGCCAACCTGGGCCGCAAGCCGTACCGCAGCCTCAGCGCGGACATCATCTCGATCCTCCAGGACGACCTCCGCCTGCTCCTCCGGGGCGAGGTCATCTGGGAGAAGTCCTCGGCATCGTCGGGGTCGTGCGCGTGGGGCTCGTTCGCCAGGGCCTCCAACCCGGTGCTGCGCGACATGACCGAGCGAGTGATCATCGCCTCCAAGGGCCGCTTCGCTCGGGCGCTCAGCCTCAAGGACCGGCGCACCCGCGGACTGCCACACGCCTCCACGTTGACCAACGACGAGTTCGTCGACGTCACCCGCGATGTGTGGCGCATCGACTCGGAGTCCGCCACCCGCATCGGCCATCCCGCCCCGTTCCCGGTCGAGCTGCCCCGACGGCTGATCGACCTGTACACCTACGCCGGTGACATCGTCGTCGACCCGTTCAACGGTTCCGGATCGACGCTCGTCGCCGCTGCCCGGACCGGCAGGATCGGCGTCGGCTACGACACCGACGTCGACTACGTCGAGCTGGCTCGGCAACGCCTCGACGCCGAGCTCGCTCGCGCCGACCTGCGGCTGGCGACCACCGCCCGCATCGACGCCGCCGATCCCGACCAGGCACAGCAGCTCATCGGAGCGCTCGACGTCGAGGACCGTCAGGAGCACTTCCAGGCCCGAGCCGTGCAGGACGCCAAGAAGACGCTGGACATCGCCCGCTCCAAGTTGGAGGCAGCCGGCTTCACGCTGATCGACGAGAAGGCCAAGCACCCGTCGGGCATCCTCGACCTCGACTTCCGCCTGACCAGCCCCGACCGCACCCGCCAGTGGTGGGTCGACGTATCGGGTGCGTTCACCACCAGCCGGCCTGGCCTGCAGCGCACCGACGCGGTGTGGAAGCTGCTCGGCAGGCTCCACGTGCTGCGGTCGAAGGCCGACGGCGAGGATCTCGGGAGCGACGCCGTCCTCGTGCTCACCTCCAACCTGCCCAAGGCAGGCTCGCCCGGTGATCGGGCACTGCGTTCGGTCGGGCCCAGCGTCATCTTCGACGCCATCGAGCTGTACGACCCGGCCGGTCTGGAGCGCCTGGCGCACTACGCCGCCACCCCCGACCCGCAGCCGTCGCCCGGGTTCTGGACCCGACGCGAGCTCGACGAGCACCTCGGTCGATGACCGCCAGATGACGACAGAGCCCGACCGTTCGCCCACCACAGCATCGCGGGCATCGGCGGGCCGCACGATCGGTGCGTACGCCGTGCGTCGCAGCGACCCGGAGCAGGCGCCGCTGCTCGCCGACTCCCAGGACACGCTCAACAAGGTCATCGCCCTGCGCTGGATCGGTGAATGGGTCCCGGTCGACGACGCCGTGGCCGAACCCGTGCGCCAAGCGATCCTGGACGAGCGGTGGGACGACGCCGTGATCGGTTGGATGGCCGCCACCGGCGAGGTGCTGGACATCTACCCGTTCAACCTGGAGATCCTCGACGCCCGCGACTACCCCGACGACGAGTTCGGACTCCGCGTCCAGACCACCCCGCTGTTCCGTCGCACCTGATCAATCGGGCAGGTTGCCCGTCGCGGCGAGGCGCGGCTTCAGGATGCGCTTCCAGACCACGACTGCCACGGTGGCGACGATCGCCACGATCACGGCCCATTGCAGGATGCTGACGTAGTCGCCGACGGCCTCCCACCGCTCTCCGAGCAGCGCACCGGCGCCGATGAGCGCTGCGTTCCAGATGAAGCTGCCGATCGCCGTGTAGAACGTGAACTGCGGCAGCGGCATCCGTCGGAACCCGGCGGGCACCGAGATCAGCGACCGGATCAGCGGCACGCACCGGCCGATCAGCACTGCCGTGCCGGAGCGCTTGTCGAACCACGCTTCTGCCTTGTCGAGGTCCGCCTCCTTGACGCCGAACCAGCGGCCCCGTCGGACGACGAAGGCCCGAAGTCGGTTCGGGCCGATCGCGCCCGAGACGCCGTAGAGGATCCACGAACCCGCGACGGAACCGGCCGTTGCCGCGACCACCATGCCCAGGAACGATGCGTCACCCCGCCCGGCGACGAAGCCGGCCATCGGCAGGACGACCTCCGACGGGATCGGCGGGAAGACGCTCTCGAGCGCCACGAGCGCAGCGACGCCCACATACCCGAGTGCCTCGATGATGTCGGTCACCCATTCGGTCAGGTCGTCGAGCACCGGGGCCGCTCCCTTCAGGTGGTCGGTCAGCCGCGAGCGGGCGAACGTAGCGACGGACCGGGGGTGAGGATCCACCGACCCGCTGATCAACATGAGCGGGTGCTCAGGATCCCGATCGTCCGCCCCGTCCGGGACGACCCGCAGCGGGCGATAGCGTCACCGTCGAACACCGGCACGGACGTCGCCAGGAGGGGAAGTGGGGGCAGAACGTGACCGCGTGGACGGCTTCGGTCACCTCGAGGAAGGGCTGCTCGACGCCGGCGACTGGTACCTGTGGGGTCCCTACCTGAGCGAGCGCCAGTGGGGCACGGTGCGAGAGGACTACAGCCCCGACGGCGAGGCGTGGTCCTGGTTCCCGCACGACCACGCCCGTTCCCGCACCTACCGCTGGGGTGAGGACGGCCTCGCCGGCTTCAGCGACATCCACCAGCTCCTGTGCATGGGCCTGGCGCTGTGGAACGGGAAGGACCCGATCCTCAAGGAGCGGATCTTCGGCCTGGCCGGTGACGAAGGCAACCACGGAGAGGACGCCAAGGAGTACTGGTGGTTCGTGGACGCCGTGCCGAGCCACGCCTGGAACCGCTGGCGCTACCACTACCCGCAGGCCGAGTTCCCCTACAGCGACCTGCTCGAGGAGAACCGGCGACGAACCCGCCACGATCCCGAGTACGAGCTGCTCGACACCGGCGTGTTCGACGACGACCGCTACTGGGCCGTGGAGGTGGACTACGCCAAGTCCGACCCCCACGACCTCCTCGTCGCCGTGAAGGTCACCAACGCCGGCCCCGACACCGCCGAGCTGCACGTGCTGCCAACCCTGTGGTTCCGCAACACGTGGAAATGGGACTTCGGCGGATGCCCTCCGACGATGCGAGCCGACACGGCCCCGACGGTCACCCAGCCCCGCGTCCTGATCGACCATCCGATCTTCGGCGAGCTGGAGCTGCTGGCCGGAGCGGCGCCCGGCGGCGAACGGCCCGAGCTGCTGTTCTGCGACAACGAGACGAACACCGAGCGCATCTACGGTCAGCCGTGCAGCACGCCGTACCCAAAGGACGGGATCGGCGACCACGTCGTCGGTGGCGCGGCTTCGGTGAACCCCGACCGGACCGGGACCAAGGCGGCGTGCTGGTACCGCCTCCGGGTCGATGCCGGCGCAACGGTCGAGCTGCGTCTGCGGCTGCGCTCGGCACAGCGATCGGAGCACAGGGGCGACCCGCTCGGCCGGCAGTTCACCCACATGTTGCACCAGCGCCACGACGAGGCCGACGAGTTCTACGCCGAGCTGCGCCCCGACGGCATCACCGACGACGAGCAGCTGGTCATGCGCCAAGCGTTCGCCGGCCTGCTGTGGTCCAAGCAGCTCTACAACTACGACGTCGCCCGCTGGCTCGACGGCGACCCGACGCAGCCGGCACCACCGCGGCAACGCGGTGCGCCGGCCGGCCGCAACGCACGCTGGCGCAACTTCGACGCGTTCGACCTCATGTCGATGCCCGACACGTGGGAGTACCCGTGGTTCGCGGCGTGGGACCTCGCCTTCCACTGCACCGCGCTCGCTCACGTCGACCCGGGGTTCGCCAAGTACCAGCTGCTGCTGCTGTGCCGGGAGTGGTTCCAGCACCCCGACGGTGCCATCCCGTCCTATGAGTGGTCCTTCGACGACGTCAACCCACCGGTGCTGGCCTGGGCGGCGCTCGAGGTGTTCTCGATCAGCGGTGGCACCGACGTCGACTTCCTCCGGCGGGTCTTCGACAAGCTCCTCGTGAACTTCACGTGGTGGGTCAACCGGGAAGGCATCGGCGGCGACAACCTGTTCGAGGGCGGTTTCATGGGACTCGACAACATCGGTCCGATCGACCGGGACCACCTGCCCGTCGCCGGCACGCACGAGCAGTCCGACGCCACCGGATGGATGGCGCTGTACGCCCTGCACATGACAACGATCTCGATGATCCTCGGCCGCAACGGCGAACCGACGAGCGACCTGACGGTGAAGTTCCTGGAGCATTTCGCCCTGATCCGCAACGCGCTCGACGTCCAGGGACTGTGGGACGAGCACGACGGCTTCTACTACGACCGACTCGTCCTCGACGACGGAGCCAGGATCCCGATCAAGGTCCGTTCTATGGTCGGCGTGCTCCCGGTGCTCGCCAGCCTCGTCATCGACGAACCGGTGATCGCCCGGGCCCGGAACCTCGGCAAGTCCTTCGCCCGCCTGCTGCGACGGTCGGGCCTCGACGAGGCGGTGTTCGACCACGACGTCGCGATGAAGGGAGCGCCCGACGACCGCCGGCTGTTGCTCGGGGTGACCGACTTCGAGGCGTCCGGACGGATCTTCGAGCGACTCTTCGACCCCGAGGAGTTCCTGTCTCCGCACGGCATCCGATCCCTGTCGCGCTCGCACACGACGCCCTACGTGGTCGAGCTCGACGGCATGACCGCCACGATCGACTACGAACCGGCCGAGTCGACCGTGCCCATGTTCGGCGGCAACTCGAACTGGCGGGGGCCGGTGTGGTTCCCGCTCAACTACCTGCTGACGATGTCGATCCACGCGTACGGCTCGTTCTTCGGCGAGTCGGTCACCGTCGAGTACCCGACCGGTTCCGGGGTGCACCTGACGCTGACCGAGGTCGCAGAGGATCTGCGCCGCCGACTGATCGGCCTGTTCCTCCTGCGACCCGACGGCACCCGACCGTGCTTCGGAGCCGTCGAGCGCTTCGGCACCGATCCGTCGTGGCGGGACCACCTGCTGTTCCACGAGTACTTCCACGGCGACGACGGAACCGGCCTCGGCGCGTCGCACCAGACCGGCTGGACAGCGATCGTCGCCGACCTGATCCGCCGTCCGCCCGGCCGCTCCGACATCCCGGCGTTCGGCGATCTCCTGGACTGATCCCGTCGAGCCTCGGTCGATCCGTCCCACTCGTCCGGACCGTCCGGACCGTCCGGTCACGGGCACGACTGCCGCCCACGTAGCCTGCCGACCATGCAACGACGCTTCACCGACGACGGGAACGAGTTCGACCGCCTGATCCTGCTCGGCGGCGCGTACCGCAGGCTCACCGACATCGGCGAGGTCCTCGTCGCTCTCGACCAGGTCACCGACGGTGACGCCTCCTCGTGGGTCACCACGTTCTCCGACCTCGGCGAGCGCCTGGAGGTCGAGGCGGCTGCCAGCGCCGCCCGTGGTCACGACCAGAGCGCACGGAGCGCCGATCTCCGAGCCTGCAGCTACTTCGCCACGGCCGCGGCGTACGCCGTCGGCTCGCTGGGACCCGACGCATCGACCGCCCTCTGGGAACGTCACCGCAGCGCATGGGATCGGGCGTCGGCCCGCTTCCACCCGCCCGTCGAGAAGATCGCGATCCCGTACCACGATCCGGTCGGACATCGCGACGTCGAGCTCGAGGGCTACTTCTTCTCCCCCGCGCCGGGCACGCCCGTCGAAGGCGCTGCCGAGGGCGCCGCGCACGGCGATCGTCGCCCGACGGTGATCTTCACCAACGGCAGCGACGGACCCATCTCCGACATCTGGGCGAGCGGCGCGGCCGCCGCGGTCGAACGCGGCTGGAACGCGGTCACCTACGACGGGCCCGGCCAGGGCGCCGCCCTCTACCGTCAGGGTCTCCACTTCCGACACGACTGGGAGGCGGTGCTCACCCCGGTCGTCGACCACGTGCTGGCACGCGGCGACGTCGACCCCCGCCGCGTCGCCGCGCACGGCGTCAGCCAGGCCGGGTACTGGGTGCCGCGGGCG
>JAPXRJ010000155.1:0-7465 GCA_033813615.1 Microthrixaceae bacterium | reverse complement strand
GGTGACGCCGGTGGAGAGAAGGGCCTTCTCGGCCTGGCGGTCGACCCCGACGGCGAGCACCTGTACGTCAGCTACACCCGTGCGCAGGACGGGGCGTCGCGCATCGACGAGTACGAGCTCACCGGCGACGACGGCTCGCTGCGAGCCGAGCTCGACACACGTCGGCAGCTGGTGGCGATCCCTCAGCCCTACGCCAACCACAACGGCGGCGCGCTGCGCTTCGGCTCCGACGCGATGCTCTACGCCGGCTTCGGTGACGGCGGCTCCGGAGGCGACCCCGAGGGCAACGGCCAGGCCCGCGACACGCTGCTCGGCAAGATCCTGCGGATCGATCCGTCCGCCCCCGACGGCGTGCCGTCCGACAACCCGTTCGTCGACGGCGACGGGACGGGAACCGACGTCGAGAGGCTCATCTGGGCCACCGGGCTGCGCAACCCGTGGCGCATCGACATCGACCCGACGACCGGGGACCTCTGGATCGGCGACGTCGGCCAGGACCGCTTCGAGGAGATCGACCGGCTCAGCCCGGAGGGCGGTCGCGGCGCCGGCTACGGCGCCAACCTTGGATGGGACCTGTTCGAGGGCGACCAGCGGTTCGACGAGCCCGATCCGGCACCGGGAGCGGCGAGCGGCGGCCCGTTCGCCGATCCCATCGCCACCTACAGCCACGACGAGGGGTGTTCGATCACCGGTGGCCTGGTCGTGCGCGACCCACGGCTGGTGGCCCTCGATGGGACCTACCTCTTCTCGGACTTCTGCCAACGGTGGATCCGCGGTGTCGTCACCGGCGACGGCCCGACGCGCATCGTCGATGTGGGCCTCGACATCGGGTCGGTGGCTGCGTTCGCCCGCGGTCCGAGCGGTGAGGTCTACGTCGTCAGCCTCGACGACGGGGTGCAGCGCCTCGACCCTGCCTGACCCGTGCCGCGAGCAGCATCACTGTGTGAGCGTCGGGTCCTGCCCCATGACCTCGAGCTGCTCGGAGATCAGCTCCCGGACGTGGTCCTTGAGCGAATCCACGTCCTCGAGCGTCATGCCCTCGACGTCGACCGGCTCCATCACGTGCACGGCCGCGTCGGCGCGCCCGAACCGCCAGTCGTGGGCCCGCAGCGCCTCCTTGGTGCCGTGGACCGCGAGCGGCAGGATCGGCGTCTGCGTCTCGATGGCCAGGCGGAACGCGCCGTCCTTGAACTTGCCGAGCTCACCGTCGACGGCACGGGTGCCCTCGGGGAAGACCATCACGCACACCTTCTTGCGGAGGTACCACGCGCAGCGGTCCATCGCCTTCTTGGCCGACTCCCTGTCGCCCCGGTCGAGCGGGATGTCGCCGGCAAGGTGCATGAGCCAGCCCGCGATCGGGATCTTGAAGTTCGCCCGCTTCGACAGCCACTTCATCTCGAAGGGGAGGTGGCTGATCAGAAGGATGTCCGCGAAGGACTCGTGGTTGGCCACCACCACGTACGGGTTGCGTGGGTTGGCGGGCAGCTCGCCCGTGACCTTGAAGTGCCACAACGGCGTGAGCTTCTGGTGCAGCACCGGCATCTTCCGGTACATGTACCCGGCCCAGTAGTGGGTGCGGTCGAACGGGAACGTGACCACGTAGACGACGACGACGATCGGGATGAACACGATCACGCTGAGGCCGAAGGCGAACCACGACCACACCGACCAGATCGTGTCCGACAGCGACGACCGGCGCGACCCGTCCCCCGGGCCGGTCCCCGCTGCGTCGTCGGGGCCTACGTCGGCGGGAGAGCTCATGGGATGCACACTACGCCCGAGCCCCGGTCGGCCGAGCTCCTCGACGTCAGATCTCGAATGCCCCGTCATCTCCCGAGCTCGTCTGCCCGACGCGCACCCGCACCGCGCTCACGTACGAGCTCGGCGGTGACGCCGACCACCGCCCTCTGCAACCCTCACGACAGGTCGTAGCGGTACACGTTGGTGTCACGGGGCTCGAAGCCGATGCGTCGGTACAGGCGGTTGGCCGCCTCGCGACTCGGACGCGACGTCAGGTCCACCGTCCTGGCACCGAGCGACCGCGCCATGTCAAGCGCCGAGCGGTTGAGCGCCTCGCCCACGCCGCGGCCGCGAGCCTCGGCGTCGACGACCACGTCTTCGATCCATGCGCGCACGCCGGTCGGGATCGGGAACACCACCAGGGTCATCGACCCGAGGATCGTCCCGTCGTCGTCTCGGGCCAGCAGCAGGTGGCACGCATCGGAGCTGACGATCGCCGCCAGCGCAGCGGCGTCGGGGGGCGGCGACGACCGGGAGAGCTGTGGGATCAGGCGGGCCATCGCCGCCACCAGATCGTCGTCCACGATCGTGCACGTCTCGATGCGCATGTGGACCGACGCTACCCGTGCCACGATGCCATCCCCGACGCAGCAGGCGCCCCGCCCGGTGGGAGCCGGGGATGCCGCCGGTAGGGTGACCCGATGGGGAACGTGGTGTGGTCCGATGCGGCCGCAGCGATCAGGGACGGCGTCGCAGGCCGGACAGGATCCGGGCCGGTGCTCGTCGCCGCGTTCGAGGGCTGGAACGACGCCGGCGACGCCGCGACCGGTGCGATCGAGCACCTCTGGGAGCGCTGGAACGCCACCACGATCGCCTCGATCGAGCCCGAGGAGTTCTACGACTTCACCGCCACGCGGCCGCACGTCCGCCGCGACGAGCTCGGCCGACGGACGATCGACTGGCCGGCCAACGAGCTCGGCTGGGCGGAACCCGACGGCACCGACGGCGTGGTGCTCCTCCGTGGGGTGGAGCCGCAGCTGCGGTGGCGGACCTTCTGCGACGACGTGCTCGAGGTCGCCGCCGCGCTGGAGTGCTCATGGGTGCTCGCCCTCGGCGCGCTCCTGGCCGACGTCCCCCACACCCGGCCGGCACCCGTGTTCGGCACCGTCGAGGACCCGCTGCTCGGCCCCCGGCTCGGCCTGGAAGCGTCGGACTACGAGGGACCGACCGGGATCCTGGGCGTGCTGCAGGCTGAGTGCTCCGTTTACGGCCTGCCCGCCGCCGCGCTGTGGGCGGCGGTGCCGTCCTACGCGCCGTCGGCCCCGTCGCCCCGTGCGGCGGTCGGGCTGGTCACCAGCGCGGTCGCGCTGCTCGGGACAGCGGTCGACACGAGCGTGCTGGACCTGGGATCGGTCAGCTACGAGCACCAGCTCGACGAGCTCGTCGCCGACGACGAGGGCACCCAGGAGTACGTGCGGCTGCTCGAACGCCAGCTCGATGCGGCCAGCGCGGAGCTGGCCGAGGGCGAGGTCCCGAACGCGGACCAGCTGCTCGAAGAGGTGGAGCGCTTCCTCCGCGAGCAGTAGACGCTCCGAAGTTCCCGTTCTGCGTGCAACCAGGGTCGCTGGAGCGCGCTCAGTGCACACAGAGTCGGGTGGCGGCGAAGAGATCAGCTCACCGGCTCGAGCGCGTGCAGGAGGGCCCGACGGATCTCGTCCTGGTGCTCGACGTCGTCGATCTTCACCCCCGTCGCCGACACCACGTAGAAGGTGTCGACCACGTCGGCGCCCATCGTGTGGATCTTGGCGGTCCGCACGTCGACGTCCAGGTCCGTGAGCGCTCGGGTCAGCCGGTAGAGCAGACCCATCGAGTCAGCGCCGACCACCTCCAGCACCGTGGCATCCGCGCTGGCCTCGTTGTCGAAGCGCACGGCGTGGCCGAGCTGGTGGATCCCCGGTCGCCGACGGGCGCGATGGGTGCGGATCCGCTCGTCGAGCCGGGCCTGGATGGCCAGCCGCCCTTCGAGGACCTTCACGACGTCGTCGCCGACGCGCTCCCACTGGATCATCCCGCCGGGACCCGACTCCACGCGGAACTCGTCGAGCGCCATCCCGTCCTCGGAGTGGATCGCCGCGCCGATCACGTCGAGGCCGTGCAACGCCAGCACGCCGGCGACGCGGTGGAACACGCCCGGTCGGTCCGGGCAGACCACAGTGATGGTGTCCCCGTCGGCCTGCAGCTGCACCCCTCCCTTGCTGAGCAGCCGACGCTGGGACTCGGTGGGGAACGGGTCCGCAACGACCTCGTCGGTCCGTCCGCCGGAGAGCAGCCGGGAGGTGCGGTTGGTGAGCTGGTCGACGAGCTGCGCCTTCCAGTCGCTCCACGCCAGCGGCCCGGTCGCCAAGCCGTCGGCTTCCGACACCGCCCGCAGCAACGCCAGCCGCTCGGGCGTCTGCACCGTGGCGGCCACGAGCTCCACGGTCGCCGGGTCGTCGAGGTCGCGACGGGTGGCCACATCGGGCAGCAACAGGTGATGGCGGACCGCGTGGCCGATCATCGCCACGTCGTCGGGCTCGAATCCGATCCGCGTGCAGATGGCCACCGCGAGCTGCTCGCCGACCACGCTGTGGTCACCGGAGTAGCCCTTGCCGATGTCGTGCAGGAGCGCGGCCAGCGCCAGCAGATCGCGTCGGGTGCTGGCGCCGAGCCGCGACGCCTCGGACGCCGCCTCCAGCAGGTGTCGGTCGACGGTGAAGCGGTGCAGCGCGTTGCGTTGGATCTTCGAACGGGTCGGCTCCCATTCGGGGATCAACCGCACCCACAGACCCCAGCGGTCGAGCGCTTCGACGACGGGGATGGCACCCGAGCCCGACTCGAGCAACTGGACGAGCAGCTCGCGGGCCTCTTCGGGCCATGGGTCCTCCAGGTCGGGGGCCCCCTGCAGCGCCTCGAGGGTGGCGACCGACATGCGGGTCGGCACGCGAGCCGCAGCGACGGCCACGCGCAGCACGCTGACCGGGTCCGTGACCGGCGACGACTCGTCGTCGAGCGCAACTCGTCCGTCGCGAACGACCAGGCCATCGCCGATCGACCGGTCCCGCCGGAAGCGACCGAAGCGTGACGCGTCGAGCGACGTGGCGATCTCGTGCCAGCTCTCGTCGCTCGACCAGGCGATCGCCCGCCCCGCCACCGAGACCTTCGTCATCAGCGCGTCGGCGTCGAGGACACCGAGCCGGAGTGCCACCGCGTCCTGATCTGCGAGGGTCAGCAGATCGCCCGGTCGCCCGCTCGCCCGGTGCAGCTCGACCCGCACCGCCAGCAGCTCGTCGTGGTGGCCGCGCAGCTCGGCGATCAGCCGAGCGTCCACGTCCGCTCCCGCCGCTCGCGCCCAGGCCAGCGCGTGGACGTCGCGCAGGCCTCCCCGGCCTTCCTTCAGGTCCGGTTCCAAGTCGAAGGCCACCTCGCCCGCCGCCGCGTGACGGTTCTCGACCGATGTGGTCAGCACCTCCAGCCACTTGCGACCCTTGCGCTGCCAGTTCAGACGCGCCTTCTCCGCGAGCTCACCGGTCAGCTCCGCATCGCCCGCGACGTGGCGCGCCGACAGGAGGGCGGTCGCCGTCTCCAGGTCGTCCGATGCGAGAGCCAACGTGTCGCGGACCGACCGGACCGCGTGCCCCAGCTTCATGCCCTCGTCCCAGATCGGGTACCACAGGCCATCGGCGACGGCGGATGGGTCGACACCCCTGCTGGTGAGCAGCAGCAGGTCCAGGTCCGACTGCGGGCACAGCTCGCCGCGACCCTGTCCACCGACCGCGACGAGGGCCATGCCCGCGCCGGCCGATGGACCGGACCCCACAGCGGCGTCCCACAGCGATCGCAGCCACGCCTCCACGACGCGGCCGTAGGAGTCGCAGAAGGCGCGGCCGGTCAACGAGCGGTCGTCGAGCAGCTCACTTCGTTGCAGTGGTGAAGCCATCGTCTCGGCTCAGCCCTGGTGCGGTGTCCGAGGCACGCTGCCCCGATGTCCCCCCGGCCAGGTCGGGCCTTGTCCTGACCGGAGGGACGCCCCGTGGGTCGGGGATCTCGACCGGGTCAGATCGCGGCGGAGCCGGTCTCCCCGGTTCGGATGCGCACGAGCTCGTCGACGGTGGTGACCCACACCTTGCCGTCGCCGATCTTGTCGGTCGTGGCCGACGACGTGATCGCGTCCACGACGGCGTCCGCGTCGGAGTCCTCGACGACGGCCTCGACCTTCACCTTGGGGAGGAAGTCGACCTGGTACTCGGTGCCGCGATAGGTCTCGGTGTGACCGCCCTGACGGCCGAAGCCGCGGACCTCGGTCACGGTCATGCCGACCACGCCGATGCCCTTCAGGGCGTTCTTGACGTCATCGAGCTTGAACGGCTTGATGACGGCGGTGACCAGTTTCATGAGTGCTGTCCCTTCTCTGTCCGGTTCATACCGCGGCGCTCAGGCCCCGGCCCACGGTGACTTCACCGACGGTGTCCAGCACGACGACGCCGCAGCGTGCCGGTGCCGGAGTTTTCCACGCGACCCCGCGGCCAGCCCGGCGCCGACGGCGTCGGACGTTCGGCGTGCCACGAGGAGAGGATCGAGTCCACGGCCTTGCCGGCTGCCCGTCGCGTCCCGGCCCGCTCCGAGGAGCGTCGCGGGTGACAGGTCGGACTCGACGTCCGTCCAGTCGACTGGTGGGTGCTGCTTGGTCGCATCTCGTGTCCTGGGCCCTTCAAGATGATCGATCGCCGTTCGACGACGTCGCATCCGGATGAGTGTCGAGGTCCACGGCGTTCGACCATGGCCCTCGGGCGGCGAAGCTACGGACCGGGTGTTTCGGCAGTGTTACCTGCCGCGGGACGTTCGGTTACGGAGGTCCCCGTAGGATCTCGTCATGGCCGTTCGCACCGAGTGCCGCCACTACTCGACACGCACCGTCGCACAAGGCGATCTGGTGCAGCGGTGTCGGGTGGACGTCGCCGAGTCGATGCCGTTCGCGTGCCCCGAGGACTGCCTGTTCTTCGAGCCCCGATCGATCACCGATGCCGGCTGGAGTCGTGACCCCGGCGCCATCTGACGAGCCGACCCGGCCTCTTCAGCGGGACCGGCGACGAAGGTGCACGTGCGCCTTGGCCGCCCCCCACGCGACGGCTGGATCGACGAGCGACGGATCCACGTCGCCGAACCCTGCGGGCGTCAGCCCGTAGACGTCGTCGGGGAAGGCGCGGCGGTCGAACCCGTCTCGCTCGACCGGCGGGACCGACGCATCCGCGAGCACGGAGGTCGGGAACCGCACGGCGTCACGCAGCACCTGCAGCGGCGTCACGTCCTGGGCGTCGATGTCGGCGGCGAAGAGGGCGCTCAGCCGTGCATCGACCTCCGCACGTGCCGCCACCGCTGCCCGCCGGGTTCGCTCGGCGAGATCCGCGTCGAGCGCCACGCCCGCCCGGGCGCACGTGAGCTCCACGCAGCGCTGCACCCAGTCGACGACGACGGCGTCGACGGCACCGGCCAGCGCGGCAGCGTACGCGTCCAGCTGCTGCTCGTCGGTCACCAGTTCAGCCGGGCGGCGGCGCCGGGACCGGGGCGGCCGGATCGACCGGCACCGCCACCAGCGGGTCGGTCACGGGTGGGACGGTCGGAGGCGGCTCGGTCGGCGGCGGCTGGGTCGATGGCACCGTCGTGGTCCCGTCGGTGGCGGGCACCTCGG
>JAPXRJ010000154.1:0-7528 GCA_033813615.1 Microthrixaceae bacterium | reverse complement strand
CTCGAGTGCATGTCCTTGGCAGCGGAGCCGCGCAGCTCGCTCGACGACATCGCCAGCGGTTCGAGCACCCCCTCCGACACGTAGTCCGCGAACGCGATCCCGGTCGCCGTGGTCACGTGAGCGGCGAGGACCTCGTAGCCCGTGTTCGAGTAGATGCGCCTGCTGCCCGGTGCGGCCAGGACGGTCGGCGTGTCGAAGTCGTAGCCGCCGGCGTGGCACAACAGGTGACCGACGGTCGAACCCGGAGGTCCGACCGGTGTCGAGAGAGAGGTCGCGCCCTCCTCGACGGCCAGCAGCGTGGCCCATGCGGTCACGAGCTTGGTGATCGACGCGACAGCGACGCTGCGGTCCTGGTCGCCGTGGATGGCGGCGGTGCCGTCGGCGCGCACCACGCCGGCCGCGGCGAAGTCGGCGTCCCACCGCTCGATGTCGCCCAGCACGCTCACCGTCGCTCCGGCAGTCGGGAGGGGCGCTCGTCGGCGTCGCCGACCGGCCGGGTCGGCGGTTCGTCCCGTCCGACGGGTTCGCCCCAACGAGCGCCGGCTCCGGTCACCCGCTCGAACGCAGGTACGATGGACGACATCACCACGGACCCGAAGCGGACATGACGACGACATTCGACAGCCTCGGCATCGACGAGGACATCACCCACGCACTCCGGGAGCGGGGCATCACCAGCGCCTTTCCCATCCAGGAGATGACCATCCCCGACATCCTGGCCGGACGCGACGTCTGCGGAAAGGCCAAGACGGGTTCCGGCAAGACGCTCGCCTTCGGCCTCCCGCTCGTGCAGCTGCTGCCGCGGGCCGAGCCGGGACGGCCGACCGGGATCGCGCTCGTCCCCACCCGGGAGCTCGCCACCCAGGTGCGAGACGAGCTCGTCGCTGCATCGCACGCCCGGGGCATCCGGATCGCTGCCATCTACGGTGGCGATCCGATCGAGAAGCAGATCAAGGCGCTGAAGGGCGGTGTGGAGTTCGCCGTCTGCACGCCCGGTCGGGCCATCGACCTGATCGAGCGTGGCGACCTGTCGGTCGCGGACGTGCGCCACGTCGTCATCGACGAGGCCGACCGCATGGCCGACATGGGGTTCCTGCCGCAGGTCGAGTGGATCCTCCGCAACGTCGAGGGCGACCACCAGACCCTGCTCTTCTCCGCCACCCTCGACGGCGTGGTCGACGGCCTCGTGCGGCGCTACCAGCACGATCCCACCCGTCACGAGGTCGCCTCCAAGGGCGTCAACGTCGAGCAGATGACGCACCGGTTCTTCCTGGTCCACGAGATGGACAAGGTCAAGGTGACCGCGGCGATCATCCGCAACGCCGAGCGGACGATGGTGTTCACCGCCACCAAGCACGGTGCTGACCGGTTGGCCCGCAAGCTCGAGGACGAGGGCGTGGACGCCGCGCCCATCCACGGCGATCTCCGCCAGAAGTTCCGTGAGCGTGCGCTCGCCGACTTCGCCCACGGCAAGCTCCACGCCCTCGTCGCCACCGATGTGGCGGCACGAGGCATCCACGTGGACGACGTCGACGTCGTGATCCACTACGACCCGCCGAACGACCACAAGACCTACGTGCACCGATCCGGTCGCACCGCACGGGCCGGCGAGTCGGGCGTGGTCGTGTCGCTCCTGCTCTACAACCAGGAGCTGGAGATCAAGCGGATGCAGAAGCGGCTCGGCCTGGACGTGCCGATCGAGGAGGTCTTCTCCAACGATCCCCGCCTGGCCGACGTGGCCGATTGGCCCGACGCCAAGCGGTAACCCCTCTCCTCCCATCCCCGTTCTGTTCAGCAGAATCGACCATTTTCGGTCGATTCTGCTGAACAGAACCGGGGCGCTGGGGATGCGGGGTGCGGCGACGGGCAGACTCTCGGGCATGTCGTCGACGAGTGCCCGGAGCCTGATCGAGCGTCATGCCGCCGAGCAGGCGCCGTCGCGGCGTCGGTCGCTCGGCTCGCACGCCACCCCCGAGTCGCTGGCGGTGATGCTGGTCGAGGTCGCGCTCGGTCACCTCGGTGGGCTGCCGAGACTGGTCGTCGATCCGGCCTGCGGCGCCGGATCGTTCCTGCTCGCCGCCGCTGACGCGCTCGTCGCCCGTGGCGTCGCTCCCCGAGAGGTCGTGACGAACCGGCTGGCCGGCTGCGACGTCGACCCCGACGCGGTCGCCCACTGCACAGCGGCGCTGCGCCGTTGGGCCGAGGA
The DNA here is from genome assembly GCA_033813615.1 of Microthrixaceae bacterium. Lineage (GTDB taxonomy): Bacteria > Actinomycetota > Acidimicrobiia > Acidimicrobiales > Microtrichaceae > Dermatobacter. The sequence goes on along the minus strand of JAPXRJ010000154.1, from coordinate 5,322 downwards.
CCACGCGGTCGGGGGTGCAGTCGAGCCCGGGATCGTCCTCCACGACCCGCTCAGGGCGCCGACGCCGTTCACCGGCCTGGCCGACCTCGTGGTGGGCAACCCTCCGTTCCTGGCCCAGCGCACGTCCGACACCGCCCGCACCGACGCGGATCGAGCATCCCTGCGCGCTCGGTTCGGCGACCTCGGACCCTACGTGGACGCCGCCGCGGCCTTCCTGCTGGTCGGCGCGGAGCTACTCGCTCCCGACGGCGTCGCGGTGCTGATCGGGCCCCAGTCGATCCTGTCCGCGCGCGACGCCGAGTCCGTCCGAGCGCAGCTCGCCGATCGCAGCGAGCTGGTGGCGCTCTGGGCCGACGACGCCCGGCACTTCGACGCGGACGTCGAGGTGTGCGCGCCGGTCCTGAAGCGGCGATCGTCCGGGACGACCGTCGATGACCGCTGTGGCGCGCGGACCGTCGAGGTTCGCTGGGGGGCAGCGGGCGACGTGGTGGCCACGATGCCCGAACCGTCTCGGGGAGCGTCATGGGCTCCGCTGTTGGCCGTGGCGCACGGTGTGCCCCTGGTGACGCTGCCGGCCGGCGGACCCACGATCGGCGACGTGGCGTCGTGCACCGCCGGGTTCCGTGACGAGTTCTACGCCCTCGCCGCTGCGGCATCGACGGGTCCCATCGACCCGGGGCATCCCGGCACGACGACCGGGTCGGCCGCTGCGCCGCTCGTCACCGTCGGGATGATCGATGTCTGCCGACTGGATCGTGTCAGCCCGCGGCGACTCGGGGGTCGTCGGGTCACGGTGCCCGGGGTCGACCTGGTGGCGTTGGCCGAGGACCAACCTCGGGTCGCGGCGTGGGCGGCTGCCCGGCAGGTGCCCAAGGTGCTGGTCGCCACCCAGACCAAGGTGATCGAAGCGGTCGCCGACAGCACGGGAGCGCTCGTGCCGGTGACGCCGGTGATCAGCGTCGAGCCGCTGCCCGTCGCGGCGCCACCGGGAGCCGTCGACGTCTGGCACCTGGTCGCTGTGCTGAGCGCGCCGCCGGTCTCGGCGGCGGTCGCCGCAGACCGAGCCGGTTCGGGCCTGTCCTCCCGAGCGCTGCGGCTGTCGGCGGCGTCCCTGCGGTCGCTCCCGCTGCCAGCGGCGTCCGGCCGGTGGGACGAGGCTGCGGCCATCGCCCGCCGACTGCACTCCTGCGGCCCCACGGCACGGCCCGCGCTGCTGCGAGGCCTGGGTGTCGCCATGTGCGACGCGTACGGCGTCACGGCCGACGGGACGCTGCTCGAGTGGTGGCTGCAGCGGTCCGGAGCCCGCGGCTCCACTGGTGGGATCGCCGCGGATGGCGGTGCCGCGTCCGGGTCGGACTCGTCGGTGACGCCGTGACCGGAGCCCGATCCGTCGTCGCGGTGCTCGTCGTCGTGGCGGTGCTGGTCGTCGCCCAGTTCGTCGTGCGGCGGGTGCTCGTCGAGACGGATGCACCGCTGTGCCGGGCGACGGCTGGCTCGATCGCCGCCGACGCCGGTCCGGAGGGGTTCCGTGGCTACTCCGGCGGCGATCATCCACGGAACCCGGATCCCGGCGACCTGTACCCGTGCCCGTCCGGAGCGCTCCCCCTCGAGGAGATCTGCGAGCGCCACGTCGCCGTGTTCTCCACCCGCCTCGAGTGCCGGCCGGTTTGAGCGGGACGCCTCGCACGGGCCGGCTGTGGCCGACGGACCCGTCGTGATGGTGCCGGGTTCGGGTCGCCAACCTGGTGGAGGTGCACTCCGACGCGCGGTGTATCCTGCACTTCGATCATCAGGAGAGGCCCCGCGAGGGGTCCGGCAACCTGGGACGGACACCCAAGGTGCCTTTCCGCTGCGGCGGGGATGTGGCCAGTCGGCTGAGTCGGCGGCAACCAAGTGTCCGAACGGCCCGACGTCGTCGGGCGTCCCAGGCCGGGCGACGCGTGGCCGACGAGCCCACATCGCCGAGAATCGCCAGCGCCGCATCGACACGTGACCACCACCGACCAGGAGATCCCTGCCACCGGAGCGTGGCGCGTCGGCGACCCGATCGCCGCCCGTCGCTTCGTCCGCGTCGCAGGTCCGGATCCAGCCGTCGAACCCCCAGGACCCACCGGAGTCACCGCGACGACGCCCGTGGGCATCGGTGGTGTCGAACGGGGCAGCGGTGCATCGAGCCGCCCGTTCCGACTGGAGGGCGGTGGACTGCTCGGAGCGGTCGACGTCGCCTTCGAGACCTGGGGCGCGCTCGACGACGACGCCTCCAACGCGGTGCTCGTCTGCCACGCGCTGACCGGCGACGCGCACGTGGCCGGACGAGCGGGACCGGGCCAGCCCACGCCGGGGTGGTGGGACGCCCTCGTCGGCCCCGAACTGGCGCTCGACACCGATCGGTACTTCGTCGTGTGCTCCAACGTCGTCGGAGGCTGCCAGGGGAGCACGGGTCCGGCATCGATCGACCCGGACACGGGCGCCCCGTACGGCTCCACGTTCCCCGTCATCAGCATCCGCGACATGGTGCGGGTCCAGGCGCTGCTCGCGGACCACCTGGGCATCGCCCGATGGAAGGCCGTCGTCGGTGGTTCGATGGGCGGCATGCAGGCGCTCGAGTGGGCGACGATGTACCCCGCTCGGGTCGGCGCTCTGGTGGTGGCGTCGACGACGGCGGCCGCGTCCGCGCAGCAGATCGCATGGAGCCACATCGGTCGTGCTGCCATCGCTTCGGACCCGCGGTTCCGAGACGGCGACTACTACGACGCCGCGCCCGGCGACGGCCCCCACCGGGGACTTGCCGTCGCCCGCATGTGCGCGCAGGTCACCTACCGGAGCGACGAGGTGTTCACCGAGCGCTTCCACCGGACGATGCTCGGGCCGCTCGCGTTCACGCTGGAGCCGACCTTCGACATCGAGGGCTACCTCGACTACCACGGGTTGAAGCTCGCCCGGCGGTTCGACGCGAACAGCTACGTCCGCCTCAACCGGGCGATGGACCTCCACGACATCGCTCGTGGCCGCGGCAGCACCGAGGCCGCACTCGAGCGCATCCAGGCGCCGGCGCTCGTCGCTGCGGTCCGCTCCGACGGGCTGTACCCGCCGATCCAACAGCAGGTCCTGGCCGACGGCCTCCGCTCCGTCGGCGGCGACGTGACGTGGGTCGACCTCGACTCGCCTCACGGCCACGACGGCTTCCTGATCGAGACCCCTCAGCTGTCGTCACCCATCCGCACGTTCCTGGAGTCCACATGAACGCTGTTCCAGAGCCGGCAGTCCCGACTCCCGAGGTCGCCGATCCGATCGCCGGCCTCGACGACTCGGGGGCGCCGCTCAGTCCCGAGACGGTCGCCATCCAGGCAGGCCGGGCGCGCAACGGCGCCGCGCTCGCTCCCACGATCGTCCCCACGAGCACGTTCGTGACGCCGACGGTCGCCGACGGTCGTCGGATGGCCACCTCCACGACGGCTGATGTGTTCTACAGCCGCTACGGCAACCCGACGGTGAGCGACTTCGCTGATGCCGTCGCCGAGCTCGAAGGCGCCGAAGCCGCCAGGGCGTTCTCCTCCGGCATGGGTGCCATCACCGCGGTCGTGCTGGGACTCTGCTCGACCGGCGACCACATCGTCACCCAGCGACAGCTCTATGGGGGCACGCAGCTGCTGTTCCAGGGCATGTGTCCACGTCTGGGGATCGATGTGAGCTTCGTCGACGGAACCGATCCCGACGAGTGGGAGGCAGCGGTGCGACCCGGCACCACGATGCTCCTCTTCGCGGAGACGCCGGCGAACCCACGCCTGGATCTCGTCGACCTCGATCACCTCGGGCAGATCCCCGGACCGATGAAGGTCGTCGACTCGACGTTCGGGACCCCGCTCGGCCAGCGCCCGCTCGACTACGGCATCGACCTGTCGTTGCACTCCGCCACCAAGGCCATCGGCGGTCACAACGACGTGAGCCTGGGGGTGGTGTCCGGCTCCCGGGAGCTCCTGGACTGGATCTGGGGCTTCGCCGTGCTGCAGGGCGCCAACGCATCGCCGTACGACGCTGCGGGCGGCCTTCGTGGCCTGCGCACGCTGGGCGTCCGCCTCCGCCACCAGACGGAGGTCGCGCTCCGGCTGGCACGCGTCCTCGAGTCCGATCCGCGCATCGCCGAGGTCCGCCATCCGGGACTCGAGTCGCACCCGCAGCACGACCTTGCCCGCCGCCAGATGCGCCTCACCGGCGGTTTGCTCACCTTCGACCTGGTCGGTGGGCTCGAGGCGGGCCGTCGCTTCGTCGAGTCGACGCGGATCTGTCGACTGGCCACGTCGCTCGGTGGGCCCGAGACGCTGGTGACGCACCCCGCGTCGACCACGCACGTCGGCCTGTTGCCCGAGGAGCTCGAGGCCGCAGGCATCGGTGCGGGGACCATCCGGCTGTCGGCCGGGCTCGAGGACCCGGACGACGTCGTCGCGGACGTGCTCGCGGCGTTGGACGCGTCGGACTTGCCGTCCTGAGCCGTTCTGCCGAGGGACCAGCGTGCCCGAGCTGATCGAGGTCGAGATGTACCGTCTGGCTGCGGAGCCGGTCGTCGGTCGGACGATCCTCCGCATCGACACACCCGATGCCTGGTACCTCAGGGGCGGTGCGACCCCCGACGCCGTCCGAGCCGCGCTCGACGGTGCTCGCGTCCTCGCAACCGCTCGGCACGGCAAGCTGCTCCTCTTCCCGACCAGCCACGGGACCACGCTCGGCTTGCGCTTCGGAATGACCGGCCGACTTGTCGTCGACGGTGAGGCCCCGATCGATCGCCTCGAGTACTCGAGCGGCCGCGTCGCCGAGGCCTGGGTTCGGTTCCGGCTGGCGTTCGACGACGGCGGGGAGCTGGCCGTGGTCGACCCCCGGCGGCTCGGCGGCGTCGAGCTGGATCCCGATCGCGGCCGGCTCGGGCCAGAGGCGTCGACGGTGACCGCGGCGCAGCTGCGAGCCGTGCTGCAGCGCAGCGGCGCACCGCTCAAGGCAGTCCTGCTCGACCAGCACCGAATCGCCGGCCTGGGCAACCTCCTGGTCGACGAGACGTTGTGGACCGCAGGGTTGGATCCGGCGCTGCCGGCCCGCTCGCTCGATCCGGACGACGTCGGTCGTCTCGCGGCCGTCATCCGAGCGACCGTTCGTCGGCTGAGTCGCCGTGGTGGGTCCCACACCGGGAACCTGCAACCGGCCCGCCACCGCGGCGCGCTGTGCCCTCGCTGTGCCACACCGCTGCTGCGTCGGACGATCGGGGGACGCACGACCTACTCGTGTCCGGCCGAGCAATCGGCGCCCTGACCCGGCTCGACGAAGCCACATCGC
>JAPXRJ010000153.1:0-7574 GCA_033813615.1 Microthrixaceae bacterium | reverse complement strand
GCGGCACGCCGGACGCCTGGTATCGCTTGGCGACCGACACGACGAGACGCAGGTTCGAGTTGATGAACAGCTCGGTCGCGTCACGACCGGCCTTGATCCGGGTGCGCAGCTTGCGGCGCTCGGCCGCTGTCAGCGGGTTGTCCGCTCCGGGTGCGCCCCGCTCGTCGAGCTCGGCCTGCGCTGCCCGGCCCTCGGCGATCGTGCGGGCCAGAGCTTGCTCGCCCTGAGGTGTCAGGAGGGGGTGCTGGCCGATCTGCTCGAGGTACATGCCGACGGGGTCATCGATGCCCGCCCCCCGTCGACGGCGGGACCGCTCGTTCGGTTGGGTGTGCGCGACGCCCCCCGACTGGGCCTGCGACCGGGCTGACCGCTTGCCGACCGACCTGTTGCTCTCGACTGCCGTTGCGGTGCTCACGGTCCCTTCAACAACGCCCGCGTCGATTCCATGCCCGACGTCGTGGCGACCACGTGTGACACGTGTCCTGGGCGTGCCCGAACAGAGCCGTCCCTGTCATCCAGAATGGGGCGATGACCGAGCGAGACGGCAGCAGCGGCGACCCCGGGGGGTGGATCGCCGACGAGCTGACCTCGGCGGTCTACGAGGCGGAGCGGGAGACCGGAGCGCACGAAGAGACCGCTGAGGAGGTCCGCCGCAGCCTGGCGATGCGTTGGGTCCGAATGCTCGCCGGCTTCGTCGTGATCGGCATCGGCGTCTCGCTCCTCGTCCTGCCTGGACCCGGCTGGATCATGATCATCATCGGCCTGTCGCTCCTGCCGTTCGCCTGGGCCGAGCGGACGATCCGGGCGATCCGCCGCAGGGTGCCCGGCATCCCCGAGGACGGGTCGATCCCCCCGATGACGTGGTTCATGATCGGTCTCATCACCGTCGCAGCGATCGTGATCTCGTTCCTGTTCGGTGCGGAGATCGGAGCGTGGATCTCCGACACCTGGGCATCGCTGTGGGACTGAGAACTACCGTCGGCCCATGACGACGTTCCCGCCCGCAGTCCTGCACACGCTCTCGGGCGAGAACTCGCCGGACGGTCCCGGCGGCGAGTCGATCCACCTGGCCGTCCACGAGCTCGGCGACGGCGGCGGGCGCCCACCGGTCGTGTTCAGCCACGGCTTCCCCGAGCTCGCCTACTCGTGGCGCCACCAGCTGCCAGCGGTGGCCGACGCCGGGTTCCGTGCGATCGCACCCGACCAGCGGGGCTACAACCGATCGAGCGCCCCCGAGGACATCTCCGCCTACGGCCTGGGCCAGCTCTGCGGTGACCTGGCCGACCTGCTCGACTCGCTGGAGATCGACCGAGCGGTCTTCGTCGGCCACGACTGGGGCGGGTTCGTCGTGTGGGCCATGCCGATCCTGTTCCCCGAGCGCTGCGCCGGAGTGGTCGGCATCTGCACGCCCTACACGCCGTTCCCGGGCACGTCGTTCCTGCGGTCGATGTTCGGCGACGACGAGGACATGTACATGCTCTGGTTCCAGGAGCCCGGCGTGGCCGAGGCGGTGATGGACCGGCACCCCCGCAAGGTGTTCGAGAAGCTGATGGTCGGCGGCGTCGACCCGGCCGTGCTGATGGCACAGGGCGTGGGCCGCTCCGAGGGGATGAGCTTCAACCCGTTCAAGGACCTGGACTCGGTGCCGGACCTGGGCGAGCGGATCGCCACCGACGAGGAGATCGACACCTACGCCGAGGCGTTCGAGCGCACCGGGTTCCGCGGCGGCATCAACTGGTACCGCAACATCGACGCCAACGGCGCCGCCTATCCGGCCGTCGGCACCCAGCCGCTCGACCTGCCGACGCTCATGATCTGCTCCGAGTGGGACCCGGCGCTGCCGCCGGCGCTCGCCGCGAACATGGCGAACCTGTGCTCGGACCTGGAGATGACGACCGTCCCCAAGACCGGCCACTGGGTCCAGCAGGAGGACCCCGAGTCGGTCAACGACCTGCTGATCGACTGGCTCACCCGCCGCTTCACCTGATCCTGGCTCGGTCGCCCCTTCGTCCCGGCTTTGTCATGCAGGTGCCACCCGTTCGGGTGGCACCTGCATGACAAAGCCGGAGGCGACGTCGGCGAGCAGCGCTCGCAGCTGGTCGGTGCGCGCCGGCCAGGTGAAGCGCTCGGCCACTCGCCGGGCGCCCTGGTCTCCCAGCCGTCGCGCCAGGGCGCGGTCCTGCAGGAGCTGGGTCACGGCGTCGGTCACGGCCGCGAGATCTGTGCCATCGACGAGCAACCCGCCCGAGTCGGCGCCCACGTCGGCTCCACCGACGCCGACGGCGTCGGGAACCCCGCCGATGTTCCCGGCCACCACCGGGACGCCGACCGCCTGCGCCTGGATGAAGACGATCCCGAACGCCTCGACCTCGAAGCCCCCGCGCCGTTCGCGGCACGGCATGGCGAACACGTCGCCCGCCGCGTAGTGCGCTGGCAGCTCGTCGCCGTCGACGATGCCGGTGAAGAACACGTCGTCGGCGACGCCGGTCTCGACCGCCAGGCGCTCGAGGCCCTCGCGGTGCGGACCGCCGCCGACGACCAGCAGCGCGGTGCCCGGCACCCGCCGGCGCAGCTCGGGCAACGCCCGGACCAGCTGGTCCTGACCCTTGCGCTCGACCAGGCGGGACACGCAGAGCACCACCGGTCGCTCGCCCAGCCCGTACCGGGCTCGAACGGCGCTGCCGTCGACGCCCGGGTGGAACTCGGCGGGGTCCACCGCCGGCGGCAGCAGCTCGGATCGGACATCGGTGCCGAAGGCCGGGGCGAGGAGGTCACGGCACCACTGCGACACGTAGGTGATCGCGGCGGCGTCCCGGCCGACGCGGGCCAGGACAGGACCGCTGCCCGGCATCCGCACCGCGGAGACCTCGAGCCCGTGGGTCCAGCACACCGACGGCACCCCGGTGCGATCTCGGATCGCCCCGGCCATGAACGCCAGCGGCACCGTCGCCCCGAACACCACGACGTCGGCGCCGGTCACGCTGATCAGCTGGAGGGTGTGGCGCAGCACCCTCGGAGTCGGCAGCAGCACGGAGGTGCGCTCGCGGATCACGTCGTAGGGCGCGGTCGCGTCGTGGTCCGGCCACGGCTCGTCGGCGGTTCCCGAGCGGGGCGTCGAGCCGTACATCGTCACCCGGTCGCCGGCCGCGACCAGGCCCCGGGCGAGCTCGTCGACGTAGTGCTGGATGCCGCCGACCTGCGGTGGCAGGTCGTTGGTGACGATCAGGACGCGCACGCGCGCAGGTTCAGCGCACGGCGTCGCGGAAGAACGCGACCGTCTCTGCGAAGGCGGCGTCGGCCTCGGCGGGCGAATACACCTCGGGCCGGTGGTCGTTGAAGAACGCGTGCTGCACGCCCTGGTGGACCTCGAGGATCGCGTCCTTGCCGTACTTCTCGAGCAGATCCCGCTCGAGCGCCTTGGCCAGCGCGGGCGAGAAGAACTCGTCGTGCTCGGCGTAGTGACCGTGGACCGGACCCGAGAGCTTCGAGTAGTCGGGCGCCGCGCCCTCCCACGGGATCAGCCCGTAGTACGGGGCGCAGGCGACGACGTCCTGCGGCTCGTTGCAGGCGATGACGAGTGCCAGCCCACCGCCCATGCAGAAGCCGACGACGCCGACGCCGTCGCTGCTCGTGGCATCGGAGCCCTTGAGGTACGCGATCGCCCCCCGGACGTCCTTGGCGGCCTGCTCCAGGTTGAGCGCCATCATCAGCTTGCCGGCCTCGTCGGGCTCGGTGGTGGCTTCGCCGTGGTACAGGTCGGGGGCCAGGGCGGTGAAGCCAACGGCTGCGAAGCGGTCCACGACCTCCTTGATGTGGGGCACCAGGCCCCACCACTCCTGGATCACCAGCACCGCCGGGCCCGAACCCGTGGCCGAGGGGGCGAACCACCCCTGAGCGGAGGAGCCGTTGGAGGGGAATTCGACGAGCTGTCCCATGGCCCGAGACCCTACCCGCGGGCCTTGTTCTCGCCCGAGAACGCAACAGCGCGCCAGCGGGAACACAGCAGTGCCGGAACGGGCCGGAGCAGGCCGGTGTTCAGCCGGCCAGACGGAACAGCTCGGGAGCGACGGGGCAGTCCGTCGCCCGCAGGGCGGTGGCGACGTCGACGGGACCGGTCGGGCCGGCAACCAGGTCGACGGCGTCGAGCGCCAGCTCCTCCTCGATCGCGTCGTACGGATCCACCGACGACGACCACCGCGCCACCAGCGCGTCCCACATGCGTTCGGGCATCAGACGGCCGACGCCGAGCACCAGCCAGACCGGCGTCCCGTCCTGACGGGCGAGCGCGGCCGCTGCCCGCGACCCGGCGGGCACGAGCACCGAGCCGGGACCGGCGGCGAACGCCTCGACCAGCACGAGGTCCGCTCGGTCCACCGCCGCGGCGGTCGACCGCGCCGGGATCGCCTCGGCCCACACGTCCGCGTGCTGGAGGTGGCGGACCACGTCGTGAGCGGCGCCGTCCACGTCGACGACCAGCGGTGTCACGTCGCCTCGCCGGGCCAGCGCCGCCAACGTGAGCTCGGGGACGCCGAGGGCCACCACGGTCACGTCATCGTCGAGCGCCGAGGCGAGCTGCCGTGACGTCCGGTCGGCCGAGATCTCTGCTGCGGCCGACCGGGCCTCGACCATCGGGTCGGCTGCGCAGAGGATGCGGGCGCACAGCCACCACAGCGGCCCGCAGGTCAGCTGGCGGTCGATGATCCGTCGGCACGCTGCCACCAAGCCGGCCGGGTCGTCGCGGAACGCTCCGAGCGCCATGGCCGACTCGTCGACCAGCACCTCAGCCGGTGCGCCCTGGGACTGAGCCACGTAGCGGAGTCGTTCGATCGGGTGCACGACGCCAACTCTACGCATGCCGCTGCGCTACGCCCTCCGGCGGGCGCGACGGCTCACGCCCCACCGCAGGCGCAGCGCTCCATCTGTCGTCGGGCGCCGTGGCCGCGCTACTTTTCGGGCCCGATGACGACCGTTCCCGCTGACCTCGTGCTCCATCCCATCGGCGGTGAGGAGCGCACCCTGGAGGAGCTCACCTCGCTCTTCCACCTGGTGCTGGTGGCCATCGACCCCTACGAGTACGAGAGCTCGTGGATCCTTCCCACCGCCGGGCGCATCCTCACCGAGTTCGACGGGGCCGACTGCCGGGTCGCCTGGCTCGTGACCGCCGGCGAGGACGACGCCAAGGCGTTCCTGGGCCCGTGGGCCGAGCGGATCCTGACCTTCTGCGACCCCGACCGGATCGCTGTCAACGCGCTGGGCATCACCGAGATCCCCACGTTGCTGCACATCGAGATCGACGGCTCCGTCGTCGGCAAGGCCGACGGCTGGGACGCCGCCACGTGGAAGCCGATCACCGACAACCTGGCCAGGATGATGTCCTGGAGCCGATCGGTCTACCCCAAGCCCGGTGATCCGGCCCCCTTCCGGGGCTCGGCGGTCGGCGCGGCGACCGAGCCGGCAGCCGATTGATCCAACGCCGAGCGCCGTCCTCGAACTTGGGCACCGACGACCACCCAGTGGTCTCCCATGCCCAAGTTCGGCGCCGATCCGGGCAGGACCGGTTCCGGCGCTGGTTCGCTCAGCGGGCCAGCCAGCCGCCGTCGACGGCCAGGACCTGTCCGGTGACGTAGGTCGACGCATCGCCGGCGAGGTAGAGCAGGGCACCGTCGAGCTCGGCGAGCTCCCCCGCGCGCCCCATCGGCGTGTTGCGCTCGATGAACCCACGCCCGGCATCGTCGTCGAACATGTCGCGCTGGGTCATCTCCGAAGGGAACCATCCCGGAGCGATCGCGTTGACGCGCACGCCGTTTCGGGCCCACTCGGTGCCCAGCTGACGTGTCAGGTTCACCACCGCGCCCTTGGAGGCGCAGTACGACGCCTCCTTGATCGGAGTCGACGCCACCACCCCCAGGATGGAGGCGATGTTGACGATGCTGCCCCCGCCCTGGTCGAACATGTGGCGCACCGCCAGCTGCGACAGGTGGAACGGGGCCGTGACGTTCACGTCCAGCATCTGCTCGAAGCGCTCGAGCGTCTCGGTGGCAGCCGCAGCCGGGTCGCCGATCCCGGCGTTGTTCACGAGCACGTCGACGCGACCCGTTGCGTCGATCGCCGTCGCGATCACCCGCTCGCGGTCGGCAACGACGGTCAGGTCCGCGACGACGGGCACCACGCGATCGCCGAGCTCGCGGGCCAGCTGCTGCAGTCGGTCGCCACGTCGCGCCGTGACGACGACGGTCGCACCGGCGTCGTGCAGCACCCGGGCGAAGCGATCTCCGAGCCCCGACGACGCGCCGGTGACCACGGCGGTGCGGCCGGGCAGGCCGAACAGCGCCTCGATGCCGGTCACGGGGCCCCTGAGTCAGCCGACAGCGTCGGTCACTTGACGACGTCGACCCGAGTGCCGACCGGCGCCCAGTTCCACAGCCCCGCGGCGTCCCACAGGTTCTGGCGGACGCACCCGGCCGACAGCGGCGTGCCCAGCTGCGCGTTCGACTGCATCGGGCGACCGTTCTTGGTCGGGATGCCGTGGAACCCGATCGCCAGGCTGCGACCCCACGCGAAGCGGATCATGTACTCCATGCGGGCGCTGCCGGAGCTGGCGTATCGGCTCTTCGAGAACACGCTGTAGGTGCCGAGCCGAGGTGTGCCGGATCGTCCCGACACCAGGTAGGTGTTCACGACGGACCCGTCGGACTCGACCCACCACACGCGCTGCTGACCGATCGAGTACACGACCCGGCGACCGAACCCGGATCCTTCGGGCAGCGGCCACGCCGCGAACGGGCTCGGAGGTGGCGTCGGCGGAGGCGGCGGTTCGGGTGCCGGCACCGGATCGGTCGGCGGCGGTGCCGACGGGTCTACCTGGGCACCGGCGAAGGTCGCACCCAGGACCTCGCCGCCGGTGAGCGCCACCACCAGGGCAACGAAGAAGGCGACGAGCTTCACGCCCCGCCCTCGACACCTCGCGGCGCATGGTCCGGGCATCTCGGGAGTCGAGTCGAGCACCGTCGACCGGTCCTCCGTCGTGTCCTTCACAGGTCCGAACGGTCCGCTCATCATTCCCTCCAGCGGATTGCGGGTGCGTTCAAGGTAGCGTCAGAACGTGTCGGAACCTCGCGACCGCACCGAGGACGTTGCGCTCGACCGCGGCTTCACCCACGTGGCGCTGCAGGTGTCGGACCTCGACGCCAGCCTCGCCTTCTACGAGCGCTTCGCCCAGATGACCGCCGTGCACCGTCGGACCAGCTCCGACGACGTGCGGGTGGCGTGGATCACCGACCACAGCCGGCCGTTCGTCGTCGTGCTCATCGAGACACCGGTGACGCACCGTCTGGGGGGATGGAACCACCTGGGCATCGGCGTCGACTCGCGGGACGAGGTCGACAGACGCCTGACGCTCGCGGGTGAGCTCGACTTCGTCACCCTCGGCCCGATCGACTCCGGTCCGCCCGTCGGCTACTACGGGATCATCGTCGACCCCGACGGCCACCAGCTCGAAGTCGCGTTCGGTCAGCAGGTCGCGTTCACCGTCGAGCACGGCGACTCGGACGATGTGGAGGCCTCGCTGCTCAACG
>JAPXRJ010000152.1:0-7636 GCA_033813615.1 Microthrixaceae bacterium | reverse complement strand
GTCGCGCAAGTGGATCGACACCCTCGTGTCCGTCGAAGAGTCCGCAACCCAGGTCCAGGTCATCTTCGAGTCCGCCCTCGAAGCCGAGAACCTCTTGGACCTGTTGACCGACGAACGGCTCGACCTCTCCCTCGACGACCCGGCCCGGCCGATCCTGTTGGCCGTGTCCGACAACGGGCCACCCATGGCCGCGGCCGACACCCGAGCGTTCATGGCGCTCATGGCCATCGCCCAGCACCGAGGACGGCCCCACACCCCGACCGACCAGGCCTGGATCGAGACCTTCTTCGGCCACATCAAGGGCGAGTGGCCCCACCTCGAAGACATCACGGACCCCGTCCTGCTCGAGACCGAGCTCGCCCGCATCCGCGTCGAGTACAACAGCGTGAGACTCCACGAAGCGATCGGCTACGTCACACCCGACGACGAACACGAAGGACGAGGCGAACAGATCCGCGAGGCACGCCGGCAAGGCCTCGCACGAGCCCGACAGAACCGGCTCGACTACCACCGGCACCACATCAACCCCGAACCCGAGCAGACACCATGAGTTGGTTCATTTCCAACACGATCTCCGCGGCAAAGTCAGACACGCCTCAACCTCCGCTGCCGGCACGGTGTCGTATGGCTATGACGTGTTGGGGCGTCGGGTGACGGTGACCGACGTGTTGGGCGGGGTGACCGAGACCTCGTACACGCCCGGCGGCAGGGTGGGCTGGGTGGATGATCCGACGGATCGTCGAACCAGCTACAGCTATGACGATGCGGGTCGGGTGGAGACGATCACCGGCCCGGGCAGCCATGTGACGACCTACGGATATGACGAGGACTCCCGGGTGGTGTCGACGACGTCGCCGGAGGGGGACGTGACGGCAACGACGTTCGACGAGGTCGGCCGCGTGTTGACGGCCACCGATCCGGCGGGGGTGGTGACGACGAACACGTGGTCGCTGCGCGGCGAGCTGCTCACACAGGGCGTCTCGGGTGCTGGGACGGTCGAGTACTCCTACAACCTGGACGGCACGCTCGACTGGGCCGACGACGCGTTGAACAACCGCACATCGTTCTCCTACGACGACCGGGGTCGGGAGACCGCCAGGACTGATGCGGGCAGCAACGTGTGGGCGACGGGGTGGAACGCCGCCGGTGAGAAGGTCTCCGAGACGGACCCGTTGAACCGGACCACCACCTTCACCTACGACGATGCGGGTCGGCAGGTCACGGTGGCGGATCCGTCGGGTCGGACCACGACGAACACGTGGAGCCCGGGTGGACTGTTGGACGGCTGGTCGGCCACCGATGGTGTGAACACCCTGACCGCGGCGTTCTCCTATGACCCGGCGGGTCGCCGTTCGGCGGCGACGCTCGGCGGTCGCACCTGGACGTACTCACATGACGCGGCGGGGAACTTGACCGGTCAGGTCGATCCGGATGGTCGGATCCAGGAGTGGTTCTATGACCTGGCGGGGCGGCGGACTTTGGTGCGGCGTCCGAACGGCACCGGCATCGCCTACAGCTACGACGCGGCGGGTCGGCCCGATACGTTAACGCCGACTGAGTCGTTCGCGGACTCGTTCACCCAGCCGAACGGCACGCTGCCGGACGGCAACACGTGGCTGTCGGTGATCGGCACCCGCGCCACGATGGCAGTCGATTCGCACGCGGTGCACGCGACGGTGGGCGCGCCGAGCGGGTCCTCCGCCACGCTGGCATCGAAAGCTCCGGCGACGGGTGGTGGTGACATGACGTTCAACTACCAGTGGGACTCGGCGTCGACGTCGACACCGCTGAGGGTGTACCACGCGTACACGTCTGATTCGCAGGCGTACCGTGTGCAGATCGCGGCGAACTCGACGACCGGCTACATCTACAAGACCCTTGCTGGGACGACGACGACGTTGGGCACGTTCATCGTCCCGGTCGATACCGATCTGCACTGGTTGCGGTTCGTTCAGGATGGCAACCAGTTGAAGGTCAAGATCTGGGACGACGGGGATCCCGAACCGGGATCGTGGGCGGCGTCGGTCACCGACAGCACCGGACCTCTTGCTGATGGCACGACTCGTATTCAGGTGACATCGGGTTCCGGGACGAACAACGGTGTCGTCCTCGACGACGTGACCTACACCGACCTCGAGACCCCGCCGACGGCGCTGGTCGACTACTCGTGGGACGACGACGGGCACCTCACCGGTGAAGACCTGCCCGGCACGAGTGCCCGGGCCTGGTCGTGGACCGACGGCCAGTTGACCGGGATGACCCAGACCGCCCCCGGGGTCACCCGACAGGCGGCGAACACGTTGTCCTACGACACTGCCGGCCGGTTGGCGTCGATCGACCACGGCTCGGGCTTGGGTGAGGCGTGGACCTACGACAATGCTGGTCAGGTGCTGTCGGAGACCGTTGATGGTGGGGCCACCAGGTCCTGGACCTACGACACGCTCGGGCGTAGGGCGACCGAGACGGTGTCGGGCAACACGACGACCAACACCTACGACACAGCGGGCCAGTTGACGGTGACCGATCCGCCGGTCGGGTCGAACGCCACCTACACCTACGACGCCGCCGGGCGGCGGGTGACCGAGTCGCCGTCGACGGGTGGGACGTTCACCTACACGTACAACCCGGCCGGACAGCTCGACACCTACACGTCACCCGGCAGCGAGGTCCAGACCCGCGGCTATGACCCCGACGGTGCGGTCGACACGCTCACCAACACGATCTCCGCCGGCACCAGCCACTGGACGATTGACTGGGACCACACTGGTGGTCTCGCCGAAGTCGCGGCGATCACCGATCAGGCCAGCAGCGGCAACGCGACGGTGACCACCACCCTCGCCCGCGCCGACAGCAGCATCCCGTGGGCGACCGGCACCCGTGGCGCCACCCCCTACACCCTCGGTTCCGACCCGCTCGGCTCGACGCTGTCGACCACCGGCAACAACATCGCCAGAGCCAGCCAGTACGACACGTGGGGCATCCCCACCGGATCCGGGACGTTGAACCCGAAACTCGGCTACCGGGGTGAGATCACCAACAAGAACCTCATCAACCTCCGCGCCCGCAACTACCAACCCATCACCGGGCAGTTCCTCACCACCGACCCACTCCAAGGCGTCACCGGCACCCCCACCCACAACAACCCCTACCACTACACCGACAACAACCCCGGCAACCGAGTCGACCCCAGCGGAATGCGAACCGGGGAGGAGACCTTCCTGCTTGCGTCTCTGACCACGCCGTGGTTCGCTGACTTCACCCCTTGGCATGAAGCCGCTAAGCAGGCTCTGTACGACCTGGTCGCAGTAACGGAGCCGCTGGCCGAGATGGAGTGCAACATTCCGTACGGAGGGCTAAAGGAGCGCACTGATGACCTCGGGCGTGGGCTCGGTGTGATGACAAACGGTCGAGCCGATGTCTGTACCAATCGACGGGCCCTTGGTAATCCCTACAAGCTTTGGGAGGTCAAGTACTTCGGTCCTGAAGGATTCGCCAAGGCGCAGAACCAACTGGCTCGCTACATAGCTGCCGGCACATTGTCGTCAGGCGACTCGATGGTCGTCGGCGAGCAGAAAGCCCCTACACTGACGAAGGCGTCAGATGGTCAGGATGTGTTTGCCTTTTCGGTCGGCGACACAGGTGTGCGCCTGTACTTCCCGATGAAGTGGTTGAAGATCCTGCGTGGACATGATGACCGACGTTCGTTCTTCGACGGGAATGTGTCTGAAGGTGTATTCGACCGGGTCATGGCAGCGGCTGGGAGGACCGACAAGCTCCCAACGGCCGCGCCGGGCGGTATCTGGCCGTCGATCCCGATCCCATTGCCACCCGTTCGGTTCCCGGTGTTCGCATGAGAGTTAGGTGCAAGTGAACACGTTGGCTGACCCACCGCAAGACCTGGTGGTGTCCGCTGAGCTCACAGCGTTGGACCTCGCCCACAGCCCCAACCTGTTGCCGGCGTTCCGGGACCTCGTGCGGATCGTCGAAGCAGTCGTCGATCACATCGGACCGCGGACCGAGTTCCATGAGTGGGCGTACGGACCGTTCGACGACCTGGAGTTCCGCTCTCGGCGCAGGAGGCGAGGTGAGCCTTCGGGCCTGACCGAACTGGCGGACGAGGTGCTGGCAGCGCGCACGTCCGACGACGAGCTGTACGTCACGGTCAGCTCTTTCCTCGACAAGGTGCAGATCGAGGTCCCGACGCTCGACCCACGCGCCTACGGAACGATCGGATCGCGACGGGTCACGTTGGCGCTCCAAGTGCCGGCACCGTTCGGGGATCAGGTCGCACATGCGGTGCTGGACTGGCTCCGGCTGCACTCGTCGCTGAACGACGTGGTCACCGGCTTCGTGCACGTGGACGACGAAGCGGATCCGTACACGACGCGGATCGTCGAGCGGGTCGGTCTGACCGCGAACGAGTTCGACTGGCAGATCCACGGCTACTACTGGGCGGTGCTGCTCACGGAGGGGCATCTCCGACGGGCCGACATCGATGCCCTCGCCGACATCGACGGTGCGCACGTCGACTGGGTTCATCCGCGACGTATGGCGATGGTCACCGCAGCCCCGAACCCGTCGGACCTCACGTCGACCGTGATGCAGCAATGGCGCACGGCGTTGCTGCCGTTGCTGCGCGAGGGCCTCCCGGTCCTGAAGTTCGACACGGTCCCCGGGTCGCTTGCCCACGAACAGTGGGGCGGAGAACTTCCGCCCAACATGCTGCGACAGCCGAGGTGGCTGCTCGAAGGGCCACCAGTGCCCTACTTCCGCCACGAGTTGTTCGGTGAGGATGACGGGCGGAGCGCGGTCGACCTGACCGTCGACGACGACGTGCTGAACGCTGCTCGGATCGACGTCGTCGTGGAACTCAGCTCGGAGCACGACGTGGCAGAGTCCGTCGAGCTGTTGGACGGGCTGCTGTTCTCCTGGTATGTGGTGTGGACGAGTCGGCTTGCTCGCCCAGACCACGGAGCGATCCGCTCGATGACACGACCAGAGCTCGTGACCAGCGACGATCGTCATACGGTCTGCTGGTCGTTCGAGCCGGGCACCGCGGATCTTCAGCTCGCGCTGCCAGCGCTGAGCTTCGCCCTCGGAGCACTTCAGGCAGAGTTCGGCGGGCCCTTGTTCAACCATATCTCCGTGTCCGCGTCCTAAGCGGCCGAGGCAATGTCGTCACGCAATGCAAGGGCGAATGCATCCAGAGCGGCTGCCGGCTGTTCACCCAACGAAGGACGCCTCGACCGATCTTGGGACTGCAGCGTGATCAGGTGACAGGTCTGGTCGGAGGCGGGTGGTCCAGGCCCCCCCATCTACCTATTGCCGCGAGCCGACACCCGGCAGCACAGGACCCATACACCAGGGTGAGCGACCCGCCAGGCCGATGGTCGGACCGGCGGTCATGGCGTCTCGACGACAAGCTCGGCCCCGTGCTCTGGGAGATCGAAGCCCGGGCCGCCGACACGAGAGTGGCCCGGAGGAAGCCGCTAGAGCAGCAGAGGAACGTGAACAGCGGCGTAAGGAGGCACTGGCGCAGGCTGAGCGTGACCCGATCGAGCGACGCCGCGGAGAAGCGCTACGTGCCGAACTCGCCTCCTGGGTGGAAGTGCGCCGCGTCCGTGAGTATTGCGCAGCGATGGCTGAGAGGTACCCCGGCGACGAAGACGTCGACGAATGGCGCGAGTGGGCGATGGCGTTCGCTAACCGAATCGATCCGTTGCGGCGACCACCGTCGATGCCCCCAACCGGGGGAGATCCGCCCCGGCGACCTGCAACCCCATCTGCATGGCTGGAGCGCGTACTCATGGCTGTAGTGATTCGATCCGCGCCCGGTGCGGGTGCTCGCCACTCTTCAGGCATGACCGTCGAGCACGTCATGCCTCGAGCGTGGCGTGCCCCCTGGGCGTCTCCGTGGGGTGCAGATCCACTGGCCTCGGCGACCGAACGGGCCCGGTTGCTCTACACGATCCAGTCGGCGCCACGATCAGACTCTCGACAGCACAGGGCAGACGGCGAGGGTGAGCGAGGTTGGCGCGGGAGCGCTTCCCGATCGCCGACTGCTGCTCACCCCCGCGGTCATCGCGCCGTTCAGGTGGCAGGGGAGTTGCGGCTCAAGGGTGAGCAACATCGGCGCGGGAGCGCCTGGGGGCTGTCGTCGATGCTTTCACCCTGCTCAGCCGAGACATATGGCTTGGCGTGGCGGAACGCCGTCGGTCCTCGATTGGCATCGGCCCGCAGCTGTCACCTCGCAGCGCGGCAGACCCGCCGTTGTGTTCATGCCGACCCTGGATGGCGAGTCGTTGAATCCATGTTCGCCGGCCTCCAGCACGTGGAAGACTGCCGGTGTGGGGATTCGTGGAGCGGTGACGTTCGCAGTAGCCGGGTTGATGGTCGGGGGAATCGCTGTCGGCGTTCTCGGAAGGGATGACCCCACCACGGTGGTCATGAAGGCAGCTGCAGGCGAGCGGGGCGCGCCTGGCCACGGCATCGTCTTCTACTCGGGTAGGAACGAAGCCGGCGTCGCTGAGGCGGACCAGTTCAGCGACTGGGAGTATGTCGAGCACAACCAGCCGCTCGGGATCACCTACTCCGATTGGGCCGAAGGTGGCTGCTCGCCGGACGCTGCCGCTACTCATCCATCCGATAGGAACCTTCACGTCCTGGTCGGTTACAGCATCGGCCGGCTCGGGCCTCTCTACTTCCTCCGTCACGAGTCTCGCTGGAACGAGGTCGACACCATCTGGCTGCTCGACCCCGGTGCGAAGGGGGATATCGAATCAAGCTGCGATGGCGAGCTTGCCAAGACGCGACGGCCCGGCCAAGACCTCGCCAAGTGGCTTGCAGGCGGCACCAACCGTCGGCTTGTCGTGGTCTCCGCTCGAGCTACCAACTCGGACGACCGCGCTGGTCTTCAGCAGTACTACCTCAACGACATCGCACAGATGACACCCGATGTGGCGAACAGGGCGCTTCTCTGCATCGACACTTCGACCGGGCACCGCGACGTGCCCGGCGTGTACATGCCCCTGATCCACGGAGCCATCAGCTGTCCCGCTCGTGCGAATGGGGTGGGCAGCGGACCACTGGCGGGGACAGCAACACTGAGCCCTTTGCCGCCGGCTGAGTCGCCTTCGAACCCGCCGCCACCCGCGGTACCCGACGCCCCGGTCGAGGCGCCTCCAGCGGCGCCGTCACCCGATCCCCCGCCGGCGCCAACGCCTGTCCCAGCGCCCGTGCCGTCCGCTCCGACGCCTCCTGTGCCGGCGCCGTCGACTCCGCCGGTCGTCGCTGCACCGTCGCCGCAGCCCCCGCCGCGGGTATCTCTGCGGGAGGCGCCGCCGCGGCTTTGCGCGGCGCCATCAAGGTTTGGATCTGCTGCCGCGTCAGCGGTCCCCGCAGGTACGACAGCGTCCAGCGCGTCTGGAAGATCGCCGGCTCGTCGTCATGGACGTTGTTCATGAGGAACACACGCTGCCCAAGCCCGGCCAGCGTCTGCTCCATGGCCGCGCGGTCGAAGCTCCGTCCGGCGGCGGCCGAGGCGCCTTCCAAGCCCTCCAGCACGCGGGCCTTGTCTCGCTCCGTCTGCAGCCGACCCAAAAACCAGGTGCCCGCGTTCGACAGGCCCTTGTAGTCC
>JAPXRJ010000151.1:0-7655 GCA_033813615.1 Microthrixaceae bacterium | reverse complement strand
GTCGCCACCGTCGCCTTCACCGAGCCGAACGGCCGCTGGGACGAGTCGGCCGTCACCGCCACCGCCACTCCGGACGGCGACGGTTGGAAGATCGACGGCGAGAAGCTCTACGTCCTCGACGGCCACACCGCGGACCTCATCATCACTGCGGCGCGCACCGACGCCGGTGTCAGCCTGTTCGCGGTCGCCGGCGATGCTCCGGGCCTGACCCGGACTGCGCTGTCGACGATGGACCAGACCCGCAAGCAGGCTCGCCTGGAGTACTCGTCGGTGCCGGCCACGCTGATCGGCGCCGACGGCTCCGGCTGGGACACGCTCTCCACCGTCCTCGACCTGGCGGCCGTAGCGCTCGCCGCCGAGCAGGTCGGTGGGTCGCAAGAGGTGCTGGAAGCTGCCGTGCAGTACGCCAAGGACCGCGTGCAGTTCGGTCGCCCGATCGGCTCGTTCCAGGCGATCAAGCACAAGTGCGCCGACATGCTCCTCGAGGTGGAGTCAGCCAAGTCGGCTGCGTACTACGCCGGCTGGTGCGCCTCGGAGCTCAACGACGAGCTGCCGTCGGTGGCGTCGCTCGCCAAGGCGTACTGCTCGGAGGCCTACTTCCATGCCGCCGCGGAGAACATCCAGATCCACGGCGGCATCGGCTTCACGTGGGAGCACCCGGCGCACCTCTACTTCAAGCGGGCCAAGAGCTCCGAACTGCTCTTCGGTGACCCGACCTATCACCGGGAGTTGCTCGCGCAGCGCATCGGCATCTGAGCAGCGCGTCGCAAGCACAGCGTTCGACGGCGGCACGTCCCGGTCCGGGACGTGCCGCCGTCGCGCGACGGGAGCGCTCGTCCGGGGGAGAATGCAGGACATGTGGATCTGGATCGTGGCCGCTGTGGTGCTGTGCTTCGTGATCGCCGCCGTGGCGATCGGCGGGGTCAGCGGTGACCTCGCGGCTCGCCCGCGCCGCAGCGTGTACGACCTCGAGGAAGCAGTGGACTTCGTGGCCGACCGCCTGCCCGACGACCTGACCGCCGAGCTGTCCTACGACGACGTCCGCGCTGTTCTGCTTGCTCATTGCGACTACCTGGCCGCCAAGGGCGTGGCATCGGCGAAGGCGGCCGATGACATCGGCGACGCTCTGGTGGTCGTCCCCGACGACGAGCCCGTCGCATGGGTGCTCGGCTCGCTCGAGGAGCAGGGGTTCGAGATCGCCGACGCGGACGTCGTGGCGGTGCTCGACGTGGAGCAGCGCTACTACGAGGCCATCGGTGCGATCGGGCCGCGCGTCGACGGTCCTGACGGCGCCCTCCCCGGCGACGGCGACTGAGCAACCCAACCTGATGCACCGACGGGTCGGGCCTACGATGGGCGGATGGATCGTCCGGGCAAGTTCGAGCACCACCGCTACGTCGGTGACAAGCGCACCCAGGTCGTCTACGACGTCGACGAGCTCGGCCCCGAGGACGAGCACCTCATCGACGAGCTCATGGCGGCCGAGACCTATCTGTGCTTCGGCCCTGACACGCTGGCCGAGGCACGCAACCGCGGGTACCGCATCTACTCCAAGCAGCGGCACCTCGCCGGCACCTGAGCGCGATCGTCGCCGTGGCTGTCGACGATCCGAGCGCCACGAACGGCACCGAGGGACGCGGTCCCAGCGACGCTCCGGTGATGGACTACGTCTTCCGGTCGGGAGCGCTGCAGCTGAGCGGGCACCTGGCCGAGCCGCCGGTCTCCACGCACGAGGCCCCCGGCCTCGTGCTCTGCCACGGGTTCCCGACCCGGGGACGCGAGAGTCCGCAGTCGGGCAAGTCGTTCCCGGAGCTGGCCGATCGGATCGCCGCCGAGCTCGGGTGGGTCGTCCTCACGATGAACTTCCGGGGATGCGGCACCGCGGACGGCGACTTCTCCCTGAACGGCTGGCTCGACGACCTGCACGCTGCGGTCGAGCACGTCACCGCGCTCGGCGTCACCGGGGTGTGGCTGTGCGGGACCGGCACGGGCGGGTCGCTCGCCATCTGCGAGGGTGCCCGCAACCGTGACGTGCGGGGCGTCGCTGCGCTCGCTCCGCCGGCAGACTTCGACGACTGGGCTCGTCACCCACGTCGACTGCTCCTGCATGCCCGTCAGGTGGGCGTGATCAAGGACGTGGACTTCCCTCCGGCCTTCGACAAGTGGGCGGCGCAGCTGCGCGAGGTGCGTCCGCTCGTCGCGGCCCCGAACCTGGCACCGAGGCCGCTGCTCCTGATCCACGGCGACAGCGACGATCTCACCCCACTCGAGGACGGACGGGCGATCGCCGCCGCGCACGCCAGAGCCGAGATGCGTGTCATCAACGGCGCCGGACACGAGCTGCGCCACGACCCTCGTGCCGTCGCGGTCCTGCTCGGTTGGCTGGCGCGACAGCAGATCTCCGACGTCGTCGCCGGCAGCTGACCGTCTCGGCCCGGGTTCGTCCGCCCGTCAGTCGACCGTGTCGGCCTTGGACTTCTTGGCCGCCTTCATCATCTTCTTCCATTCGCGGACCCGAACCAGGTTCGCCTCGGAGTCCACGTCCGCAACCGAGCGGGGCTCGTCGTCGGAGAACGGCGCGGCGACCGCCTCCCAGCCCGACGGTTGGATCCCGAGCCGTTTGGCCAGGATCGCCATGAAGATGCGGGTCTTCTCGTCGCCGTAGCCAGGGAGCTCGCGAAGGCGCTCGTAGAGCACGTCGGCCGACGGGTCATCGGCCCACAGCCGGGCGGCGTCGCCGTCGTAGTCGTCGGCGAGCGCCGTGCACATGCCGTGGATCCGTCGACCCATCGCCGCTGGGAACCGGTGGATCGCCGGCTTGCGGCTGCACACCTCGATCACGTCGTCCTCCGACATCGAGGCGATCGCGCCGGCGTCGAGCAGGCCTCCCAGGCGGTCCTTGAGCGTGGCCGGACCGCGGAAGGCCCACTCCATCGGCACCTGCTGGTCGAGCAGCATCCCGATCAGGAGTGCGAGCGGCTCCGACTCGAGCAGCCGGTCCGCCTCGTCGTCACCGGTGATGGGGATCGCTGGCCCGGTCATGGGTGATCACCCTAGTGATCCAGGCCGTACGGCCCCGGTGGTCCGGGTCGAACGCCCCACCCTGCAGGGACCAACGCCCCGATGTGTTCAAGGCAGGCCCGACACGCACCGAAGCCCCTGGAGTCACCTGCCGAGGTCACCGACCTGACCTCGACCGATCGAGAGCCGCACCGCTGACCGGTGCTGCGTCACAGGAGCAATCGTGGAGAGCTGCCCCCATTGCCACTTCCTCATGCGAGACGACGCCATCGAGTGCGGCGTGTGCCACCGACCACGGGTGATGGTGGCCCGTGACGCCGTCGCGGTCGTCGACGACACCCGGGTGGGCTTCGAGCACGCGGGCGGGGTGCCGGTGGCGCTCGTCGTCATGATCGGCCTGGTCCTCGCAGCGGGCGTGGCGATCGTGGCATCCACCCAGAGCTGGTTCTGACTCGTCACCGCCTCTCAGACCGCTTGCTCCGATCAGCCGTGCCAGGGCACCGGGAGCTCGGGGTCGACGCCGAACCGAGTGATCGCGTCGGTGACGATCGAGGCATCGACCGCGCCATCGGCGCACAGCTGACCGAGCACCGCGACGCACAGGTGCGCCGCGTCGGTCTCGAAGTAGCTCCGGAGCGCGGCCCGGGTGTCGGATCGCCCGAATCCGTCGGTGCCGAGGCTGGCGAAGCGCCGGGGCACCCAGCGACTGATCTGGTCGGGAACGAGTCGTAGGTAGTCCGACACGGCGACGACCGGGCCGGCCGAGAGCGACAGCGTCTCGGTGACACGAGGGGTGCGTGGGGGTGCGGTCGGGTGCAGTGCGTTCCAGCGCTCGACCGCCAGCGCGTCGAGGCGCAACTGCTGGTAGCTCGTCGCCGACCACAGCTGTGCGCCCACGCCGTAGTGCTCCGCGAGCAGGCCTTGCGCTTCGACGGCGGTCTGCCAGGTCGGACCGGAGAACAACACGGTGGCGCTGGGGCCGTCGACCGACGGCGCCGCCGCCCACGGGTACAGACCGCCGATGATCCCGTCGACCACGTCGAGCCCGTCGACCAGCGGTTCGGGGATCTGCGGCATCCGGTAGTTCTCGTTGTACAGGGTCAGGTAGTAGAAGACGTCCTCGCCGTGCTCGGCTCCGGCGGGCGGGTACATGCGGGCGATGCCGTCGCGGATGATCGCTGCCATCTCGTAGGCGAAGGCCGGGTCATATGCGCGGCACACCGGCACGGCCGACGCCAGCAGGTGGCTGTGTCCGTCCTGGTGCTGCAGGCCCTCGCCCAGGAGCGTGGTTCGCCCGGCGGTCGCACCGAGCAGGAACCCGCGGGCCCGAGCATCGGCCGCAGCCCAGATCAGGTCGCCCACCCGCTGGAAGCCGAACATCGAGTAGAACGTGAAAAACGGCACCATCGGGACGCCACGATGGGCATATGACGTCGCCGCGGCGGTCCAGCTCGACAACCCGCCGGCCTCGGTGATCCCCTCCTCCAGGATCTGGCCGTCCGAGGACTCCTTGTACGACAGCAGCAGGTCGTGGTCGACCGGCTCGTACAGCTGACCCTGCGACGCGTAGATCCGCAGCTCGCGGAACAGCGCGTCCATGCCGAAGGTGCGGGCCTCGTCGGGGATGATCGGCACCACCCGGCGACCGAAGTCGCCGTCGCGGCACAGGTTGCGCAGGAGGCGGGTGAACGCCGTCGTGGTGGAGGCTGCCTGACCGCCTGATCCGGTCATCAGCTCGTCGAACACCGCTGGAGTGGGCGTGGCGAGCCGGCGGCGGGTGCGGACCCGACGGGCCGGAAGGTACCCGTCGAGGACGGCGCGGCGGCCCTGGAGGTACTGCATCTCCTCGGAGTCGGCGGGCGGCCGGACGTAGGGCGGGATGCCGTCGGCGAGCGCTTCGTCGGTGATCGCGTCCTGCAGCTCGAGTCGGTCTCGCAATCCGATCAGCTGCTCAGCCGACATCTTCTTGATCTGATGCGTTGCGTTCCGGGCCTCGACGCCGGGGCCGAGCGTCCAACCCTTGATCGTCTTGGCGAGGATCACCGTCGGGATGCCTCTGGTCTCGGTGGCGGCTGCGTAGGCCGCGTAGATCTTCCGGTAGTCGTGGCCGCCGCGGGGGAGCTTCTCCAGGTCCTCGTCGGAGAGGTGCTCGACCATGCGGCGCAAGCGGGGGTCGGGTCCGAAGAAGTGCTCGCGGATGTAGGAACCGGGCTCGATCGCGTACCGCTGGAACTCGCCGTCGACGGTCGTGTTCATCTTGTTGAGCAGCACGCCGTCGGCGTCCTGGGCGAGCAGCGCGTCCCAGCGGCCACCCCACACGACCTTGATCACGTTCCAGCCGCTGCCCCGGAAGATCGCCTCCAGCTCCTGCATGACCTTGCCGTTTCCGCGGACGGGACCGTCGAGTCGCTGCAGGTTGCAGTTGATGACCCAGGTGAGGTTGTCGAGGCGCTCTCGGGCGGCCAGCGAGATCGCGCCGAGCGTCTCCGGCTCGTCGGTCTCGCCGTCGCCGACGAAGCACCACACCCGGCTTGCCGCTGCGTCGTCGATCTGACGGTGGTCGAGGTACTTGTTGAACCGGGCCTGGTAGATGGACAGGATCGGCCCGAGGCCCATCGACACGGTCGGATACTCCCAGAAGTCGCCCATGAGGCGTGGGTGCGGATATGACGACAGGCCGCGACCGATGCGACCCGGCAGGTCGATCTCCAGGCGGAACCGATCCAGGTCGTGCTCGGACAGGCGGCCCTCCAGGAACGCACGGGCGTACACACCCGGGGCCGCGTGACCCTGGAAGTAGACGGCGTCACCCGGGTAGCCGCCGGCGGCATCGTGGAACGAGTGGCCCCGGAAGAAGTGGTTGAAGCCGACCTCGTAGAGCGCAGCGGAGCTCGCGAACGTCGACAGGTGGCCACCGATGCCGTCGGCGTGCTTGTTCGCGCGGACCACCATCGCCGCCGCGTTCCAGCGGATGTGACGACGGATGCGCCGCTCCAGGTCCTCGTCACCGGGGAACCAAGGTTCCTGGGCGACCGGGATCGTGTTGACGTACGGCGTGCTGACCGATGCCGGTGTGCCGATCGATCGCTCCCGTGCACGTTCGAGGAGCCGGGCCATCAGGTACTGCGCCCGAGCGCCACCCCGCTGGTCGACCACTGCATCGAGGCTGTCGAGCCACTCCTCGGTCTCGGTCGGGTCGATGTCGGGGAGCTGGTGGGCGAACCCGTCGATGATCACCGTGTTGACCTCCTGGGGACTGGGAGCTGTGACAAGCCTACGGACGTGGGCACACGTGGGTGAGCGCGCTCGAACGGCCGGTTCTGCGACGCGCTCGGCAGCGAGATGTGCCAGACCCGTCACGGAACCCTGGGCCACCTATGGTCGTGGCTGTGACCCCGATCCGTGCCTACACCGACGGTGCATGTCGCGGGAACCCCGGTCCCGGTGGGTGGGCTTGGGCTGTCGAGGGGCGACGTTGGGCATCGGGTCACGACTCCGATACCACCAACCAGCGGATGGAGGTCCGAGCCGTCCTCGAGGCGGTGCGGTCCCTCGACGGTCCGCTCGTCGTCGTGTCGGACTCCACCTACGTGGTGAACTGCTGGCGGGACTCGTGGTGGAAGGGTTGGCTCGCCAGGGACTGGAGGAACTCCCAACGCAAGCCGGTCGCCAACCGGGACCTGTGGGAGCCGCTCGTGGAGGTGTTCCGGGATCGACCGGACTTCTCGATGGAGTGGGTGAAGGGCCACGGCGGCGACCCCATGAACGACCTGGTCGACCGACTTGCGGTGGCGGCGTCATATGACCGGGTCGGCTCGGGTGACGGCGCACCGTCGTCGGAGCTGCTGGCAGAGCAGGACAGACCCGGTCGAGGCGCCACGGCAGCATCCGGCACGCGCGGGTCGGCCGGTTCGAGATCCGCAGCTCCTGCGACCTCGGGCCAGGGCGGTCCTGCGACTCGCGACTCCCGGGTGCCCGACGGCTGGCGGCTGGTGGTGACCGGTCTGCGCGACCTGCACCTGGGGCGCACCGACGCCGGTGCCGCCCTGGAGCGCAAGCTCGCCGAGATCCTGGAGGCGCAGCGTTCCCTCCACGCCGATCTGGTCGTGCTCACCGGTCTGCGGCCGGGTTCGGAGGAGCTCGGTGCTCGCTCGGCCATGCTGGCCGACGTGCCGTTCGTGGCGGTGCTGCCGTATCCGGACCCCTTGGGTGAGCGACCGGAAGCCGACCAGGCGGCCTTCGCCCGGTTGGTCACCTCGGCGGAGCGCTCGGTGACGTTGGAGCGCCGGCGACCGGTCGACGTGGAGGGCAGGCGATCGTCGCTGCAGCGGCGCGACGGATGGCTCCGCTCGATCGCCCACGGCGCGATCGTGATCACCGACGGCCGCGACGCCGAGGCCGAGCTGGCGGTCAAGCGCTACGGCGACGCAGTCGGCGACGAGCTCTGGGAGCTCGGCCTGTGATCGGCCGGAGCGGCATCCGAATCGACTCGGGTGTCGTTCAGACCCGGTGTCGTTCAGACCCCTGCCGTTCAGACCGCTCGGCGGGTGCGTTCGAGCTCGTGGTAGGCGACGTTCACGGCGGCCAGGCGTTCCGCTGCGTCGTCGCGGGTGCGGTCGTCGGCGGTCACGTAC
>JAPXRJ010000150.1:0-7672 GCA_033813615.1 Microthrixaceae bacterium | reverse complement strand
CCCGTCGGCTACTACGGGATCATCGTCGACCCCGACGGCCACCAGCTCGAAGTCGCGTTCGGTCAGCAGGTCGCGTTCACCGTCGAGCACGGCGACTCGGACGATGTGGAGGCCTCGCTGCTCAACGCGTCGGCCGGAAGCGCTTGAGGCGCAACGAGTTCAGCACCACGAACAAGCTGGAGAAGGCCATCGCCGCGCCGGCGAGCATCGGGTTCAGCCAGCCCGCGGCGGCGACGGGCAACGCGGCGACGTTGTAGGCGAACGCCCAGAACAGGTTGCCCTTGATCGTCCCGAGCGTCCGGCGCGACAGCTGCACCGCGTCGGGTGCGGCTCGCAGGTCGCCGGTGACCAGCGTCAGGTCCGACGCCTCGATCGCCGCGTCGGTCCCGGTGCCCATGGCGATGCCGAGGTCTGCGGTGGCCAGCGCCGCGGCGTCGTTCACGCCGTCGCCCACCATCGCCACCACCCGACCCTGTTCCTGCAGCCGTCGCACCTCGTCGACCTTGCCCTCGGGCAGCACGCCGGCCACCACGGTGTCGATGCCCACCTGGGCGGCCACAGCCCGAGCCGGTGCCTCGGCATCCCCGGTGAGCAGCACCGGCTCCAGACCCAACGCCTTCAGCTCGGCGACCGCCTGCGCCGAGGACTCCTTGGGCCCATCGGCGACCGACAGCAGGATCCGCACCTTGCCGTCCCAGCCGCCGGCGACGACTGTGCGGCCGAGCGCGCCCTGGTCATCGACGAGCGTCGTGAGCTCGTCGGGCTGGTCGAAGCCCTGCTCGACGAGGTGGCCGGGTCGACCGACGACCACCTCGACAGGCGATCCGGTCCCTGCGCCGCCGTCGGTACCGGCGGGGTGGACGGTGCCGACCACGCCGAGCCCGGCCCGGTTGCGGAACCCGTCGACGACGCCCACCGCCGCCCCAGCAGATTCGGCCCTGGCCACGATCGCCCGGGCGAGGGGGTGCTCCGACGCCGCTTCGACCGATGCCACCAGTCCGAGCGCGACGTCGGCGTCGGTGCCGGGAGCGACGGCGACGTCGACGACCTCCATGCGGCCCGTGGTGACGGTGCCGGTCTTGTCGAGCACGACGGTGTCGACACGGCGGGTGGACTCCAGCACCTCGGGACCCCTGATGACGATGCCGAGCTGCGCGCCCCGGCCGGTGCCGACGAGCAGGGCGACCGGCGTGGCCAGGCCGAGCGCGCAGGGGCAGGCGATGATGAGCACGGCCACCGCGGCGGTGAACGCCCGGCCCGGCTCGCCGGCGAGCAGCCACCCGACCAGGGTCGTCAGCGACAACAGGATGACGATCGGCACGAAGACGGCCGACACCCGATCGGCCAGGCGTTGGACGTCGGCCTTGCCGGCCTGGGCGTCGGAGACGAGTTGCGCCATGCGGGCGAGTTGGGTGTCGGCACCGACGCGGGTGGCCCGCACGACCAGTCGGCCGGACTCGTTGACGGTCGCGCCGACGACGTCGCTTCCAGGCCCCACGTCGGTGGGCACGCTCTCGCCGGTCAGCATGCTGGCGTCGACGGCGGACTCGCCGTCGACCACCACGCCGTCGGTGGCGATGCGCTCCCCCGGCCGGACCACGAAGCGGTCGCCCACCGTCAACGACGCCGCTGGGACCTGTTGCTCGATCACGCCGCCGTGCCCGTCGTCGACCAGGAGCGACGCGTCCCGCGCGCCGAGCGAGAGCAGCGCGTGCAGCGCGGCACCGGCGCTTCGCTTGGCCCGGGCCTCCAGGTAGCGGCCGAGGAGGATGAACGTGGGAACCGCGGCGGCGACCTCCAGGTAGGTGTGGTCGAGCCCGCCGGTCGGTGCGCTGAACAGCGATGTCGACATCTGCATGTCGGCCATGTGCGGCGAGCCCGCCTCGCCGAAGAAGAGGGCGACCACCGAGTAGGTGTAGGCGGCGAGCACGCCGACCGACACGAGCGTATCCATGCTCGTCGTCCCGTGGCGCGCCGCGTTCCAGGCCGCGCGGTGGAAGGGCCACGCACCCCAGATCGCCACTGGGGAGGCGAGGGTGAGCAGCAGCCACTGCCAGTTCCGGAACTGCAGGGCCGGGACCATGGCGATCGCGACGACAGGGGTGGCCAGCGCTGCGCAGATCAGCAACCGGTTGCGCAGGGCGGTGACGCCGGCGTCGTCGGTCGGGCCGTGGTCGTGGGCCGCCATCGAGTGCTCGTCGGCTGCGTCGTGTTCCGGCATCTCGTGAGCGCCGGCGCCGTGATCCGGCGACGGTGCGGGTGCCGCGTCGTAGCCCGCAGAGCGGACCGCGTCGACCAGGTCGTCGACGTCGGCCTGGTCCGGGTCGTAGGCCACCCGGGCCCGGTGGAGCGCGAAGTTCACGGTGGCGTCGACGCCGTCGAGCCGGTTCAGCTTCTTCTCGACGCGGTTGGCGCACGACGCGCACGTCATCCCGGTCAGGTCGAGGTCGAGCTCCGTGGTCATGCCGTGATGATACCCCCTGGGGGTATATCTGCCAAGGGTGATCGAGAGGGCTCGATCACCCGTCGGCGACGTGGGCTCGCACCCATGCGTGCATGGCGATCCCCGATGCCACTCCGGCGTTGATCGACCGGGTCGAGCCGAACATCGGGATCTCCCGCACCTCGACGCACGCGGCGACGGCATCGGGCGACAGCCCGGTTCCCTCCTGGCCGAAGAGCAGCAAGCACCGCCGCGGCAACGGCGATGCGTCGAGCGGGAACGACCCGACCGGGTGATCATCACCCAGGTTGTCGATGCCGATGACCGACAGGTCGAGCTCGTCTGCCCGGGCCGCGAGATCGCCGATGGCGGCGTGGTGCTCGACGTGGACGTAGCGGTCGGTCACCATCGCCCCCCGGCGGTTCCAGCGGCGCCGGCCGACGACGTGCACGCCCGCGGCGTTGAACGCGTTGGCGTTTCGGACCACCGTCCCGATGTTGAGATCGTGACGCCAGTTCTCGATCGCCACGTGGAAGTCGTGACGACATGTGTCGAGGTCCGCCACGATCGCCTCGACGCTCCAGTACCGGTACCGGTCGACCACGTTGCGCCGATCGCCGGTGGCCAGCAGCTCGGGGTCCAGGCGCGCATCGTCGGGCCACGGCAGCGGATGCGGGCCCACGCCGAGCACGACCGGATCGCTCGGATCGCTCGCGTCGGACGGCCCGCCGTTGTCGCTCACGGGCGCGGACCGTACCGTGGCCCGATGGCCACGACCGACCCCGCTTCGATCACGCTGCTGGTCGCGCACGGCAGCCGAAACCCCCGTGTGGTCGCGGACCACACAGCGCTGTGCAACGCCGTGGCCGAGCGCACGGCGACCACGGTGCTCCCGGCGTTCCTGGAGATCTCCGAGCCCGCGATCGGCGAGGCCATCGACGACGCCGTGCGATCCGGCGCCATCCGGGTGACGGTGCTGCCGCTGTTCGTGCACGTCGGCAACCACGTCGAGCGCGACATCCCGGCGATCGTGGCGGCAGCCCGCGACCGCCACCCGGACCTCGACCTGGTCCTCACCGGGCACATCGGTGCGGCTCCCGGCTTCATCGAGCTCGTCGCCACCTGGATCGACGACAATGGCGGACGCCCATGACGACGCCCAACATCCTCACCGACACCGCGCCGTCGCTCGACGAGGCCGACGCGACGCTCGTGCACTCGGTGATCACCGACGCCTGGGGTCTCTACTTCGCCCAGGGCGGCGTCGTCATGGCCGCGGCGCTGCGGGCCATGGCGTCGGTGCTCGACCGCAGCGACCTCCACCTGGCGAGCGCGAGCGCGACCTTCTGCCGACCGGTGGCGTGCGGCCCGGTCACCACGCGGGTCGAGGTGCTGCGCGACGGACGACGCGGCGCCCAGGTCCTCGGGACGCTGCGCGACGCAACCGGATCCGACGGTGCCGTGAACGTGGCGGTCACCGCCGTGTTCACCGACCCGTCCATGGCCGGCCCACTGGTCGCGCCGGTGCCGCGTCCGCCGGAGCTGAGCGAATCGCCCAGCGCGACGGCAGAGGGCGAGACGATCGAGAACGAGTTCCCGCTCGGGTTCCTCGACAACACCGCGTGGCACGTCGCGTCGGGAGCCGCCGCCGTGGCCGAGCCGTCGCCGCTGCCCCGGATGGCGATGTGGTTCCGGTTCAACGACCCGCCGGCACCCCCGGGCGATCACTGGCACCCGGCGCTCCTGGCGATCCCCGGAGATGCGCTCGGCTCCGCACTCGTCGTCGCGCTCGGCGACAGCGCGGAGCCCGTCGGCAGCGTGTCGTTGCAGATCGACCTCCAGGTGCTCGCACCGATCCGCGGGACGTGGGTGGGCATCGATTCCTACTGCACCCACGTCGGCAACGGGCTGGCGACCGGCATCGCGCACCTCTGGAGCGAGGACGGCAGCCACGTCGCCGTGATCAACCAGACCGCCATGTTGCGCGGCCTCGAAGGCTGACCCGCCAGGACCGTCCGCGGGTCAGGTCTCCCCCGCCACGACCACCCGGCGGTGATCGGCCGGGTCCAGGTGCGGTGTGCCCTTCGGCCAGGCCTGCGACAGCAGACCGAGCCGGATCGCAGGGCCGGATCCCTGCAGGGCGAGGCACAGCGACGAGAAGCGGGCTCGGTCGACGTTGGTCCAGCGGAACCCGAACCGCCGGCGGACGATGTCGGGCATGGAGCCGTAGACCATCAACCGGAGCACGTCGGCGGAGAGGTCCCGGACGACGCCGTCGAGCACCGCCAGCGGGCCTGGAAGGCGCGGCGTCTGGCCCGGACCCGGGTTGGTGCTGGGGTCGAGCACCCAGCTGACCGCGGGCGTGAGCTCGAGGTCGTGGGCGCAGATGTGCTCGAAGCGGGTGCGGAACTCGTCGAGCGTGGCGGGCACGGCCCGATCGCTGACGCCGTAGCGCCGATACCAGGTCACGGTCTCCGCATAGAGCTGCTCCTGCTGCGCCCGCGACGGCCGTCCCGGGAAGAGCAGCTCCCACGCACGGAAGAACTCCCAGGTGAAGGTGGCGTGCGCCCACCAGAAGATGTCGGGGTCGAGCGCGTGGTAGCGGTTCCCGTGGTGGTCGGTGCCCTTGATGTCGGGGTGGAAGTCCCGGATCGTCCGGCCGTTGCGGTCGGCGGCGTCGGCCTCGGAGAAGATCGACCGCCAGATGTAGGGGATGGACCGGAAGATCCGGTCGTACGGGTCGTCGAAGAAGTTGGAGTGGTCGGTCACGCCGGCACCGAGACCGGGCAGCATCAGCTGCATGAGTCCGGCCGAGGAGCCCGTCATCAGGCTCCGCGGGTCGCCGGCGATCCGCCACAGGATCGATCCGGGCCCGAGCGGCGCTCCCGCTGCTCGGACCCTGGAGTCGGTGGTCGTCATGACGTGACCTCGCTTCCGATCGGTAGGTCGTGGCCGGCGATGGTCGACCGCACGTGGGACCGCACCTGCTCCCGGGTCACCTCCACGTCGGTGGTGGCGACGAGCACGGCGAAGCCGAACAGCGAGGCCAGCACCGAACCCGCCACGTCGGCATCGAGCCCGAGTGAGCACAGGACCCCGATCACGTGGCCGTCGTCCGCGACCTTGCCGCGACGGTGCAGCGCCAGGCGGACCTCCACCACGGCCAGGAACTCGGCCGACCCGGGCCCCGTCAGCTCCAGGAGGAAGTCGGTGCACGCGTCGAGGACGTCCCGCGCCTCGGCGACGGTGGCGGCGGCCATGGCCGCGAGGCGGGCGTCGAAGTCGTCGAGGTACTGGGTCGTCGCCGCGGCGAGGAGGTCGTCGACGGTCGGGAAGTGGTAGCTGACCCGAGCCAGCGGCACCCCGGCGCGCTCTGCCACCGCCCTGTGGGTGAGGCCGGACACGCCGGCGTCGACGATCACCGCCGAGGCGGCTGCGAGGATCGCCCGCCGGCTCGCCTCTCCCCGCTCGCGCCGTCCGTCGACCATCGCCGACAGCATAACTGCACAGGTGTGCAGGTTGTTTTCTGATCGCTCCACGCGGGACCGAGACGATGGGGACGGCCGAGACGATGGCGACGGGTACCCTCGACGGAACCGCCCGAGATCGGAGGGACGCACCGATGCCCGTGACGACGACCGATGCCGGTGCCGGAGGCCTGTTCCACCTCCCCGACCGGTGGTCGGACATGGCGGCCTGGCACGACCGCGTCGCGGAGCTGCGGCGCACCGACCCGGTGCTGCGCGTGTCCGACGACGGCTACCGACCGTTCTGGGTGCTGCTGCGCCACGAAGACGTGTTCGCCGTTTCTCGCGACGACGCCTGCTGGAAGAACACGGTCGAGTCGGTGCTCGGCCCTGACATGGCGATCGCAGAGGCGATGGCCAACGGGTTCGTGCCCCGCTCGCTGGTGCAGCTCGACGACCGCGAGCACACCGATCACCGCAAGGTCACCAACGACTGGTTCAAGCCGGCGGCGGTCAAGCACCGCCAGCCCCGGATCGACGAGATCGCCGACCGCTTCATCGAGCGGATGCGCGAGCTCGGCGGGGAGTGCGACTTCGCTGTCGACATCGCCCAGCCCTACACGCTGCACGTGATCATGGACATCTACGGCGTACCCGAGTCCGACGAGCCGATGATGATGGACCTCACGCAGGGCATCTTCGGGGCCAACGACCCCGAGTTCACCGGCGCCGACGGCGACCCACAGATGCGGGTCATGCAGTCGGTGATGAACTTCATCCAGTACTTCAACGAGGTCACCGCCGACCGCAGGGCGTGTCCGACCGACGACCTGGCCACCGTCATCGCCAACGGGCAGATCGACGGCTGCCCGTTGGGCGACGCAGAGCGGCTCTGGTACTACATCATCGTCGCCACCGCAGGTCACGACACCACGTCGTTCGCCCTGTCCGGCGGCCTCGAAGCCCTGCTGCAACATCCCGACCAGCTCGCATCCCTGCACGGAACCGACGACGACCGGATCGCCAGGGCCTGCGACGAGATGATCCGTTGGACCACCCCGGTCCGGCACTTCCTGCGCTATCCGACGCAGGACACGACCATCCGGGGCGTGGACATCCCCGCGGATGGCCGGGTGCTGCTCTGCTACCCGTCCGCCAACCGCGACGAGGACGTCTTCGAGGACCCGATGCGCTTCGACGTCGACCGACCCGACGCCGACAAGCTGCTGTCGTTCGGCGTCGGCGCCCACTTCTGCCTCGGCTCGCAGTTCGCCCGCAGCGAGCTGAGGGCGTTCATGCGGCGACTCACCGACCAGGTGACCGACATCGAACCGATCGGCGAGGCGTCGTGGGCCCAGAGCCACTTCGTGTCCGGGGTCAAGCACCTACCGATCCGCTACCGGTTCCGCTGACCGATCCCACCCGCCGGTTCTGTTCCAGGATTCACGCGCGAAAGCGCTCATATCCAGGAACAGAACCGGCGCGTTGCTACAGCTGGATGCCGAGACGTTGTGCAGCGCGCTCGAAGTCGGCGATCTCGCCCTGCTGCTGCTGGACGATCCGCCCGGCCAGGTCGCGCACCCGGGGATCCGACGCGTGCTCCGCGGCATAGGCCGCCATGTGGACCCCGCCCTTGTGGTGATCGATCATCATCGGGATGAACAGCTCCTCGACCCGGGCACCCGACGCGCCCTCGAGCTCGTCCATCGCCTGGGGCGTCTGCATGCCCGGCATCTGGTCGGGCGAGCTCGACATCCCCATC
>JAPXRJ010000149.1:0-7674 GCA_033813615.1 Microthrixaceae bacterium | reverse complement strand
GGAGTTGTCCGCCGCACCGGGACCGGATGCCACCGCCATGTCCTCGAACACGAAGCTGATGTTGTTGCCGGATGTCTGCGCTGCCGGAAGCGTCGGCGACCCGGTCCACGTGCCGGCGAACGACCCGCGGTCCAGCGTCGCCGAGCCCGGCACGTAGGTGAGCCCAGCCGGCAGCAGGTCGGTGACGGTGACGTCGCCGAGGTTCCCGTCGGGGACGGTCACGGCCAGCGAGAACGTGGCCGTCTCACCGATCGTCACGTTCGCACCGTTCGTCGCCGTGGACGAGCTCGACGTGAGCGACTTGGCGATCTGCGACTGGTTCACCGTGACCGACGCGGTGCCGGTCCTGCTGTAGGTGTTCGCAGCCCCGCCGACGTCGGTGCTCGACCCCGTGCGCTGAACGCCCAAGGTGTTGTACGGGCTGAGCGAGCTGCCCTGCGGTCCCGCGATGCTGCTCCAGGTGACCGCAGCGGAGTTCGTCACCGACGCCCCGCCGGATGCGGCGTCGTCACCGACGACCGCCTGGACGCTGAACGTCGAGGTGGCGCCCGGAGCCAACGTCACCCACGACGATGTCAGTGCACCGCCGGCATCGGACATCGCCGCCGGGACCACCCCCGAGACGTGGGTGAAGCTGGCCGGGACGTAGTTCAGACCGGAAGGGAGCGTGTCGGCGAGCGCGACGTCGTGGGCGGTGATCGTGCGCGTCGCGGACGACGCGCTCACCACGATGGTGAAGGTGACGGTGTCACCGGCGTCGGCCACGCTCGGCGTCACCGACTTCGCCACCGACAGCGCCGGTTCGTTCACCCGGACATCGCTCGCCGAAGCCGCCGAACCGACGTTCGCACCCGCGACGCGCGCCTGGATCGAGTTGTTGCGCGCCGCTCCAGTCGTGTTGGTCGGGGCGTTCAACAGCACCACCGTGTAGGTGATCTCGATGGTCTCCGCCGTTGCGTTGTCGCTGTTGGCGTTGGTGAGCGTCCCGAAGTCGAACGTGGCGACGCGTCCCGGCGCGGTGACACCGGCTCCCGACGACGTCACCGCTGGGGCCGACAGCACGGCGGGGAACCCGCCGGGCACCGACGTGCTCAGCGCCGGCGACGCCGTGATCGAGTTGAAGCTCACGAACGCCAGCCCGGAGTCCAGGGTGTCGCGGACGCTGAACCCGCTCGTCGTCGACTCGGGGACGGTGATCGTCGCCCGGTACGTCGCTGTCGAACCGATCGGCAGCTCGAGGCTCGTCGGCGTCGTCGCCAGGCCTCCGATGGCGGTGGCGACGACGTTCTTGGCCATCCCGGGCGACGCCACCCGCACCGTCGCCGTGTCGTCGATGGGAGCCTGCACGAAGTTCGGTCCGGACTGCGAGCCGGAGTAGTTCGACACGGCGGCCAGATTCGACAGCAGCTCGGCCATGTCGACGGAGCCGTCGAGCGTCGCATCGAAGGTGATGACCGCGACGTTGGTGCCCGAGGTGGGGTTCGCCGGCGTCAGCGATCCGACGGTCGGCGACGGATCGACGAGCTCCACGCTCGCCGGCGTGGTGCCGGTGAACGACAACGCCGTACCGATGCCGTTCGTGACCGAGAGGTTCCAGCCACCTGCGGGCTCGGACAGTCCGGTCGGGATCGTGTCGGCAACGGTGACGTCGAACGCACCTCGGATGCCGGATCCGACGTTCTCCACGACGATCGCGAAGGTCACCGTGTCACCGCCGTCGAGACCGACGACGTTCGAGTCCACGGCGTGGGAGGCGAGGGTCGTCGAGTTCAGCGGCCCGCCGGAGAAGCGGGCCCCGGCGGACCCCGGGGCAGACCACGCGACTCCGGCGGGTCCGACCTGCGTCGGGCTGAACGTCGCCGACGGACGGTTGGTCGCGACGACGCCCTTGGTGATGGTGAGCTCCGGCTGGGTCAGGGTCACCTGCACGATCGCGTCGGTGGACACCGTCACCGACGGCGAGTTCTCGGAGGTGAGCCTGGCCTGGTTGGTCAGGAGCAGGCCGTCGGCGAACGGCTGGTCGTTGGCGACGACGGTGATGAGGACGTCCTGGATCGTGCCCGTCGTACCTGGCGCAGCCTGGTAGTCGGGGTAGTCGATCGTCACCGAGTTGCCGGCGTCGTCGGTCGACAGCGCAGCCACGTCACCGGTCGTCGAGCTGAACGTGTCGTCCGGACCCAACGCCACCGACCACGCCGTCGGGGTGAACGGACCGGGAGACTGCGGGCCTGAGCTCATCAGGTTGGTGAACGGAGTCGGACCCGACGGGATGTCGAAGGTCGGTAGCGGGAGGTAGTCGGTGATGTCGTAGCCGAGCACGTTCGTCAGCGGAACCGTCGCCCGGATCCGGTAGGTGACGAGATCCCCGGCGGTGATCGCCGGACCGGTGTCGGAAGTGCTGCCGTTGAGGGCGTAGATCGTCTTCGCAGCAGTCGGAGCGACGATCGTCACGTCGGCTGACGACGTGTCCGACGCGGTGCCGCCACCGGGGCGCGCCACGGTGCCCGACGCCTCGACGCGGTTGGAGATGTCGTCGCGGGTGTTGACCGCTGAGCCGCCGAACCGGCAGCGGTAGTCGGAGTCGATGACGGTCCGGTAGGTGACCGTTGCGGTGGTGCCGCCCGGGGCGTTCCCGACCCAGGTTCCGCCCGATGACGGTCGCTCCGCCGCGAGGACGCCGGACATGTCGATGCCGATCGAGATGGCACCTGGGTCGGTGGACGCGCATCCGCCCGGTGAACCGGGACCGTTCGTGTCGTGGCTGAAGAACGCGCCCAGCGGCGCCGAACCGGAACCGTCCGGGGTGTTGTAGGAGATCGTGGGCGAGAAGCCCGTGTCGAGGTGCTGGCCGTCGCCGGCGACATCGGTGAGCTCGAGGTCGTCGAAGGAGAAGTAGTCCGACAC
Source organism: Microthrixaceae bacterium (assembly GCA_033813615.1). Taxonomy (GTDB): domain Bacteria; phylum Actinomycetota; class Acidimicrobiia; order Acidimicrobiales; family Microtrichaceae; genus Dermatobacter. The sequence goes on along the minus strand of JAPXRJ010000149.1, from coordinate 4,770 downwards.
CTGCACCGCGATGGTCCACGTGAGCGTGTCGCCGGGCGTCGGGCCGGTGGCGCCGGTGTCGGTGGCCACCGTCACCGACTTCTGGGCGGCGATGGAGCGAGCGGTGATCGTGTCGAGCGGTCCTGGCGGATCGGCCACGGCGTTGTCGGTGCCGGGCGGGTCACGGGGGTCCAGCGGGGTCCAGTCGCCGACCGCTGACGCGTCGTTTGGAACCAGCGCCGAGGAGCCGTTCAACGGCCCGAGGATCGGGTCACCGCCAGCATCGAGGTCGGGGACGTAGAAGTCGACGTCGAAGCTCGCTCCGTTGCTCACCGACGGGTAGGTGACGGTGACGTCCTCGCCGGCGTGGACACCCGGGGCAGGCTCGTCGGTCACCGACCCGACCGGGTTGATGTTCGTCGTCCCCTGGTAGGAGATCGAATCGGGGAGCGCGTCGGTGACCCGAAGGTCGGTGACGGTCTGACCGGGGGCGAGCTCGACGGCCACGGTCCAGGACCGTGCGAAGTTCGCTCCGGTGGCCGTCTCTGCTTCGGGTGCGTTGGAGCGCTTCTCGATCGTGATCAGCGAGGGGGTGACCGACGCGGTCACCGGCGGCGAGCTCACGATCGGCGGGTCGACCAGCGGGTTGGCAAGCGGGTCCGCACCGAAGCGGAAGCCGGCGACTGCGGCGACCGGCAACGTGTGGCCCAGGTCCGCGAAGCTCGACAGCTGCGCGACGACCGACACCGTCGCCGCCGGCTGGGTCGAGGTGAACGAGCCGAACGGCAACGACATCGTCGTCATCGCGTCCCCGGCGCGGAATCCGGCGGGGCACGCCACGGGCAGTCCGGTCAGCGGATGGATGTCGGAGCCGTCGCATGCGAGCGTCATCGTCTGGTTCGCGACCGGCGCTCCCAGGTAGGTCGCCGAAACGAAGGACAGGCCATCGTCGGGGCCTCCGCCGGAGGTGCCGTCCGCTCCGGTGACCGGCAGGAACAGGTCGGCGAAGGGCCCGAAGCCCACGTCCGCGGGCGACGGGTTCGAGAACGTCACCGACATCTCCACCTGCTCACCGATGAGAGGTGACTCGGGCACCGAGAGGGCGACCGTGGGGGCCGGCACCGCTGCGGCGGCCGGCGACGCGCCGGTGAGGACGAGCACCGACGACACGATCAGCATCGCTGTCGTCGCGCCGAGCGGGCGACGCAGCGAGGATCGGAATCGCCGAAACGTCTCAATGGTGCGCATGGTGACCCACGTCGGCCAGAGCATCGGGGACGTGAGCGGTCGTGACACCGATCACGCGACAGCGCCTGCGGAGCGGTCCACAACGCCCTGTCGGCCGAAGCGCTGATCGCGGCCGGACCGCTACTCGTCGCCAGGTGCGTAGCCCTGCTCACCGATCAGCGGAACGAACCGGACCGGGCCCAGGTCCTCCTCGGGGAAGCGATTCCCCGTCCGACGCACCCGGACCAGCTCCTGGCTCGTGCCATCGGATCCGACCGGCATCACCAGCCGTCCACCGTCGGCGAGCTGCGCCAGCAGCGCCTCGGGCACGGCGGGTCCGCCCGCGGTGACGATGATCGCGTCGAACGGCGCCGCCTCGGGGATCCCGAGCGTGCCGTCACCGTGGACCACGTGGACGTTGTCGTAGCCGAGGGATCGCAGCACATCCGCCGCGCCGAGCGCCAAGACCTCATGGCGCTCGATCGTCCACACCTCGTCCGCCACACGGCTCGCCACGGCGGCCCCGTACCCCGAGCCCGCGCCCACCTCCAGCACCCGGCCGCCGAGACCGATCTCGACCGCCTCGGTCATGAGAGCGACGATGAACGGCTGGGAGATCGTCTGACCGTCGGCGATCGGCAGGGGCCGGTCCTCGTAGGCGACATCCGCGAGGTCGACGGACACGAACCGCTCGCGAGGCACAGCGCCCATGGCCGCCAGCACCGCGGCGTCCCGCACGTCGCGCGCGGCGATGTCCCTGTCGACCATCCGACGTCGTCGCGACGTGGCGTCGGACGCGCGTCGGTCCCGGCGACGGCGTGGGGGGCGATCGGACGGTGGCGGGTCCGCCATGCGAACGACGCTACGTCGACGCGCCCCGCTCCGCTCTGGTCATCAGATCGGTGATGTTCGCGACATCAGCGTCGCTCGGGAGCCCCCAACCCGGTTCGTAGCCGAACAACTCATCCACCCGAACCGAACGCAGGTCGACGTCGAGCAGCTCGAGCGCATCCAAGGGCACCAGCGCCGGGTGCACCCGTCCGCACGCACGGGCGAGTGCCAGCAGCTCGAAGCGCACCGTGGCCAGGTAGTTGGCGCAACGCACCGACTTGAGCGTGGGGTCGAGCCCGTGCTGCAACCACTGCGACTGCGTGGCCACGCCCGTGGGGCAGCGACCGGTGTGACAGCGCTGGGACTGGATGCAACCGATCGAGAACATGGCGGTCCGCCCGACGTTCACCATGTCGCAGCCCATCGCCATGGCCAGCAGCGCGTTCTCCGGTAGACCCAGCTTGCCCGAGCCGATGAACACGACGTCCTGATGCAGATCCTGGTCGGCGAAGGCCCGGTACACGCGCGGGAACGCCCACTTGAACGGCAGCGACACGTGATCGCTGAAGACAAGCGGAGCGGCACCGGTCCCTCCTTCGCCGCCGTCGATCGTGACGAAGTCGACGCCACGCCCGGTGGCGGCCATGCGGGTCGCGACGTCGACCCAGAACCCCGTGTCCCCCACGGCGGACTTGATCCCGACCGGCAGCCCCGTCGACTCGGCGATCGACTCGACCAGGTCGAGCAGTCCATCGACGTCGTCGAAGGCGGTGTGTCGCGCTGGGCTCCGGCAGTCGACGCCGACCGGGATGCCGCGGATCGCCGAGATCTCCGGCGTCACCTTGGCGCCTGGGAGCATCCCGCCCATGCCCGGCTTGGCGCCCTGGCTGAGCTTGATCTCGATGGCACGGATCGATGGCGCTGCGGCCGCCTGGTCGACGAGCCGCGACAAGCTGAATCGGCCGTCCTCGTCGCGGCAGCCGAAGTATCCCGTACCGATCTGCCAGACGAGGTCGCCGCCGTGCAGGTGGTGAGGTGACACACCGCCCTCTCCTGTGGTCTGCAGGGCCCCGGCCAGCGCCGCACCCTGGTTGAGCGCCTGCACCGCCGCGGCGCTCAGCGAACCGAAGCTCATCGCCGAGACGTTGACCACCGACGATGGGCGGAAGGCACGTGCGCGATCGTGCGCAGCTCCGAGCACCTTGGCCGCAGGCAGCGCGACGGTCGGGTCCGGGTGGTCCTGGCCATCCGGAGGTGTGGGCTCCGGGAACGCCGACTGCTTCACGATCACGTAGTTGTGCATGCGCTCGAGGTCGTTGTCGGTCCCGAAGCCGAAGTAGCGGTTGATCGACTTCGACGACGTGTAGACCCAGCGGCGCTGGTCGCGGCTGAACGGCTTCTCCTGGTCGTTGTCGGTGACGATGTACTGGCGGAGCTCCGGCCCGATGCTCTCCAACACGAACCGCAGGTGGCCGACGAGCGGGTAGTTCCGCAGGATCGAGTGCTGGCGCTGCAGCAGGTCCCACCCGGCAACTCCGGCCGCTGCCGCACCCAACGTCACCGCGACCTTCCGGAAGTTCATCGCAGCGTGCTCCCGATTCGGATCATCCCGCAGCCTCGACGAGCGCGCTCGGCGCCGCTCCGACGAGCACGAGCACCTCTCTCCCGCCCGGCGACACCACGAAGATCGCGGCCTGGCCGAAGCGCTGCGCGGACTCCACTGCCGCTGGCCCCATCGGCATGGCGAAGCCGAGCTCTGACCAGCTCCCATCGATCGAGCGGCCGACCGACGGCAGCGCGGGGTCGATCTCCGCCAGCAGCAGCCGGTTGCGCCGGTCGTTCTCGTCGTCGGACAACTCGACCGTCATCGGGTTGCACGCGGTGAGGAGCGCGAACGTGGTGTCGGCGTCGGCCGCCACTGCGACCGCGTCGCGGAAGCCGGCGCCGTCGTCGATCTCGGTGATCGTCGCATTCCACGCGTCCAGGTGCGCGACCAGCTCCGCGTGAGCGGTGATGCGATCGACGAGCGCATCGCCCAGTCCCACCCCGCGCAGCTCGGCGTCGATGCTCGCCCAACGGACGCTCACCTCGATCGGCTCGTCGCCGATCGGCAGGCGGTCGGCGAGGGCCGCCACCGCAGGATGCAACTCGGTCTGACCGGCGATGGACTGCGCCCGCTCGGACTCGGACCCGTCGTCCGGCAACGTCGACAGCAGCCACAGCAGCAGTGGACGCTTGGACGGCCAGTCGTCGCTCAGCGTGACCGGCTCGGTCGTCTCCCAGCGCTGCACCGCAGGAATGAGCCGGCCGCGAGCCTCGATCGGGTCGACCCGGACGAACGTCGTCCGCCCGTCCTCGGCCACGACCACCTCTTTCACGGCCTCGACACCGGCTCGTGCGAGCAGGACGTCGTGGACCACTGCCACCGGATGCCGGTCGACGTGCACGATGAGCGTGAGCTCCTGGCCGGTCGGCCAGCGGACACCGACGAAGACGTCCTCGGTGTCGCTGTGGTCCTCGGCGCCCGAGTCGCCCTCCGAGTCGGCGTGGGTGACGGGCTCAACGCTGCGGGACCACACACCGGTCACATCGGCTTCGCCGATCGAGGAGATCCACGCCGGCAGCGAGGGCGTCGGCCGACGGGCAAGCCCCTCGGCGATCTTGTCAGCCCACCCATCCGGCGCGAAGACCCTCAGCGCGTGCAGAAGGGCCGTCGTCTCCGGACGGACCTCG